>DASUSJ010000324.1:0-6009 GCA_036375155.1 Pyrinomonadaceae bacterium
CCTACACTTCGATAAGGCGGATCTCGCCGTCCTCCATCTTTTCCCGCCAAATACTGTACATTCAACCGTACATTTCTCTAAGCTCCGACGAAGAGATCTGCCTGTTCCTTTAGCCTCCCTCCCAATGAATCACATACAACCTGGCAGAGCTCGAAGATGCTCGGGTCAGCGACCGAATAATAGACCGCATTACCGCGCTGCTCACGTCGTAAGACGCCCGAGGCGGTGAGCATTTTCAGGTGCTTGCTAACGTTCGGCTGACTCGTATTCAGTTCGCTTGTCAGCTCAGTCACACTCATTTCGCGATCACGTAGAAGGTTTACCAATCTCAATCGTAAAGGCTCTGATAGAACGCGAAAACGATGCGCGATCATCTCGAGAGCTTCGGTCGAAAGGTTGTTGCTCATGGTTATGAGTATATGCCTCTAGAGCTATATTCGTGAGGTAAAAATTGGCGTCCCGTACATTCAGAGATGACCGAGACGCCGATTCTTGACTAGACGTACTTTCCTACTACCTTAGCGATCGCATCGCGGGAGACGGCTCCGACTATGCGTTCCTGCTCCTGCCCCCCTTTGAACAGGATCAGCGTCGGAATCCCCCGAATACCGTAACGCTGCGGGACGTTCATATTCTCATCCACATTCATCTTGAAAAATCCGGCTTTCTCACCATACTCCTGGGCTACTGCCTCGACGGACGGTGCGATCATGCGACAAGGGCCACACCATTCCGCCCAAAAATCAACAAGCACGGGCTTGTCAGAACCAAGCACGTCTTTCTCAAAATTACTATCTGTTACGTCTCTAGCAAATGCCGACATATAAATCTCCTATGTAATAGAACCAAATTATAGCGAAGCGTTATAGAAGCGCAAAATCGCTAGTCTTAAAACGCTTACCCGAATCAAATTATTTCCGCGACCGCGGATTATGTCGCGGTTTGGGCCCGAACCAGTTTCGCCGTCAGGTTGATCGGGACCGCGGCGAGAGCCTTGCTTACGGGGCAAGTCTTCTTCACGTTTTCGGCTATGGTTTGAAAATCGGTATCTTCAATGCCGTCGATCTCGGCCTGCGTTTCGAGGTCTATCCGATTTATCTTGAAACCCGAATCGTCCTTTCCAAAATAGACTTTTGCCTCCGTATGAACCGACTTCGCCGGCTTACCTTCTTTTTCCAACGTCGCGTTTAGAGCCATCGCATAACAACCTGCCAGAGATGCACCAAGCAATTCCTCCGGGTTTGTACCGGGCTCGTCCCCCATTCGTGTTGCAAATGTAAATGCTCCCTCGAACAACCCGCTCCCGAGAGCGAATTTTCCTGCACCCTCAGTCAACGTTCCATTCCACTCAGCTGTTGCCTTTCTTTCCGCCATATTCTGTCTCCTTAGTTAACGCGTAAAGCGAACTCAATTATTTTCGAAAGTCATAAACCAATTCGTCCGTGACGAACCGGGGATTTCCTGTCAGATGTGGATAATGTTTCTCGAGCTCGTCCAGAAACATCTGATACGGCATATCCTCGAACGCCCCGTACTCGTGCAGATATTCCATGAACACATTCCCTTCGCGGTCGTATTCCTGGAAGATCGCGTCCGTCGTTCCATCAAACTCTATCGGTTCGACACCGAGAAAATCGCAGAGTTTCTTATTGAAGGCCGGAGTGGTTTTCACCCACTTTCCGTCGAGATACATTTCCGCCGCTCCATGAAAAACGAGATAGTCCTTTTCAAGCGCCTTCGCCAACCGTTCCGTCGCAATATGATTTCGCACAATGTAGAAGCTTAACCTCGACGGAATACCAACCGCACGGGCCGACGCTGCCAGGAGAAGAGCTTTCTCGATACAGTATCCGCGGCTCTTCTTGAGAAGAGAACTTGCCCGAAGCGATTCTCGACGAAGATCCAAGACATACGGATCATATTGAAAGCCGTCACGAACGGCGTAATAGAGACTCATCGCCCGCGCCGTCTCCGTTACACACCCGTCAATATTCGCCTCGGCGAATTCACGAACGGCTTCGTGGTCGCTATCGATAAACTCTGTCGGCTTTAAGTAGTTCTCCATCAAAATTTGATAACGACTTTCCCAAAATGTGCACCGCTCTGCATGTAATGCATCGCCTGTCGAGCATCCGCGAAAGCAAAGACGCGGTCGATCACCGGACGCAGCGACGTCACCTCGACCGCCCTTAACATATCTTCGAACATAGATCGCGATCCGACAAAAATTCCCTGAAGCCTGACCGCTTTCATAAACACGGTGATTGGGTTGAAATTACCCGGCCCGGTCAGTGCACCTATCATAGCGATGTGACCGCCGAGGCGGACAGCATTAAGGGATTTAGCCAGTGTTCCGGCGCCGCCTACTTCCACGACATGATCGACTCCTCCTTTATTCGTCAGCTCGAGAACCGCTGTGTCCCAGTCTTCACGATCTTTGTAGTTGATCACCTCATCGGCGCCGATCTCCCGTAACTTGTCGATCTTTTCATCACTTCCGGTCGTCGAAAGAACGCGTGCGCCGAATGCCTTCGCAAGCTGCAAAGCGAATATCGAAACCCCACCGGTACCGAGCGTCAGAACTGTCTGACCAGCTTTCAGATCTCCCGAGACAGCTAACGCGTGCCAAGCCGTCAATGCCGCACACGGCAGGGTCGAAGCTTCCTCGTACGATAGATGGTCAGAGATTCGAACCAACCCCTCTTCATTAAAAACGCCTGACTCGCGAAGTACGCCGTCCCATTGCGCTCCCGCACCGAGTGACGTCCTCCGTTTCTCTTCGCTGGTTTGGCCGTCGATCCATCGCTGCGCAAAGATCGGCATTACACGATCCCCAGCCTTCCATTTCGTAACGCCTTCGCCAATCTCGATCACCTCGCCGGCTCCGTCCGAGAGTGGCACGGCAGGCAGTTTCATGCGTGGATTATAAGTTCCCGACACGACCATTAGATCGCGAAAGTTCAACGACGCGGCGTGAAATCTCACCAAAACTTCACCGGTGCTTGGTCGTGACTCATCCCGCTCGACAAGAGCCAGGTCGTCGATACCGAACTTTTGGACTTCGTAAGCCTTCATAAAGTTCTCCCCGCGAGGCGCGTCGTGCAAAGAAAAGACAGGAAAGAGATCTTGCAGGCGACGCGCGATCGCGGGTAAGGCCGCTATTTCTTCCTCGGAGTCTTCAAATCGAGCTTGATCACCACATCATCGCGAATCAGATCGTCAGCTTTCCCGGCGTAAAGTATGCCGAAATCCTTCCGGTTGATGGAGAACTCGGAATTGACGGCGACCTCCGCCGGACTAACCGTAATTGTGGCCGGGAATATCACCGCTTTTCTCACGCCGCGAAGTTCAAGGTCGCCCGTTACCGTATACGTTCCCGCGTTTTCTGCATCCGGGACTATCTTGGTCGACTCAAACGAAGCTTTCGGAAATTCCCTGACCAGAAAGAAGTCCTCAGTCTGGAGATGCTTCGTAAGCCCTTCCGCATCTGTGAACACAGAGCCTGTTTCGATATCGATCTTTACACTGCTCTCTTCGGGCTTCTCGTTAACGAGACCAATTAAACCCGTAAACTGATTGAATCCGCCATCGTGCCTGCCAGTTACCTTAGAACCCGTGAACAACACTTTCGAATTCTCCGGTGTGATAGGTAAACTCTCACCTCTTCCCGGCACCGCAGCCACTTGGCTACTCGCCGGCCGCGCCGAAGGAGCCGATGTCAGAGCCCGCGCCTTGTTTGCTGCCGGGTCTTCACAAGCAGCTAGAAAGATCGAAACAGATAATATCGCCAGACTAAATTTATTCATGCTTTCTCCTCAAAGATATCTCTCGTCTACCGACTACGCAAAATTCACTATTCGCCCGCGTTACTGCACGATGCGGTGCAACACCAAACTGACTCGCATGATCCAGGGATAAAGACGTATGAGACCTGAGATCCAGTTCAGGATGATTCCTGACTCATTCGTGATGTTCACAAAACTAAGCGACATAAAAACCTTCCCCGGCTCGTTACCACCCTTGATCGCTGTCTATCTGTAACTTCTACTGCTACAAATAGAGTCAAAAAAAAGACTAAACCTTCCCTTGCTCGACCATCTCAAATAAATTCTGCAATGTGTACCGTGATAGCTTTTCCTCGATGCCTTTATCGATCTCTCGCTGCAAACAACTCAGGACGGCTTCGATATTCTTGCCTACCGGACAGTCTTTGCTTGGGGCTCTGGCATGCAGGGCGAATACCTCGCCGCAGTTCACCGCCTTGTAAACCTCCGCCAAATTAATCTCATCCGGACAACGGGCGAGTCGCGACCCGCCGCTCGCTCCTGTCTGGGATACGACCAATTTTGCCTGGTTCAGCTGTCCCAAAAGCCGGCGAACGACCACTGCATTGGTGTTGACGCTGCATGCAAGAAAGTCGGATTTCAAATTTTCATCCTTCGACCTCGCTAGCATCGCCAAAACATGCACCGCCATTGAAAACTGACTGTTCGCCGCCATAACTGTAACAAGTATAGTTACAGATTAAAAACGTGTCAAGCTCGCCGCTCTCGGTGAATCATGCTATCCGTTTTGGACTATCGTCGACATCGCCAACGGGCGGCCCACCTGTTCCCGGAGGCTCCTCTATCGGGTTGGTCCGACCTACGTCCGGCGGCACCGGAATTACATCGTCGTCTCTTCCGCGTTCGATATCGGCAGGCCGGTCGCCAGTACTATCCGTAATCCCCGGATCCTCACCGGGATCGATGTCTGGATTGTAAGAATTGACGTCGGGATTCTGTTCACGCTGTTCAGGTTTCATATAAACTCGCCTCCTCGTGCTCGAGGATTAATCCGCAAGCCGTGTGCCCGGCAGGAAATCACGGCTATTCCGAGCTTCTGTAGGGTTGCGACGTTAGTACTTGTAGCAAATCAGGACGCACGATCGCTGTTAAGCGCCGCGCGAAGTTCGGCGATGGACTCGTCGGAAACTATCCGAAATGAACGAACTCCCTGGCGAGATTTGAAGCGTGTGGCGGTAAGGGAATCACAGATCACGATCGACGCTGGCCTGATAGCTGTTTGCCAGTCCGGATCAGTTGTCGAGCGGACGATCAGGTTTCCCGGGTCGATCTTAGCGGCTAGTAGCATGATCCGGGCAAATGTCAGGAAGCCGGTCCATCCTGAAACGATTGCGATGATGTCGGTCGAAGCGGGCCGCGATTCGTAAGACATAGCTGCTGACACCGACCGGCCATTTAGATAAACGCATCTTTGTCCACTCTTCAGAATGGCATCTATTTTCGGCTTCTCGTCGAACATTGCGGTCAAGAGCGCCGCCTTCCGGATGCGGCCGTCCACCAGTTCCTCGAAACTCGCCGCCGAAACAGGAAGAGATTCGGCTGAAAGTTCCTGCAGCAGAATATCCCGGAGGCCCGTGTCGGACTCAATAAGGGTAATGTGATCGATCGGACGCGATGCCGGCTCCGATTTCAAACGGCGTATTACCTCGTCGCGCGTGAATCCGAGATCGGACGCGGCGTTCAGAAAGTTTCTAATAAGCACGTCCAGACGATGGGCTCCCTCGATACTCTTAGCTGCGGTCTCAGCGACGTAAAAACCGCTACCCTGCCTGAATTCGAGTAAATTCTGATCGGCGAGTATGCGGTATACCATTCCTACGGTATTCGCGTGTACGCCGCATCGCCGCGCGATCTCGCGCGTACTCGGCAACTTCTCCCCGACCTGATATTCTCCCGATGCGATACCGAGCGTGATCTGCGCGCTTAGCTGTTCGCGGACGGAGACTTCGGACTCCTTCGTGATCCAGATCTTCACCGCAAAAATGATATTGAAGGGGCGTCGTGTTATCAAATTGCAAGTGTCCGGGAGCGGGGTTGTCCGCGGCGCGCCGTAGCAGGAATCAGTATAAGAACAAAATGAAGGAGCCACTTTATGGCACTCGAACTTGAGCAACTGCACAAAGCCGCCGCACGGTTCGATAACTATGCGAAAGCTATCAAGCGT
>DASUSJ010000325.1:0-13905 GCA_036375155.1 Pyrinomonadaceae bacterium
TGACTTTGCGCTTACGAAGGCGAGCCGCCCTTCCGGAAATGCGAATGTGATTTACATTCGGAGTTTGGATGGAACCCCCGCTTCTTACAAAAGCCTACTACTTGCTAACATACTTCCAGATGCACTTCTCATTCGACTCCAATATCCGAGACGTCGCCGACAAGGTAGAAGACGGCGAGCGTCTGACGTTCAAAGACGGCCTTGCCCTTTACAAGTCGACCGACCTTAACGCCATCGGCAAGCTGGCCGACCACGTACGGCGAAGGAAGCACGGCCTGACCACCTACTACAACGTCAACCGGCATTTCAATCACACAAACATCTGCGTTGCTGACTGCAAGTTCTGCGGATTCTACAAACGGGCGCGGCAGGAAGGCGCGTACACGCATTCGATCGAGGAAGGTATCGAGATCGCGCGTGCCGCCGTTGCCGAGGGCGCGACCGAATTGCATATCGTCGGCGGGCTCAACAGCAAACTTCCCTTCGAGTACTACACCGATCTTTTCTCATCTTTAAAGCGCGAGTTCCCGAAACTTCATCTGAAAGCGCTGACGATGGTCGAGCTCGATTTCTTTGCGCGGTTCTACAAGATGTCGGATGAGGAGGTGATCGAGAAACTGCACGCAGCCGGAATGGATTCGTGTCCCGGCGGCGGTGCAGAGATCTTTGCGGAACCCACACGGAGCAGGATCTGCGATCACAAATGCGACGGCGACCGTTGGCTCGAGCTCGCCGGCAAGGTTCACAAGGCCGGACTGAAAACAAACGCGACGATGCTCTACGGTCACATCGAATCGATCGAAGACCGCATCGATCATCTCGTCCGACTCCGCGAACAGCAAGACAAGTCGGGCGGCTTCCAGTGCTTCATCCCGCTCGCCTTCTACCCGCCAGGAACCGCGCTCTCGTCACTCCCCGGCCCCGATGCGATCGACAATCTCAAGACCATCGCCGTCTCACGCCTGATGCTCGACAACTTCGATCACATCAAGGCCTATTGGGTCATGCTCGGCAAGGCGACCGCCCAAACCGCCCTCCACTTCGGCGCGAACGACCTCGACGGCACCATCACCGACGGCGGCGAGCTCACGCACAGCTACTCGGTCGAATCTGCTGGTGAGGTAAAGATGACGAAGCAAGAGATCATCGAGATGATCCAGCGCGCCGGGTTCGAGGCGGTCGAGAGGGATACAGTTTATAACCGCGTAGAACGAATCGGCGTCTAGCGGCTTCCACAGACGATGCGAAAGTGTCAGGCGTCTGAATGCCCCGCGATCTTTTCGACCATGTGCAGAAACGTTACATAAGATTCGACGAAGCGCCGGCCGGCCGCGACATCATTTACGCCGAATTTCTTTTTGGATATCACCTCTAGAAAACGCTCCTCGATCGCGCTCTTCTCATCCGCAGGGAACCTTGCCGTTAGAGCCGAGACGGAATTCTCATCTATGGCCTTGTCTATCTCTACAAACAACGCCATGTCTTCGGTCCCCGAAGGCTTCAGCCCGGTATAAGGCTCGCCTTCGCCTGCTCGGTGCAGCCGAACAACCGTCTCGAAAAAGTATCTGTCCGCAAGATCACGGGCTTCGCCTCCCATACGCCTAACTCTTGACACCTTCGTGAAGGCATTCCGTATCTCCGCCTCTTCTTTTTCGTGAACCCAAATTAGAACGTAGTTTACGTTCTTAGTTCTCAATGCCGTTTTCGCCGCCTTCACGACCGGCCCGTCCATTGTGTCGCAATGGCCAAACGCAAGGATCGGGAAAATCGCGATCGCGAGGAACACTCCAGCGAACCTGAGTAGTCTTCTCCCAATTCGTACTTTCATAGTGATCTCCTGTCACCGACATTTCGGCACCAGTGATGTTCGCAATCCGTATTCCACCGCGGATGCGCCAAGTTAAGTACAGTTTGCGATTGGTTAGGGATGCTGACTGTTGAAGATTTCGCGCTGATTGAGAAGTTTTGCCCCCAGGCTGGTAATGTGATGTCGCCAGACAACCCAGACAATGCGCGGCTTCGGCGGGTAACGAATCAACGTCGATCCATGTTAATAAATAGTTGGGTTCGGTGTAAGGGTTCGGAGGTGGCGCAATTTGGAGTGGAGGAGAATATGAATCGAGTACTCTTGGTCATCTTGCTGCTGTCAGGTTTTGCTGTCGCTCAAGAGCGTGCACCTGTTAAGTGCACCGAAGATTCCCCTGAGCGGCAGGGAGAGGAAGGCTGCACTATTCTCGCGAGCAGGCCGTTTGCCGGGCCCTTGCCCAAGACAGTGTATTGGCACATCGATCGGTTTGATTCCCTCGAGCACGCGAGAGCAAAGGCGGGCGTCAATGGAGTCGCGACTGCGGCCCACGGCGGCTTCTGGTTAATGACTGTCGAAGGAAAGACCAACGACCACCACGGCGGAGGCCACGTTGAATGGATAGGCCCCCTAGTTTTGCCCTCCGCGGCGGGTTATACAATGAACGTGAGATCAACCTTGCTGAAGAGCGGAGCTGAGACTCCGGTCCATATTCATTCCGGGCCAGAAGTTTTCTACATTGTTCTGGGTGAGCAATGCCTGGAGACTCAGAAGGTCGGCCACCGACTCCGGGCCGGTAAGTTTTTGATATTGCCCACGGATCAAATTCATCGCGGGCGGGTTCAAAAGTCCGGTATGCGTGGGGCGTTGATTCTTGTCTTGCACGACGCCGGACGCCCCGCGAGCACGGACCTAAACGATCCGCCCCCGCTTATACCGTGCAAGTGAATCTTATGTTCAAATTCACCTACTCAATTCTCGCGATCCTTGTCCTTTCTTTTCTGTATCTGCAAACAGCTTCTGCGCAGTGCACGTGCGCGAAGCCCGACATTACCGCACTCGAAGAATTCAAGGATGCTACCGTTGTATTTACTGGTGAAATTACCGATATCCGGAAGTCCGCTCCGGATACGCAGAATCGATACTATGAAACCGCAAAGATTACCGTCGATCGTGCATGGAAAGAAAATATCGGTTCGATCGTGACGATCAGGAACTACGTTCATGGGTGTGTGCAGGGTTGGAAGATAGGCGCTAGGTATCTCGTCTACGCGTACAGGAACGAAGATAAAGTGACCTACTCGACGGGATGCTGTTGCTCACGAACGGGAAAGTTGGAAAAAACCGGGGAGGACATATCTGATTTTTTTAATGCAGGCTATTCTCTATCGCATGTAAGCGCGCCTCGGACCGAGAAGATAATTAGTGCCGGCTGGATGAACAGCCGTGCCATCAACTTTCAGCAGCCGACTTATCCAGCAGCCATCAAGAAACCAAGACCAGCGGCTCGAATTGAAGTTCGGATCATGACGGACGTAAGCGGCAATGTTATCTCGGCAGTTGTCTCGCGCGGCCCGGTCGATTTTCATAATGCTGCTCTCGATGCGGCAAGGAATCTGAAATTTCCGTCTACTTCGTTATCCGGCGTTCCGACAAAGGTTTCCGGCTGGGTGTCGTTTGATTTCAAGCCGTAAGGTGGCCAATCTGAGAGGCGGACGACTCGCTCAGGAAGCGGCACAAATGGTTAACGAAGCACATTAATAAGGACAGCTGGACAACTGACTTATGACGCAAGCAAAGAACACGATCTGCCTCTGGTACGACAAGGACGCCGAAGAAGCGGCGCGGTTTTATGCTGAGACCTTTCCCGATTCGTCGGTCGACGCGGTGCATAGAGCGCCGGGGGATTTTCCGTCCGGGAAAAAAGGCGACGTGCTGACGGTGGATTTCACCGTTTGCGGTGTTCCGTGCATTGGTTTGAACGGCGGACCGATGTTCAAGCACAGCGAGGCGTTCTCGTTTCAGATCGCGACCAAGGATCAGGAAGAGACAGATCGCTACTGGAACGCGATCGTCGGCAACAGCGGAGAAGAGAGTGCGTGCGGCTGGTGCAAGGACAAGTGGGGACTGTCCTGGCAGATCACGCCGATCGCGCTAACAGAAGGTGTATCCGATCCCGATCCGGCCGTCGCCAAACGCGTGTTCGATGCGATGCTGACGATGCAAAAGATCGACGTCGCCGCCATTGAAGCCGCTCGACGTGGCTAGAATTTGAAACTATTGAGCTTCCCTTGGCTCTTGCGGCTGTGCCGCCCGATGAACGGAAGGGCTGTGCCCTTCCGTCGCCGTTCCCAAAAAAACCTGCGAGGCTCCGCCTCGCTGTGGAGGCATAGCCTCCTTACTGGTAGGTAGTCTTTCGGAAAGGCGAAGCCTTTTCGCTCATCGAGCGGCACAGCCGCGAGAGGTGCGATCTCCATGAGCACGAACTCCATAATCAACACCTCCATCCTAATCTCCGCATTGGAGACTGCCCCCGGCGTGATCATTCCTCTCATCCGAGAGGTGCCACCGCACATCCTGAAGCGTCGTCCGAGTCCGGCAAAATGGTCGGCTTACGAACATGCATGTCACCTGTCGCAGTCGGACGCTCCGTTTCGTGCTCGGCTAGATCTGATCTTGTCGACACCCGAGCCGTACATCCAGACGATAGAGAATTCTCCGGAAGACGAAGCGGGCGCGATGCTCGAAATAGATCTGGACGAGAGTCTCGACAGGTATGTTCGCGAGCGAGCCGCTCTCGTAAAAAGACTGAAGAAGCTATCGGCGGAAGAGTGGCAGAAAACGGCCGAGCATGAGGCGTTTGATCATTACTCGGTCTTTATCATGTTCCGGCATCTGCTGAATCACGAGATGCTGCATGCCTACAGGATCGAAGAACTGCTGCTCAAGAAGGACTGGGATTAGATAATCAGAAAGATCAACATGGCTGCGATAAAGGTCACCTGGTGACGAGTTCGCGCATGATGGAATTAAATTCCGAAAATTCTTCTCGCGCTTTCGAGATAAAAGTTCGGGTCCGGTCAATCGCGTCCGAAATTACTAACCGCGTAGGCGAGGCTTCTTCCGGTCGATAGAATTCATGAACTTCGCGCTCGCAGACCGTTACGGGTCCGTCCGGAAGATCGATCACTCGGTTCGATTCAATAGCTTCCTTTTCGCAGAGTTTGACGCGTTTCATCTCGTTCCTCTCTTGCGGACTCGCCACCCAAGCCGGTCCGCACAGAGTAGAAGTGCACCTTACGTGCCGCGAGGGGTAACCCACTGTTAATGAAAGGGTAATCGAGGCCGGACCATGTTCGACCCAGCGGGCTTTTGCGTTTTTTGCTCCGCGGGTCAACCAAAACGTTTAGGGACCGAAGCGCTATACTCGACGGACATAGATATTTCAGGGATTATTGCGGCTCTGCATCTAACTCAAGAAGAACGCGGAGGTCCGCGATTCAAAAAACGGGGCAATTCTAATAATGGCAAACGATAGAGTTTTCGCGATGAGTTTCGCTGGCGTCTATCCCCACTACGTAGAGAAAGCGGAAAAGAAAGGACGCACAAAGGAAGAGGTAGACGAAGTTATCCGCTGGCTGACGGGATACACGAAAGCCGGTCTCGCAAAACAGATCGAGAAGCGAACCAGCTTCCGCGAGTTCTTCGAAAAGGCTCCGAAGTTCAATTCGAACGCTTCTTCCATCAAAGGTGTGATTTGCGGGATCCGTGTCGAAGACATCGATGACCCGCTGATGCAAAAGATCCGGTACCTGGACAAACTGATCGACGAACTGGCGAAGGGCAAGAAGATGGAAAAGATCCTGCGAAGTCCGGAATAGTCTCGAGAGTTGCCCAATACGAGCCAGGTTAAGGATTGCAGCGCAAGCTCGCGTAGCGCCGGGAGTGGCCCAGAGGCCAGGTGCATGATTAGCTCGCGTAGCGAGCGACGGTGTGAAGCCCCTGGCGTAAGAGTCTGTATTAAATCTGCTTGGCCGGCTGTTTAAATTGCCATGACCTTTAGGTCGTGGACAGCGATCATTTTCAGGTATGGGGCTTCAAGCCCAAATATCATAAAAAGCTTCCTTTTGGCTTCAGCCCTTCGGCTGAAGCCTATCGGATCTATCCCTTTTTATTTTGGCTGAAGCCGCGCTGCAGAGCTTAACTCCCACGACCTAAAGGTCGTGGCAATTTAAATAGCCGGTGCCGCGGTGGCGTATACCGCGAGTTCCGTCAACGTCGACATCCCCCGGCCCGCTGCCCGCTCGCTATGCGAACTTAAGGTGCAGACGAAGAATATGAGAAAACTAATCGCTGCAATGAACATGACCCTCGACGGGTTTTGCGATCACACGGTGATGACCGCTGATGACGAAATCCATCAACATTACAGCGATCTACTGCGGAACGCAGACGTGATCATATACGGCAGGAAAACTTTCCAGCTTATGGAGTATTGGAAACCTTTCGTCGAGAATCCCACGGGCAACAAAGTGTCGGATGATTTCGCGGCCGCGATCGACGACATTAAGAAGATCGTTTATTCGCGAACGCTGAAAAGTGTCGACTGGAAAAATACGGAGTTGAAATCGGAACTAGTTAAAGAAGAGATCCTCGACCTCAAGCAGCAAGCCGGAAGAAACATTCTGGTCGGAAGTCCAAGTCTGATACTCGCGTTAGGACGACTAGGTATGATCGATGAATACCAACTCGGCGTTCAGCCGACTGTGGTTGCAAGCGGTCTGCCGTTATTCAAAGACATCACCGGTCGAATCGATCTCAAGCTCTTAAAAACAAAAACATTCGGCTGCGGCGCAGTCTTTCTTTACTACGAGCCGACGATACACCAAGCCTGAAAAAATCATGTTACGCGTCAGTTTGAATCAACGGCGGAGGAGGGCAAACGCGACGCCGTGCAATTCTGCTCTCCTATTCCATGTCTTCTCCGTGTCTTCCGTGTATTCCGTGGTTATCTCGCGGGCAGGAACCACCGAATACACGGAAAGCATGGAATAAAGCGGAACAAGAATCGGCCATTTTCAAAGTGACTCACGCCTAAAATCTCCGGTCCTATTTGAAGCCATGAAAAAAATTCGCAAATGTACTTGCGAAACCGAACAGTTGCGCGTACACTTGCAACCGTTCGGTTTCATGAACTATGAGAAGAGATACTTTCCAGGCCATCGCGGACCCGACACGACGCGCGATCATCGCGCTGCTCGCCTTGCAAGCGATGACTCCAAACGCCATTGAGAAACATTTCGATACCACGAGACAGGCCGTCTCAAAACACCTGCGAATACTCACAGAGTGCGAACTCGTGAGACAGGAACAAAAGGGACGGGAGATCTACTACTCGCTTGAGATCGAAAAAATGAAAGAGATCGACGAATGGATAGCTCAATTCAGAAAGATCTGGGAAGCGCGGTTCTCGCAGCTCGACGAGGTGCTGGCTGTAATGAAAAAGAAAAAGTGAGGGATAAATATGGAATTGATCGTCGACAAAGAGACGAAGACGGTTTGGATCACCGCCGAGTTTGATGCGGAGGGTGACCTTGTCTGGGACGCATATACAAAGCCCGAGCTTCTCGACCAATGGTGGGCACCGAAACCGTTTACATCACGAACAAAGGGTATGGAATTCAGAGAGGGCGGCCGGCGACTCTATGCGATGGTCAGCCCCGAAGGTGAAGAGCGCTGGGTTGTTCAGAAATATAAATCCATTACTCCGAAAACCAATTTCAAGTTCTTCAATGCCTTTGCAGACGAAGATGAAAATCTGGAGTTACCGGGTTCTGATTGGGACCTGAATTTCAGCGAGCAGGAGGGAAAGACAACGGTCCGCATTTTTATTTTCAACGAGTCACTGGAACGCTTGGAGAGGATGATCGAACTCGGCTTTGGAGAAGGGACAAAGATGCAGTTGAAGAATTTAGAGGAACTGTTGAAAACGCTACAAGCGAAGCGGGGCGCCGCGTAGCGGCTCCACGAATTTAGCCGTGGGTTTCAACCCACGGCTAAATTTAGTCCGATCGCTAGGCGATCCAAGAATCTCATGATCGTACAAGAGCAAATCAAAAAGTACATTACGCGCCAGCCCGAACCAAAACGCAGCGACATGCAAGAGTTGCACGACACCATTCTGCAAGTGAGTCCAGCATGTAAATTATGGTTTCTTAACGGTAAAGACAGCGAAGGTAGAACTGTTTCCCATCCCAATATCGGATCCGGATCTCTCAACATGAAATACGCCGATGGAAAAACCAGAGAGTTCTATCAAATTGGTCTGAGCGCAAATAAGACCGGGATCTCTGTCTATATCCTCGATATCGAAGATAAGAAATACTTAGCCGAAGCCTTTGGAAAAGAACTCGGCAAGGCGAGCGTGACCGGGTATTGCATCAGGTTCAAAACTCTAAAAGATATAAACACTGACGTGCTCGAAGCGGCGATCCGGTTTGGGTTTGAGAATCAGAATGAGAAATCTGGCTGAGCGGGAACATGTTGAGCAAGAAACCAAAGTGCATCATCGTTACCGGGCGTGCAGGTGCCGGCAAAACTACCCTGTCTAAGAAGCTAGCGCAAAAGTTGTGGATGCCTGTGATTAGTCGCGATGAAATCAAGGAAGGCTACGTCAACACCTTTGGGGTAAAACACGATCAGTTACCGCCTGAAACCGACCGGCTTGTGACTGACCTATTCTTCGACGTCGCGTTCCAACTTCTCACGGGCAAGGTCTCTCTTATCGTTGAGGCCGCTTTTCAACACTCGGTCTGGGAATGGCGGATGCCGAAGCTTCTCGAGCTTAGCCATCCGTTTTTTGTTGTCTGTTCCGTTGACGCAGAGATAGCAGCCCAGCGGCACTTGCAAAGGGGACTGGCGAATCCGCGACGCGAGTTCTATCACGAAGACAAACGAGTTTCTTTATTTCGGGAAACAGGGGACAAAGGAACGCCCAAGCGGTATGTCGCGCCTGATCTCGGCGTGCCTACACTTCAAGTGTCGACCGAAAACGGTTACGTGCCGGGCTTGGATGAGATCACGAACAAGATCGAATCTTTAAACGGCTGAGAAAAAGCGAAGGAAGATTATGAGAAAAATAAATGCGCGTGAATCTGCGGCAATGAACAACCAGCTTACTATCGGGCACGCATTAGCCAAGCTGCTCGCTCAGCCCGACGATGATGCCCTCAGGCCCGCGGACGTAGGCCAGCCGGAACGTGCCCTCGTACTGCATCTCGCCAATGATCTCGGCTCCCTGCGTGCGCATATGCGCAACGATGGCGTCGAGGTCATCGACGGCGAACATGACGCGACGGTAGCCCAGCGTGTTCACGGGCGCGGCGACGGGTCCAAACCGGATCGCGTCGGGCGTGTGGAACTTATCCAGCTCAATGCCCTGCCCGTCGGGAGTGCGCATCATCGCGAGCGTGGCCCGTACATTCTCGAGCCCGATCAGCCTTCCGACCGAAGGCCCTTCGACTGTGGTCTCCCCCTCCAGTGTGAGGCCGAGTTCGATGAAGAACGTCTTTACAGCTTCGAGATCGTCGACAACGATGAGCACGTTGTCCATCCGCTTAATCGTCATATAACTTACCTGGCTTCACTTCTGATGACCGACCGGTCGCATCTATCGTTTTGCGCAATCTTAACA
Organism: Pyrinomonadaceae bacterium; assembly: GCA_036375155.1. Classification (GTDB taxonomy): domain Bacteria; phylum Acidobacteriota; class Blastocatellia; order Pyrinomonadales; family Pyrinomonadaceae; genus OLB17. Next base: position 9,498 of record DASUSJ010000325.1, read on the forward strand.
CCGGCAACGTGGAGAGAATAAAATGAGAAAAATAACTGCATGTGAATTCATGACACTCGACGGTGTCATACAGAACGAGGAGAATGACGGCGACGGCTTTAAGCACGGCGGGTGGTTTTTCGGGTATGCGGACGAGGCGACGGGAGCCGTGGTACAAGAGCGGCTGGCCAAGCCGGTAGATCTACTGCTAGGACGAAAGACCTTCGACATTTGGGAACCATATTGGCCGACGCATTCCGACTTCTGGCCGAACGTCATGACCGCAACGAAGTACGTCGCCTCGAATACGCGTGATTCAAGCGACTGGCAGCCCACTGTTTTTTTGAACGGAGACCTAGCGGAAAAAGTCAGGCAGTTAAAACAAACCGACGGACCGGATCTGCACGTATTCGGAAGTGCGGATATGCTTCAGACCCTTTTCAAAAATGATCTGGTCGATGATTTGGAGCTGATGATATTTCCAATCACGCTAGGACCAGGAAAACGCCTCTTCGCCGACGGCACGATCCCGGCGGCGTTCAAGGTGACGGAGAGTCAGGTCAGCCCAAACGGCATCTTCATCGCGAACTACGAACGGGACGGCGATGTAAAAACCGGCGCGCCTCAGATAAAAGAGGATGCATAACTTCGTGCGATGATGCGGTTATTAGGCTGGTGCAAGGACGAATCGGGCTCTCCTGGCAGATCACTCCCGTCGTTCTAACCGGTGGCGTTACCGATCCTAACTCTCGCGGTTGCCAAACGAGTTTTTCGACGCGACGATGAAAATGAAAAGGACCGACATCGCTGCGATCGAAGCCGCCCGCCACGGATGAAGCTTCGGTACGTGGGAAACTTAAGGGGATGATTATGAACCGTCAGTTACAGCAGATCGTGAGTGGAGCAAAGGTAGTCGTCTTGCTTCTGCTTCTTTGCTCATTTGCCCTAGCGCAGCTTACGACACCGATCTCGGCTCTGGAAGTGAAATATCGAAAGCGAATTCTTAAGAACGACCGAGTTTCAGTCTACCTCCTCGAGATTCCGCCAGGCCACGCATCGTTGATGCATCGCCACGATACCGATATATTGAGCATCTTCGTAGCGGGAGGTGAAACGAGAGGCACCATTTATGGAAAGCCGCCGCGAGAAGACAGATTTTCCGTCGGTGAAGTTCGATTCCGCCCCTCGGGCTTTACACACTCAACCGAGAATATAGGCGCAAATGTGTTTCGCTCTGTGATTCTCGAATTTAATTCATCGATGGGCGCGCTCGAACCCGCCAAACCACCGGATTCCCGGTACTGCAATCCCGGCAGCGAAACTGCCTGTGTGAGCGAGAAGTATCTCTTGTGTACGGCCGGATTCTGCGTTAAGGAAATCACCGTTGCACCGGGCGCCGTGTGGCTTAACAATGATTACGCCAGTGACCAGATGCTGGTCGCGGTCTCCGACTATCGTTTTTCATATCAACGGCAGGGCAAAACAGCACTCGGTCGAAGGCGGAAGAGTGGCGGGGTCGAGTACTTGCCGGGCGGTTCCGCACGTCAATGGGAGAATGCTCTTAACGTGCCGGCGCGTATCATCGACGTCGTATTCCGCTAGCGTCTTACAAAGGTAAGCAACGGCAGATCAAGGTCTACCCGCTCAAACAATGTTCGTTAGGTGATGTCGAATTTCAACAAATTCTGGCGAGATCGCGCTTCCGTTAAAAGACGTATTCGGTACATGGATTATCAACTGGAATCCAAATATGAAGACAACAGCTTTTTTCCTGTCTATGCTCCTGACAATCTCAGGACTCGCATCGGCTCAGCAAAAACCAGCTACGGGCTATGCGCCGGTTAACGGATTAAAAATGTATTACGAGATCCACGGTAGCGGCGAGCCGGTGGTGGTGCTGCACGGCGCGTTCATGGCGATTACGGGCGACTGGAACGACTGGATCAACGAACTTGCCAGGACGCGGAGAGTGATCGCCGTTGAAATGCAGGGTCACGGGCGTACGGCCGACATCGATCGCGATATTACATACGAAAACCTCGCCGACGATGTGGCAGGGCTGCTCGATCACCTGAAAATCCCGAGTGCGGACCTGATCGGTTACAGCCTGGGCGGTGGCGTCGCCATGCAGTGTGCGATCCGCCATTCGGAAAAAGTGCGCAAGGTCGTCAGCATTTCGTCTGTCTACCGCCACGACGGCTGGGTCAAAGAAGGCGTCGAAGCACTCCCCAAAATCACCGCGGAAACATTCAAAGGCTCGCCGGTCGAAGCCGAGTACAAGAGACTGAGCCCGACACCAAACGAATTCCCGGACTTCGTCAAGCACGTCATTGCGATGGCTTCGAAACCGTACGACTTCGGCGCCGATAAATTCAAGGCTACCAAAGCGCCGATGTTCTTTATCCACGGCGACGCCGACGGTGTACGGCTTGATCACATCGCGGAAATGTACCGGCTCAAGGGCGGTGATCTGCACGGCGACATGCGGCCGCACCCGGAATCGAGACTCGCTATTTTGCCCAACACAACACACGTCACGCTGATGAACCGCATGACCACGATCGTCCCGATGGTGAACGATTTTCTCGATGCCAAGCCCCAAAAGCAGTAGCGAGCTGCGGCCTTTTTCCCGTGTTCTTTCCCTCTGTTCCGTGGTTCGATCCCTTGTATCATGCTGAGGTGCGATGATTCCCATTGCTATGTGAACCGCGGAACACACGGAAGAAAAGGAAGGGACACAGGAAGAACGGAGGCGGAGGTTGAAAATGCGCGTAGCCCGATCCCGCAAGCCTTCGTCTTCCTTTTTGAATCGAACGATGAGTCAACTTGTAAAAGATTTTTATAATTCTAACGCCGCGATTGAGTGGGAACGGCTTGATCTGCCTCTATGTCATGTTGAATTTGTCGGCACATTACGCTTGATAGACACATACTTTCCTAAACAAGGGCGCGTTTGTGATATTGGGGGTGGTCCAGGACGTTACGCGATAGAGCTAATCCGGCGTGGGTATGCAGTCACATTACATGACATTTCAGATGAGGAAATTCGATTGGCTCAGGTTCGGCTGGACGATCTGAAACTTGCCGCAGAGCAATTAATAGTCGGCGATGCACGGGATTTGAGCGCATTCGCGTCCGAGTCGTTTGACGCAGCCCTATCTTTGGGTCCGATGTATCACATTCTCGAGCGTGAAGATCGTATGATCGCATTGCGGGAATTGGCTCGTATCCTGAAACCTGGCGGCGTGGCCATCATTGCGTATCTCAATTCGTGGGGATTGATCAAAACCGGCATCGTCGATTTTCCAGATCAATTTCGGGATATTGCGACATTGCGTTCGATGTTGGGCGAACGCACATTTACGGGACAGAGGCTTTCGAGTTTTACGGAGTGTTACTGGTCAACCCCCGAAGTTGCATTCGGTGAAGTCAACGAAGCAGGATTGGACATTGTCAGCTACGCGGGCGCGGAAAGTTTTGCAAATGGCATGGGTCCGTTGTTGGAACGGCTCGCGGCCGAAAATCCGCAAGCCTACGCAAATGTCGTAGAGGTCGCGGCAGAGACTTGCGAGTTAGCTCAATATCGGGACAGCACCGACCATTTGCATATTGTCGTAAGAAAGAAAGCGGTTTCGTAAATGTCGGCGTAGGCCAGTTTCCTGGACGGTTTGTCGACTTCGGTGCGGCGAAAGAGAATGGGCGTTTTCGATTCGATACGATCATCTCTTTCAACCGGTAAGTTAAAAAAAGAGCAGATTGAGCGACTTCGCGAAAGTATTTGGAACGCGGTAGCCGACGGACAGATCACAGATCAGGAACTCGAGTACATAAACAGCTTCTATCTCGGAAGCGAGTTGAGCCAAGAGGATTTCGAGAAGTTGCGAGCTGAAATATTCACACAGGTTGTCCAACAGGCGATCGCGGATCGCCGCATTGTCGAAGGTGAGTTGAACTCAATCAAGGCGAACCCAGTGATGTATGGAACGACGGCCTCGTCACTAAATCCGAAAGAGGGTCTGGGTTGACAAGGAAGCCAAGCCCTGACGACACCTTTACTCCTTGCCGTTGATAACACACCAGTATTGCAGTGTTATCAACGGTCGCCGGTGTTAATAAGTAGTTGGGTGCCTGAAAACCATGATTACTTTTGAAGTGTTTATTAATGGCGGTAAAGCGTGTGTTGCCGGCGTGGACGGTTTGGGCGTACTCACAGCTATCTTATCCTCGGTGCATCGTGCACCGAACGCTGAGGCTGACGAAGATGCGTCTCGTCCAATACAAGAACTCACCTTTGAGGTTGGCGGGTTACGAAGCGCTGAGGGCGTTCACGTCTCTTGGCTCGAACGTCCTTTGGCCGTTGGCGATGTGCTCATTATCAACATTAAAGATCTTGCGGTAGTCGACGAACCAACGGCCTCGGCCCCGGCGG
>DASUSJ010000326.1:0-3644 GCA_036375155.1 Pyrinomonadaceae bacterium
AGAATTAAGAAAAGTTATTGAAGAGATGGGTTAGTATGTTCGACGGTTTTTGATTTTGTGCTCTTGTTCGTGTGATTTTGTGTGATTTGGTGGTTCCAGTTTTCCGACTAAGTCTGGAACCACGAAATCACACAAAATCACACGAAAATGCCATCGAGCATAGATGGCATCCAACTTCTCCCATGGCTGAACTGATCTTAAGGAAGAGGTTTACGCAATCGCGGGCGCGGCGATGGACGTTTACTACACGATGGGTATCGGGTTCCTCGAACTCACGCGGCGTTGGTAGTGGAGTTAGGGCGCCGCGGAATTCCGTTCTCATCGGAGTGCGAGCTTGAGTTGTACTACAAAAATGTAAAGCTGGAGAAGATGTACCGAGCCGATTTCGTTTGTTACGACCAGATAATTGTCGAACTTAAAGTTGTACCGAGAATTTCCAACGTTGAAGTGGCGCAAGTGATGAACTACTTGAAAATCACGCGAAAACGGGTTGGAGTTCTATTCAACTTTGGCAGCCGACCGACTCTTGAATGGAGACGTTATGTGATCTGAGAGCTGGAACCACGAACTTACAGCAACGCACACGAAAAGAAGAATCTACTAATGGCGAAGACAGCAACATTCAGGATAAGACGCGGCGGGAGCGACGGTGGGGAGATGGTCGATTACCAGACGGGCGTTTCGGAAGGTATGGTCGTGCTTGATGCGGTGCATCAGATCCAGGCCGAGTCGGCGCCGGATCTCGCTTGCCGCTGGAATTGCAAAGCCGGCAAGTGCGGTTCGTGTTCGGCGGAGATCAACGGCAAGCCAAAGTTGATGTGCATGACACGGCTCGACACGATCGACATCACCCAGCCGGTTACAATAGAACCGATCCGCGCTTTCCCACCCATCAAGGATCTGATCACTGATGTCTCGTGGAACTTCGAAGTAAAGAAACGGATCAAGAAGTTCAAACCCCGCCCGCCCGATGCCGAGGACGGCACGTGGCGAATGCAGCAGTCGGACATCGATCGTGTCCAGGAATTTCGAAAGTGCATAGAATGCTTCCTCTGTCAGGACGTCTGTCATGTCCTCCGCGATCATGAAAAGCATTCGGAATTCATTGGGCCGCGGTTCCTGGTTTACGCTGCCGCCCTTGAGATGCACCCGCTCGATACCGAAGACCGCATCACCGAGCTGCGAAACGAATTTGGCATCGGCTACTGCAATATCACGAAATGCTGTACCAAGGTCTGCCCCGAACATATTACAATCACCGACAATGCGATCATTCCGCTGAAGGAACGTGTCGTCGATGAGTTTTACGATCCCGTCGCGAGGCTCGTGAAGATCTTTCGGCGTAAGTAAGACTGCAGATGAAATATTCCGCCGCAGATTGGGCTGAAAAACGAAAGCGCGGCTTGGCGCGTTACCTGATGTTCGATGGAATTCTGTGGACGGGAGGCCCGTTTGCGGTGGTGATGCAGGTCATCGGTGTGTTCATTCTGCGCGATGAGGGCCAAACTATCGGACAGTATTTTGCCTCGTCACGCACATGGATGACATTCTTCTTTCACGCGACATTGTTCGGTCTGATCATTGGCTTCATAAACTGGCGCCGCAATGAAAAAGCGGCGGGAACGCCCGGTTCGGATCTTTAGCACGGTATGTTTGAACTCAAACCACTACATCATGAAGCTGTCGGGTCCGCACTCGAAAAAGCCAATCGCTACCGCCTCCTGAATGAGCCCGCTGCGGCGGAAAGCATCTACCTCGACATACTCGCGATCGAGCCAAATAACCAGGAAGCGATCGTCGGCGTTGTCCTTGCAATGAGCGACCGTCTGTCAAAAGACTATGCCGTCGGCGAGGGACGTATCCAGGATTTTCTGACCAGGATCGAGGGCGAATACGAACGCACGTATTACACCGGCATTGTCTACGAACGTCGCGCGAAAGCTATGCTCGAGAAAGGCGGTATCCATGCGTACGAACTGTTCGAACAGGCGATGGAGTGGTTTGAAAAAGCCGAAGCGATCCGGCCTGCCGGAAACGATGATCCCATCCTGCGTTGGAACGGATGCGCCCGCATCATCAGACAGAATAAGCTCTCGGCGCGTGAGGTTTCAGCAGGTGATTTCCTGGAATAGGCCCTTCCGGGTCAGATTTCTTTTCTGTTCAGATTCCCATAACCCTTGATATTTCACTAGATGCCGCCCCGGAATAATCGTTGACACCCGCCTGACGCATTGGCAATAATTATAATAATCGGAAATACGAAAGCGATTTCCGATCAACCATCAAGCAGGGCCGCTGGACTGCTCACCTTCAGATCTCGGCCGATTTTCCCGGTAAGTCTTACAAATATTCAAGGCTTAACTTATCAACGGAGGAAATATGAAAGCCCAGGATTTCTGTCGGCGACGTTCCGCTCGAGCGGCCGCTTACGCATTCTGCATCGTTCTTTGCCTGTCCACTGCTGTGTTTGCCCAAAGGTCCGAGTATCGCGGATTTTGGGTCGACACATTTAACACGGCACTCAACAATCACAACGACGTCGTTAATGCGGTCAACCGCGCAAAGGCTGCGAAAGCGAACGCGATCTTCGCTCAGGTCCGCCGCCGCGGCGATGCGTGGTACATAACTCCGCACGAACCCAAGTTTCAGAACATCGCACCGGGTTTCGATCCGCTGGCAGATCTGATCGCGGTCGCTCACACCGAAGGTATCGAGGTCCACGCGTTCGTCATCATGGGCGCGATCCACATTAGCAACGGCGCACCGCCCGCGATCACGTTGCCGGCGAGTCCGCTGCACGTATTCAACCAGCATGGCGGCTGGGACCCGGTCACCCAGACGATAGTTCCAGGACCGAACAACTGGCTCACCCGAACGTTGCTGCCCGATGGACTCAATACCAGTTTCCAGGGTCACCGGTTCGGCAGCGATTTCTGGATCGACTTCGGTCATCCGGATGCGGCAGCGTACACGGTGAACGTACTGATGCATCTGGTCAATAACTACGACATCGACGGGCTCCATCTTGACCGGATCCGGTATCCGGAATTCAGCGCGGCGGGTCAGACTCCGGCGAACGGAACGAACGTCGGCTACAACGCGGTGAGCGTCGCCCGATTTAATACTCATCATTCCCGGACCGGCGATCCGGCGACCGGCGATCCGTTGTGGATGCAGTGGCGTCGTGACCAGGTCACGAACATTGTTCGACGAGTATACCTAAACGTGATCAACGCAAAGCCGCATGTGAAGGTGTCCGGTGCGTTCATTGCGTTCGGCGGTGGCCCGGCGGCGGAAGCTCAATGGACTTCCACCGAGGCATACTGGCGCGTATATCAGGATTGGCGTGCGTGGACGGAAGAAGGGATCATCGACCTGGCGATCCCGATGAACTACAAACGCGAGCACCTTGCGGCACAAGCTACGCAATTTGCCGAGTGGCAGGAGTGGATGCGGAATCACCAGTACGACCGGGCTGGCCTGATCGGACTGGGAAACTTTATCAATCCGATCGAAGGTTCTCTCCGGCAAGTCCGAAGCTCGTTACAGCCATCGGCGACGACCGGGAACAGTGCGAAAGGCGTCGTTTTCTTTTCGATGGCGACCAGCAACTCAACGGCGACGAACGGCGTGAGCGGCACCGC
>DASUSJ010000327.1:0-6545 GCA_036375155.1 Pyrinomonadaceae bacterium
CACGTTCGATCCGGTCAATCAACGACTCAGGACAAGGCTTAGCCGGGAGGCGAACTGCTTCCCGATTCCACGGCTCATCCGCATATTTCACGCATCATGCCTCCTAACTAACGGTTCGGCACTTTTGCATCGGCGATCCGAAATAATAACCCGGATAATACTCAAGTTCTTCTTTGTGCGCGATTTGGTCAAGCCGCTCGCCGGGATGCATTGCCTTCGAGAAGAACACCGGGTACGTTCAACCCCTTATTGTCTTACTGCGTCTGGGGTTCAACTGAATGTGATTCGAAGAGAAACGGTGAGCCGGAGGCGTCAACCAGCAGAAGGTATTAGTTCTCGTTTGTTGGTATTTTGGGAATCGTTGCCTGCCTGGACGCGATCAAGGAGCAAAGATGGAAAGAGTAAATTCCTTATTTCCCGGTTACCAATTCCAGACTGGGGTCGCTTGGCTCTTGGCCTGCGGGATCCTGCTATCTGTGGGCACGGCCGCACAAAAGAACAGTTCGTCTCAGGGTCGCAAAATCAAACAATACCCAATCGAACAGTTCATGGGTACGGAGACCGTGGGAGGAAACTCCTTTTCTTTCGACGAAAGGTCGATTCTAATCCACAGCAACGAGACGGGTATTTTCAATTTATTTTCCGTGCCGCTAACCGGCCACAAGGCGCGAAGGTTGACGAGTTCCACCCAGGAGAGCATCTATGCCGTATCCTATTTCCCAAAGGATACCCGTATTCTCTACAAACACGACAAGGGGGGCGACGAAAACGATCACGTATACGTGCGAGACGCAAACGGGCGTGAAATCGACATAACGCCTGGGGCGAGAGTTAAGGCCAGTTTTCTCGGGTGGAGTGCCGACGGACAATCATTTTTTGTTTCCACCAACGAACGCAATCCCCAATTCTTCGACATCTATCGAGTGAATACGGTGGATTATTCCAAAAAGATTCTTCACCAAAACGACGAGGGTTTTCTGTTCGGCAGTATTTCCGGGGACGGGAAATACATCGCGCTTTATAAGCAGAACTCACTCGCCGATACGGATATTTTCATTTACCGAACTGATTCGAAAGAAACGAGACACATCACGCCGCACCGGCAAAGCGTCTGGTACAAGCCTCAGACGTTCGATGCCGGTAACCGGTTTTTCTACTACCTGACCGACGAAGGCAGCGAGCATCACTATCTTGCGAGGTTCGAGCTTGCAACAGGTCGCAGCGAAACCGTTGAGCGGCACGATTCGGAGATACTCTCCGCCAGCTTTTCATCCAAAGGAAAGTATCGGGCGGTCAGGATCAACGAGGATGCGAGTGTCCGCTTGAAAGTTTATGAACAGGCGACCGGCCGGGAAGTGCCACTTCCCAGATTTCCCGATGGCGAAATTTCCGACGTAAGGTTCTCGCCCAACCAACGGTTGATGAGCTTTTACCTCACGGGCGACCGCTCACCGAATAATCTTTACGTCTTCGATTTCTCCACACGCCGGCTTCGTCGATTGACTAACACCCTCAATCCAAACATTGATCCTGCGGATTTAGTCGAGTCGCGGGTTATCGGATACAAATCTTTTGACGGCCTGACTATTCCCGCCCTGCTCTTCATGCCACATCAGGCTGATCGACGAAACAAAACTCCGGCTCTTGTTTTTGTCCACGGCGCCCCGGGAGGGCAAACGAGAAAAGGCTACAAGGCGACGTTTCAGTACTTGCTTAACCATGGCTATGCAATTTTGGCGGTGAATCAGCGCGGGAGCCAAGGGTATGGGAAAACCTTTTTTGCTGGAGCAAAGCGGAAGTATGGGCGGGAGCCGCTCTGGGATGTCGTCGAGGGCAAAAAATACCTTACCTCTCTTGATCGCATCGACCCAGGTAAAATCGGAATCATCGGGGAGTCGGGCGGGGGCTACATGGTCTTGGCTGCTCTTGCTTTCAGCAGCGAAACGTTTGCCGCGGGGGTCGACCTCTTCGGGGTAACGAACTGGATCAGGTTTTTGGAGTCCATCCCGCCACAGTGGGGGAGCATTCGTCAGTCGCTTTTTGATGAGTTCGGTGACCCAGTAAAGGACCGCGAGATGCTGAGGTCGACCTCGCCACTGTTTCATGCCGACAAGATCCGAAAACCCCTGCTTGTCTTGCAAGGGGCCAACGACGCTCGGGTCCCCAAGGTTGAGTCGGACGAAATCGTGGAGGCTGTGAGGAAAAACGGTGGAATCGCAGAGTACGTTGTCTTCCCGGACGAGGGCCACGGTTTCAGCAAGAAGGCCAACGAGATGGTCGCCAACAAAACGATATTGTCTTTTCTGGATCGACACCTGAAAGGTCGCGCTGCACCATGATCGCTCGTCTACCCATCCAAAATAGAAGGGGCGATCCATAGTCTCTGACGCTCGCGGCAAGCCGATTCGAAGTTAACCCCTGGATTACTTCTCCGCGGCCCGAAATCAAACCTGATCTCCGGATATGAGAGGTAATCAACTCGTCGGTCTTCGCCTCCAAAATATGGACGCCCCGACTTCCTGATTGTTCAAGTAGTCGTGAAACGCCCGGATGAGTGCAGGCAAGGTCGCGGATGTTAGAGGATGCTGTTCGCTACCTGGCGCGATACGGAGACAAGTTCTGCGATCCTGGCGCTTCAGACTAAACGCATGTGCCCGGTCGTCGCGTCCAAAAGGGCCGTCGGATTTCTAGGTGGACGGCGGTTAGGTCTCAGTCAAAAGAGCAAAAGTGAAAATACGCTTTAACAACCGCTGGGTAAGACAGATCGTACCTTTGATCTTTGCCGCTCATTTACTTCTGTTCCTGTTTAGGGTTCCGCAACTGGTGTTTTTTAGTAGTTCGATTGAACCGCCAGACGAAAATCCATGGACCGGGATCTTGCGACTTGGTTGGTTCATCTCTTTAAGAGTCGGGACGACGGTGCTAGTTTTTTGGCTCGGTTATTTGCTACCGATAAGTAGAAAGGACCTCCTGCGCAACCTGTGTCTACATTTTTTACTGGCAATCATTCTGGGGGTAGCCATGCACTTTGTTTATGGCCTTGGAATGGATGCCCTTGATGTTTACTCCGGTGATGATTTCAACGCTTATATATACGACTCGTCTACGATCTTAAACTTCGTCGCAAATGCGCTAGTTATTTATATGACCGCCATTTTGGCGCAACAGGCGTACAAGTATTTTTGGGAGGCTAGGGAACGTACTTTCAGGTTGCAAGAAGCTGAGCTGCGAATGCTCAAGATACAACTTCATCCGCACTTCTTCTTCAATACTCTAAATTCCATCTCAGCTCTTATGTACCGGTCTCCGAGGGAGGCCGACCTGATTATTACCCGACTTGGTGACCTTTTTCGAGCCTTGCTCAAGAATGAAAAGGTGGAGGAAATTACTTTTCGGGAAGAATTGAAATTCCTTCATTCCTATTTGGAGATCCACCGCGTGCTAATGGGTAAAAGATTGCAAATCGAATATGAGATCGAACCGGAGACGCTTGAAGCACGAGTGCCCAGTCTCATTTTGCAGCCGCTCGTCGAAAACGCGATTGAGCATGGTCTTGCTCCGCTCGAGTGTGGGGGCAAAATTACTATCAATGCCGCCCGACAGAATGGAAACCTACGTTTGGAAGTGCGAGATAACGGGCGTGGACTAATGTCGCTCGCTGGCGGCAATAATGAGGGAATCGGGCTCGAAAATACACAGGCGCGTCTGGAAAATCATTACGCACATCAACACGACTTTTCCGTCGACGAAGCTGTCGGGGGTGGCGTCTCTGTAAAGATACAAATCCCCTTTAGCGAGGATTGATCGGCAGAAAGCAAAATGAGAATCAAAGCCATAATCGTTGATGACGTGGAGTCGGCCCGCGAACGGATCAGGCTTTTACTCAACGATCCCGAAATCGAAATAGTCGCCGAATGCGAAAACGGACGGGAAGCAATCGAAGCCATCCGCAGGACGAAGGTCGACCTCGTTTTCCTCGATGTTCAGATGCCACAAATTAGCGGGTTCGACGTTATCGACGCGGTCGGAATCGACAAGCTGCCGACGGTGGTTTTTGTCACCGCGTACGACGAGTTTGCACTTAGAGCGTTTGACGCTAACGCGATCGACTATCTGCTAAAGCCATTCGACGAGGAGCGTTTTTCCAGAGCGCTTGTGCGAGCCAAACGCGAGATCGGCTCTCGACAGATCCCCAGCGGTATCGAAGACAGATTGCGCAACCTCTTGGAAGAAGTCAGGACCAAGCCTCATTATTTGAAGCGCATTCCGGTCAAGAGCTCAAGAGGTACGACCTTCGTTAGTACAGACGAAATAGAGTGGATATGCTCTTCGGGGAATGATCTCGAAATTCATGTTGGCCGCGCAACATATCTCATTCGCCAGAAACTATCGTATCTCGAGACGCGCCTTGACCCCGAAGTTTTTATGCGAGTTCACCGTTCCACGATCGTCAATCTGAATTGTATAAAATCGCTCCATCCGCTCTTCAACAATGACCACCTGATTATTCTCAAAGACGGAAGAGAGCTGAATCTAAGCCGCACTTATTACGAAAAACTGATGATCCGGATAACGACCTGATGGTAACCGGAGCTTCACGTGTCGCGATGCAAACAATAAGGGGATATTTCCGACGCCTCTAATTTTTACCTTCTTATTTTGTCATCCATTTCCAAGTCAACCCTCCGCAAATTCCTCTGAATCCCTCTTGCGTACAACGAAGTGCGTTGCAATTGAAGGGATGACGAACTATATCGTGCCGATCCGTACCGCTTTTCCCATTTCAGGATTTCGGTACGCGATTAAATATTAAAGGTTTCAGTAAACAACGGGGGTTCGTGTGAAAGGATTAAGGATACTTCTTGTTCTTTGTGTGGCTGTCCTCTTTGCGGCGCCGGAATCCTGATACAACAGTTCGGAGCGAACGGGGATCGGCCCCTAGCCAACGCATTCGTTCCATGAGATCTGGATGCCGCAGCGCAGGTGAGATTGGACAACATACGTGCACCGTAAGACAAAAGTAAAAGCCGCAAGTTTTTACTCTTACGGCTTGTCTATTTTTATATTCTCACCTTCACGGAACAAAAGCATTAGGCACCGGCGCGTCACCTGTTTGACCAAAAGATTGGATCAAAGTTCCGGCTGTTGTTCTCTGCGAATACCAGGTGTTGCTTGACGGGCGAAAAACCGTCGCATCGATCTTTCCATCCCCGTCAAAGTCGCCGGGTGCGGGAACATCGCCGTTGGTTCCGAAGGGGAAAGAATAATAGCTTAGATTCTCACTCCTTAAGACAAACCATTCTCCTGTATTCGGTCTAAATAAAGCGGCGTCTCCTTTTCCGTCGCCCGTGTAATCACCTTGCACGGGTTTATCTGATGAATTTCCGAACTGGAACGCGATCAAGCCCAAAGTGCTTCTTTGTATCCACCACTCGCCCGAAGACACTCGGTAAATGGCAATGTCGGCTTTATTGTCTCCGTCGTAATCTGCCACAACCGGAACATCTCCGGTCTGACCGAACTGTTGAATAATCGTTCCGCCCGTTGATTTCGCTACATACCAGGTGGAAGTTGAAGGCCGGAAAACTGCTGCATCATCTTTGCCGTCGCCGTCGAAATCGGCAGGCGCGGGAATATCTCCCGAAGTTCCGAATGGAAATGAATAATAGGTTCCGTCTTCACTGCGCAGAACAAACCACTCGCCCGCTGCCGGTCGAAAGATGGCAATGTCGGTTTTTGCGTCACCGGTGAAGTCTGCCGGTGTGAGCTTATCCTCAGAATTACCGAACTGCGCGGCACGATTGCCGCCGTCCGAGCTTCTTAAGTACCACCATTCGCCGACCGACGGGCGATAAATTGAAATGTCGGTCTTGCCGTCTCCGTCAAAATCAAAGCGAGGTCTTGTTTGAGGTGTTGTTGCAAGCGTCTTTTGTGAGCCGCTTGCGGGGTTGCCTAACTGGTAAAGCGCATAATTTCCTGTATTAACATTCTTTCGATACTCATACAGGCGGAACTGATAGTTCGTGTTGCTATTCAAATTGCTTACACTCGCGTTATTCCCCGTACCGCTGTAGACGACATAGTTCCCGTCACCTAGGTCCACCGGCGGGCCCGCCGGGTAGTCGGTCCCGTCGAGAGGAAATTTGTTTGGTGCGGCACCGGACCGCATGATCAACACACGCCCGTCGCCGTTACCGCTTGTCCAGTTAACGGTCATTGAATTGCTCGTAACATTGGAGAAATTTATCGCAGAAGCATTTTGCGTCGGAACGTCAAAAAGATCGTGTGTCGGAAATGTAGTGGTGGTATTTACGCAACTCCCAAAACCAAGATTACTGACCGCATTCGCAAAACCAGCAGCTTCGGTGCGTTTGTTCAGGATCACTGCCCAAGTCAACTGACTGCTGAACTGACTGTCAGTCCTAACCATCCAGCTGTATGAGCCATCAAGCGAGCCGCCGTGCCACCAGGTGCCTGCAGAATTTACAGACCAGCCCTTCGCGTAGCCGGGATTGGTTGCAGATGGGGTGGTCATGGTTTGGATA
>DASUSJ010000328.1:0-5349 GCA_036375155.1 Pyrinomonadaceae bacterium
CTTCACCGCGTCACAGAATGTAAAGGCACCGATGAGCGACCCCAATCTCTGGGCGCTCGCGATCCCGTTCGCAATGGGAAGTCTGTTGACCACCCTGCTTGCGGACCGGAGAACTGCGTTGTTTACGGGAATTTTTACCGCGATCCTGGCGGGGTTTCTTGCGCCTCGCGGACTCGAGTTCGCGGTCTACGCTATTATCTCTTCCTCGGTCGCAGTTTACGGGATCGGCCGTTACCGAAGCAGGCAGACAGTCACGATCGCCGGTGTTCTCGTTGGATTATCGGGGGCTGGTCTTGCCGTCGCGCTGATCGCATATACGCAGCAGCCGTTCATTCTGAATACGGTTCTGCTGGCGATGGCATGCGGTCTTGCCAGCGGGATCGTTACGGCGGCTCTGACGGCGATGTTCCTGCCGTTATGCGAAACACTGTTCGGGATCCTGACAGATGTAAAGCTTCTCGAGCTTTCAAACGCCGATCTTCCCGCTCTTGGACAGCTTGCATTGCGTGCACCGGGAACGAATCAACATTCCCACGCGGTCGGCCAGTTGGCCGAAGATGCGTGTCGTGTGGTCGGAGGAAATGCTCTGCTCGCCAGGATCGGGGCGCTCTACCATGACATCGGAAAGTCGGCGGCTCCGGAACATTTTGTCGAGAATCAACTTGGCAAGAATCCGCACGATCGTCTCAAGCCTGCCCAGAGCGCGAAGATCATCATCAGTCACGTCACCTACGGGACGAAGCTCGCGAAAGAGATGGGATTGCCGCAGCGGATCGTCGATTTTATTCCGCAGCACCACGGCACACGCACGCTGCATTTCTTCCTTAAGAAAGCCCAGGCCGAAGCCCGGGACCCAGAGGAAATATCTGAGAACGATTTTCGATATCCGGGTCCAAAGCCGCAGTTTCGCGAAGCCGCGATCATGATGATCGCCGATTCTTGCGAGGCCGCGGCACGAAGTCTTGCTGAGCCGACGCCGGAGAATATCCGCTTTATCGTTACGAAGATCATCGACGCGATTGTTGCCGATGACCAACTCGATGAGTGCGATCTGACGCTACGCGAGCTAACCCAAATTCGTGAGTCGATGATCCGCTCGCTCATCGCGATCTACCACTCGCGGATCGATTACCCGGGCTATGTCCCGCCGAGTTCGTCGTCACGTATTGAGATCCCGCTAAACCTCGACAGCGAAGAACGCGGGATGAAATACAAGAATCCTGCAGATATCCCCGTATCGCCCGGCGGTGAGATCGAGGACGAAGCAATGGATTCCTCACATGAACGGGCGAAGGCCGAGGCGAAGAAGGTGTAACCTCACGGATGCTATCGGATTCTAGATCGTCCGGGAATGTCGCCGACTTCAAAAAAGTAAAAACCGGCCAGGCGCAGTTTTCACGCGAGGGCCGGTTTCGGGAATACTGAGTGCAGCTTTATTGCCCGTTACTGTTGATAAGCTCCTTTAGCTCCTTTCCGGGCTTAAAGTAGGCGACACGTTTCGCGGGAATATCTACCGCGGCACCCGTCTTTGGATTTCTTCCGCGCCGCGAATTGCGTTCGCGAACACGAAAGCTTCCAAAGCCTCTCAACTCGATCTTCTCTCCGCTATTCAGCGTCTCAATAATGCTGTCAAAAATTATTTCGACGAGCTGCTCGGCGTCCTTTTTTGTCATGTCCGCCTCACGAGCTACCTTCTCTACCAGATCCGCTTTTGTCATTTCAGTTATCCTCGCCCGCAGTGATGAAAAGTTCAATTTTTCTAATTAACAAAGCCGGCACCGCCTTTAGTAAAAGGCAGCCCGGCGCAAAAAACTAAGCAGATTGCTGTTCCGATTCCTCCTTGATCTCGTCGGTTGTCTCGACGGGCGGCTCAGCTCCTTCGGTGGTTTCCGATACCTGCGCTTCACTCTCGCCTTCGGTTTGCACGTCGGCAGACGCGGTCTCCGGATCGTTCGCCGCAGCTTCCGCTTGAGTCTCAGTCTCCGCGGTCACCGCTTCGACATCGTCAGCAGTAGGTTCTTGCGCTGCCGGCGTCGATTCACTCTCGGTCTCTGCTGTAGCTTCCGACGTTTGATCACCGACCACTTCTGACTCGGCAGCAGGTTGCTCAGCCTCCGGAGTCGTTTCCGACGTCGGCTGGGAAGCTTCATCGGCCGCTGCGGCCTCGCGTGCCGCCGCCTCTTCGTATTCACGGCGAGCTTTCTCTTTCTTCTCGCGCTTGGCGGCTTCCTTTTCTTCTTTTGAAAGCTCAGGAGCCGGCTCTTCTTCCTGACCGCCCTTCATCAGGTTCGCAAGCTCACCGAGGCTGGCCATTCCGCCCTTCGCTTCGCTCGAAAACTGTCGGGTATCGACGATCGGTTCGTCGGTCTTGCCGACAGCCCGAGCCGAGAGCCCGATCTTCTGGTCGTCGTTCTCGATCCTCAGGATCTTGAAATCCAATTCCTGACCGAGCTGGACGACATCTTCCGGCTTGTCAACTCTTTCGTCGGATAGCTCCGAGATGTGACAAAGCCCTTCAAGCCCTTCACCAAGCTCCACGAAAACACCGAAGCTCGTAAACCGTGTAACTTTCCCACGAACAACGTCACCCGGTCGGTGCGTGGCGACAAAGCCTTCCCACGCACTCGGCGTCAGGTCTTTCATCGATAGCGACAGACGCTGGCCCCGCGGGTCAATGTTTGTGACGATGGCGTCCACTTCCTGATCCTTCTTGAGAAGCTCCTTGGGATGCTTGAGCTTCTTCGCCCAGGTGATATCGGAAACGTGAACCAGCCCGTCGATCCCTTCTTCAAGCTCAACGAAAGCGCCGAAGTCGGTAAGGTTCCGCACCTTGCCGTGGATCTTCGTGCCGACGGGATAACGGACCGCTACCGTGTCCCATGGATTTTCCTGAAGCTGCTTCATGCCGAGGCTGATGCGCTTATCTTGCGTATCAACACCAAGCACCTGCACTTCCACTTCGTCGCCCTTATGAAACTGCCGCTTCGGGTTCGCCCCGCGCTTCGACCAGGAGATCTCGGAGACGTGAACGAGTCCTTCGACACCCGGCTCAAGCTCTACAAAAATTCCGTATTCGGTGACGGATGAAACCTTGCCTTTGACCCGCGAATCGACCGGATACACCTCGGCAACTGTCGACCACGGATCCGGCAGGAGCTGCTTGTAACCGAGGGAAACTTTTTCCTTCTCGCGATCCAGCTTCAGGACTTTGACCTGAAGATGCTCGCCGACCTTGAAATTATCTGCCGGGTTCTGGAGGCGTCCCCACGACATGTCGGTGACATGAAGCAAGCCGTCGATGCCGCCGATGTCGACGAACGCGCCGTACTCGGTAAGGTTCTTAATGGTTCCTTCGACGACATAGCCGACGTCGATCCGGCTAAGTGTCGCCGCTTTCTGTTCGTTGACCGCTACGTCGGTGATCACCTTTCGCGAGAGAACGATATTGTTCCGGCGGCGGCTGAATTTGATTATCTTCGCTTCAACGTCCTGACCGATGTAGGTGTCAAGACCTCGGATTGGACGCGAGTCGATCTGCGACCCTGGAAGAAACGCTTCGATGCCGTTGATGTCGACCTTCAATCCGCCTTTTGTCTTGTCGACGATCTTTCCGACGACAGGGACATCGTTCCGATAGGCTTCTTCAAGGTCGTTCCAGATCTTTCGGGATTTGGCGTCCGTACGCGAGAGCTGCGGCGGTGCATCGCCAGCGTGAATGCTCTTAATGACGACCTCCACCGTGTCGCCGACGCTCAGCGGTTCAAGGCCTTCGGCATTCTCTTCCGCCGGGATGATTCCCTCCGACTTATATCCGAAGTCGACCAACGCGCCGCGTTCCGAAACACCGACGACCTTTCCTTCAACGAGGTCGCCCGCGTGGAAGACGGTCTGTTCCTGCTCGAACTGCTCGAGGATCGCGCCGAAGTCTATCTCGCCACTCTTCTCTTCCTCGACAGGCGGTGCAGGGGGCTTTGCTACACGTCGGGGTTCGGTCCGCTCCGTTGCGGTCGCCGTAGTTTCGCCGGACGGTTGTGAGGGTGTAGCCGATCCAGTTGCAGTATCCGTCTGAGGTTCGGCCGTTGTCTGTGCTGTTACCGGAGCCTGCGCCTCCGCGGGCTGCTCTTGTTTGTTCGTGTCCCCAACTGGAGTCTCGCCGGTTGTCGATACTTCAGTCTCGTTGTTAGCGTCGTTTTGCATTTACCGTGTGTGAACTTCCTTAAAATTAAAATCTCATCCGATAACCGATGCAGAACAGGTTGTGCCAAATTTTCCCGCCGTCGGTGCTCTGAGAAGAGTCGGCGAATGAAAGGGAAATGTCGATGATTCAGCGGTTTCCCAGTCCCCGTTTTCGTGCCCGGATAGAAGTAAAATTTACACGTCCGGCGCTGCCAGTGTCAAGGATTAGCGCCGAAAAATCCTTAATCAATCGATATTTAACGGCGCGTCGCCGACGGGACGTCGTGGGAGCGCGCTAAAAAGAGAGGCGGTCCAGCAGGCCGCCCCTCTTCGTTAAGAAAGAAGCCGAAATCAGATCCGAGTAATGAGATTGCTGACGTTGCCGACTCCCCCGAGCTTCTCCATTTCCTCTTTCGCGATCGCGGACGTGTTTTGTATTCCCGCCAGTCGGAGACGGAATTCGTCCGGGTTCGTCGCACCGCGCAAAGCCTCTTCGAGCGTGATCATACCCGCTTGATAGAGGTAGAACAGCGACTGGTCGAATGTCTGCATGCCGTATTGGGACGTTCCGGCCGCAATTACGTCACGGATCGACGCTGTCTTTTCTTCGTGGAGGATGTAATCGCGAATTAATGGCGTCGAGATCAATACTTCGACCGCCGGAACGCGGCTTCCCGTCTTCACGGATTTCATCAGTCGCTGCGACACAACCGCTTTTAGCAGGCCCGCGAGCTGGATCCTTATCGATTTCTGTTGGTACGGCGGAAACGCCGAAATAATTCGAGTTAGCGTTTCCTGCGCATCGAGAGTATGCAGCGTTGAGAGAACCAAATGGCCGGTCTCGGCAGCGACCAGCGCGGTCTCGATCGTTTCGAGATCCCGCATTTCGCCGACGAGAATGACGTCCGGGTCCTGACGTAAGCTGCCTCGTAAAGCTTCGGCAAACGAACGCGTGTCGACATCGACCTCCCGCTGCGTGATAAACGATTCCTTGTCCTTGTGCAGAAATTCGATCGGGTCTTCGATCGTAACAATGTGGCAATTCCGTTGTTCGTTAATGTGATCGACGACAGCGGCGAGTGTGGTTGACTTACCCGAACCGGTTGTTCCCGTAACCAGGATCAAGCCCCGGTTTTCATCGGCGATCGTATTTAGTACCGGCGGCAGTCCCAA
>DASUSJ010000329.1:0-15900 GCA_036375155.1 Pyrinomonadaceae bacterium
TATTTCGCGGGCAAAATAAAATCATGCGGTTTGCGGTTCGAGCTTGAGCGATTCGTCGAGAGCGGTTATCGCCACCTCCAGCTGTTCGGCGTCGGGTTCCTGGGTGGTGATGTTCTGGAGCCAGATCCCGGGAAGCGTGAAGAGCTTGAACACCCAGCCGGATTCGCGTTTCGCGGCGTAGCGGATCACCTCATATGAAAGGCCGGCGACTAGCGGCATCAGGGCGATACGGACGACGAGGTTCATCCACATCGCGTCGAACTTGATCACCGAGAAAAGCACGATCGCGACAAGCATGACGACCATAAGGAACGAAGTTCCGCACCGCGGATGTTGCCGCCGCTGAGTGTGTGCGTTCTCAACATTGAGTTCCAGACCTTTTTCCCACGTGAAAACCGTTTTGTGCTCAGCACCGTGATATTCGAACACGCGGCGAATGTCCTTCAGATACGACATCGAGAAGATCATCGCCACAAAGAACACCATACGGATCAAGCCGTCTATCAGGTTAAATGCTACCCACGAATATGGTTTTACTTCCCAGACATAGGCCTTGGTTGTTTCCCACCAGCTCGCATCCGGAGTGATCACCGGGGCCTCAGCCCATCCGAGGGCGATAAAGCCAACATTGGTTAGCAGCAGCGGAGCGACGATAAAAAGCAGTATGTTGAATCCCAGTGCGAAAATGATCGATCCGACAGCGCTTGCCGATTGCCCGGTTTTCTTCGCATTCGATTTCTCCGGCATTATCACCTTCACCGGCGCTTTCCTAAAGTTCTCGTCCGTCGTTCCCTCGACCAGAAGCGGTTCGGTTTCGAGGGCCGTCTCTTTCGCTAACTCCTCTTTTGCCTTCAGGTCGTCTTCGTAGATCCTTGCCGAAAAATTCAAAGCCTTGATGCCGAGTGCCATTGACTGAATGAGCGTCGCACCTCCACGCAGAACCGGCCAGCTCAGCCATTTATACTTGTCGCTCCACTTCGGAAGTGTCTCGGCAGTGGTAACGATCGAGCCGTCCAATTTCCTGCAGGCGATCGCATAAGCGGACGGAGTCCGCATCATCACGCCTTCCATCACCGCCTGACCGCCCACGATCAAGTCGCGCTCCATGGCAAATACGGTATGGATAAATCGAAGTGTTCCAAACGAAGTTCTTTTAGTCATCAACGGCTCCCGCATCTCGAACTTAGATGCCAAAAATCCAAAATCCACAATCCCAAATGGAAATGACGCCGACCTCTTTCACCTTTCTCGGGTGTATCAATGCACACCTTCATCGAACGGCGCCAAAGTGTCGGCGTCAGATTTTGTTAAGCTAATGTCTGTAGAAAATGGCCACTATTTTGCAGCCGGAGCTCCTCCGCGAGCATAACGCTTGTTGAAGCGATCGACACGTCCGGCGGTATCCACCAGCTTCTGTTTGCCGGTAAAGAACGGATGACACTCGGAACATATTTCAATGTGCAGTTCTTCGCCCATCGTCGAACGGGTCTTAAACGAATGACCGCACGCGCACGTTACGTTGATTTCCTGGTAGTTCGGATGTATTTCCTGTTTCATTGCTCTACTCTTCAAAAAATGCCCTTAAGACAAACCAAGATAATAGGCGGTTTGCCTTGGTTTCGTCAACCAACAGGACTTAGATGCCTTTTCCCGAGTTTTTGTCGGCCGGTTTGAATCCGGTTCACCTTGACCGACGAAACCACCTCTGATCCAAACATAAAAAATACTTCGAACTTAGGGGGAAATTAAATGTTAAGAACACTTAGCTTACTCGTAGTCCTGGTCCTGATCCCGGTGTCGGCCTCGTTCGCACAGAAGGTTAGCGACCCCGGAAACGTCGGCCCGTCGTCGCAGCTTTCGATCTTTACTGGAACGACGAGCGTCAACTTGAGTTCAGAGTTTGCGGGTGCACTTGGTACTTTGCAGATATCACCGAGCTCGGCCTTCCCGGGCCGGCTTGTTCGAGCTAGAGCCATCTTTCCGATCACGACCGCCACTCTCGATTCGGACACCGTGCGTGGCGAGATATCGCATACGGGCGGCCTTATCCTCCGACGAGGCTCGACGATTGTCCGGCTGGAGAGTTTCGTTATCGATACGACCGGGGCCGGTGGAATCGTGCTGACCGGGCTCGTTTCGGCGAACGGGAGCGTGGTCGGCCGGATACCGTTATTCGACCTGATCCTGCCCGGAAGCTTCCTTGCTGATCCGGCGCTAATTCGGCTCGATGGCGTGAGCGTGACACTCCGTCCCGAAGCCGCGGCGGCGCTCAACACAGTTTTTGAAACGACGGCGTTCACAGCCGGGTTTAATATCGGCACGGCATCGGTATCAGCGACGGCATTCGGAATCTAAACGAGATCGCAGTCGCGCCGCGGGCTATAGAGGGTGTGGCAAAGCTAGAATTTTCGGCGGCCAGAAGATCGTAGCCAGATGCGAAGCTTCTGGTACGGTTCCATTAACCGGCTCCGTCCTGAAGGGGCGAAAGCTCTACAGCTCGCGGCCATTTTCCTCTAGCAGTGAGTGGAGATGTTGGTGTGCTATGGAAAAGGCGCTCAAGAGTTCGGCGATCTGCTTTGCGATCGCACCTCGATCCGGTTTACGGTCGTCCCGTACTGCGGCGATCATATTGTTTTTCGGTGTGTGCTCCGACGGAACGAATTCAAAGACCTTTGAACGATATCCGCTTTCTTCCAGCAGCAGCGACCGTAATCCGTCCGTCACCGTTTCAGCAGTTCTCTCCGATATCACGCCGTGTTTGAGCACGCCCTGCAGGAAGTCCGGCGCGGCCATCTGCGAGCGGACCTCCTTATGGCAGCAGGGAGCAGCGACGATGATCTCAGCGCTTGCCCTTATACCCTTATAAAGCGCGTCATCGGTCGCGGTGTCGCAGGCGTGGAGGGCGATCAGGATATCGATCCTCTCGACGGCGAAATCCAGTATGTCGCCCGCAATGAACCGAAGGCCAGTAAACTCCGACGCATCGGCGATCTGATTACAAAGCGCGATCAGCTCCGGCCGCGAGTCAACTCCGGTCATCGACACGTCGAGACCGCAGACGTTCGCAAAGTAATCGTACGCTGCGAAGGTCAGATAGCCTTTCCCCGATCCCATATCCAGGATAGTCAGCTTTTTCGCATCCTTGATTCTCGACGTTTCGAAGAGATCGCGGAGGATCTCGACATACCGCGTGATCTGTCTCCATTTGTCCCGCTGCTGAGATCGCACTCGGCCATCGTCCATCGTGATTCCGAGGGCTCGCAGATAATAACTTCCGGGATCTATCAAAGTCGTCTTTGGGCGGTCATGTGATGTCGACGGCAGCCTTGTAAACGTCGGCTTACCTTTTATGATTCGAGAACTCTTCTTACCGATGGTTAGCTGGATGTCGTGTGAGACGGTGAATAGATGGGCGCTTCGAAATCCCGAGCTCAGCAGATCCGTTACTCGCGCGATCCCTTCCTCAACGCCAAAGTTCTTGACGGTTTGCTGACGTTCATAGCTGTTTTGGAACGACAACTTACGGCCCTGCTTCGTCTCGATCATGCGGACGGCAACTTTTTGCAGATGCGGTTCCGGGCCCTTATAATTGCTCAACGTAAGCTTTACGAATTCATTGGCCGAAAGACTTCGACGAAGATCTTCGCTGAATTGTTCTGGCGCATCCGACACGAATTAAAAGGTAGCACAAATGAAAAACGGTAAAGATCAGATCCCGGTACAACAGTTCGTAGGTGGCGTCGCTTATCTACTCCGCGAGACTTTCGAAGGCTCCCCCGAGGGCCAGCCGAGTGCTTTTCTTGATCGAGGCGTCGGCTTTTTCAGCACACTGGAATCTGTATCGGCAGAGCAGGCTTCGGCACAAATGTCCGGGACGACGATCGCGGCACAGACTGAGCATGCGAAATTCTATCTCGACCGTCTCTGTGAATTTATAAACGGCCGGACCGAACGCGTGAACTGGGAAGACAGCTGGCTGATTGAAACGGTGAATGCTGTCGAATGGGATGCCCTTCGCGCGAGCGTCAGGCGCTCGTACGAAAACACGCTTCGCTGTATTGCTGCGGTCGAGGATTGGACTGAAGACCGTACCGGAATGGCCGTCGGGATGATCGCACACACCGCTTATCATCTGGGTGCCATCCGGCAACTCGCAAAATCCCCGTAATGAAACGCCGTGAATTCATAACTTCTGCACTAGGTGCAGCAGCGGGCTCACTGGTTGTCGCCAACCGAGGTCTGGCGAGAGTCGGAGCCGCACGTCGGAAAGTGATCATAATCGGCGCGGGTTTGGCAGGCCTCGTCACCGCTTACGAACTCAACAAACTCGAATTTGATGTAACGATACTCGAAGCTCAGCCCCGCTCGGGCGGCCGCGTTTTAACATTTCGTAACTTCGACACGCCGGGTCTGTATGCCGATGCGGGGGCAGCCAGAATCCCGCAGAATCACGATCTCACGCTGAAGTACATTCGCGAATTCGCCCTTCCGCTGGTACCGTTTTACCCGACCGAGGGTAAATTCTTTCGGGTCAGGGGCGGCCGCGCCGAACCTGTCGACTGGGGTAAATTCGAAGACGCGACATCTCTTGTAGTTACGCTTAACGAACCGGAGTTATGGCACAAGATCAAGGGCGGAAATGATCTTCTCCCGCAGGCGTTCGCTGCGAGGTTGGGTTCGAAGGTTCTATACGACGCCCCGGTCGTGGCGATAGAGCAGACCTCTAGTGGGGTAACCGTAAAGATTAAGAAGAATGCAGGCGTCGAGACCCTTAGCGCCGACCTCCTGGTATGTTCCATTCCTTTCACACTGCTCTCGAAGATCGAATCTTCAAGAGCATTCGGCGCTGCTAAATTGGACGCAATAAACGCGGTCGAGTACGAATCAGCATCTCGAGTTTTCATCGAAACCAGAAAGCGTGTATGGCTTGAGCAGAAGCTGAACGGGTTTGGCTTCGGTGATGACGCCACCGAGGTCTGGGACGCGACGTTCGGACAGCCCGGTATCCCAGGCATTTTGCAGAGTTATCTTCGGGGCGGCTATTCTCTCGACCTGATGAAGCAGCAGGAAGGCGATCGCATCGCATCCACCATAAAAAAGCTAAGCATCACGTTTCCGGCTCTTCAACCGAATGTTTTAAGAGGAGTGTCGAAATGCTGGAGCGAAGATCCCTGGGCACTCGGTGCTTGGGCACATCCGGAGAAGAAAATTGTCGAGATAGCCCGCCGACCCGAAGGCCGCATATTTTTTGCAGGCGAACATCTGTCAGACAACCCATCGTGGATGCAGGGAGCCTTTCAATCAGGTTTGAATGTTGTTAATGAGTTGGTGAGCACTCGCAGTCGAGTTTCAGTCTGAGTAATTATGAGTAACCTCTTTCATCTGGCCTTCCCGGTTCATGATCTTGATGCTGCACGCCGCTTTTACGGAAACGTGCTCGAATGCGAAGAAGGTCGCAGTTCGGAAACCTGGATCGACTTCAATCTTTTCGGCCACCAGATCGTTACGCATCTCGCGCCGGAGGCGGCAGGGATCAGATCGACCAATCATGTCGACGCCGATAACGTCCCGGTCCCTCATTTCGGGATCGTTCTACCGATGAACGAGTGGAAGGAGCTTGCGGACAAACTTAAGGCTAAAGGTATCGAGTTCGTGATCGAACCGAAAATTCGTTTTGCTGGTGAAGTCGGCGAACAAGCGACGATGTTCTTTCTCGACCCGAGCGGGAACGCGCTGGAGTTCAAAGGATTCAATGACTTCTCACAGGTCTTTGCGAGGTAGTGATTAGCAATCAGCATATGCCCAGATCGTTCGTTACAGTCCTGATTTTGTTTCTTTCGGCCGCGACTACACTAGCGCAAACTCAACTCAGAACTGTTGCGGTGACGATCGATGATTTGCCTGTTGTATCCACTCGACCCGATCTCGGAAATCGCCGGGACATCACACGGAAACTTCTTCGTCACATACGAAAGGCAAGTATTCCGGCGATCGGCTTTGTAAATGAGAACAAGTTGTATGTCGATGACCGGCGCGACGAGCAGCAGATCGACCTGCTGCGAATGTGGCTGGATGCCGGTCTCGAGCTCGGGAATCACACGTATTCACATCGAAGCCTGAACAGGATCCCGCTAAACGATTATCAGTCCGATGTTCTAAAGGGCGAGACCATAACGCGCGAGCTTCTCGCCAAAAAGCGAAAAACCCCCAGATACTTTCGGCATCCGTTTCTGCAGACCGGCCGAACGCTCGAAATAAAGTCCCAGTTCCACGCGTTTCTACAAAAGCACGGTTACACCATCGCACCGATCACCTTCGACAATGCGGACTACATTTTCTCGCGTGCTTACGACAATGCGTTCGATAAGAAGGACGCGGCGTTGATGAAGCGCGTGGGCGAAGCGTACGTTCCGTATATGGAAGCGAAGCTTGATTACTGGGAACGGCAGTCGATGAAATTGTTCGGTAGAGAGATCAGTCAAACGCTCCTCATTCATGCGAACTTTATCAACTCGGATTACTTGGATGATCTCGCGGTGATGTTTAAGAAACGTGGTTACAAGTTCGTGACGCTTGACGAGGCGTTAAGGGACGACGCGTATCGTTTGCCCGACACTTACATCGGACCGGCCGGTATCTCGTGGCTTCACCGCTGGGCCCGCGATAAGGGCAGGGAATATGTCGTTTCCGACGAGCCCAAGGTCCCGGAGTTTGTTTTGAAGGCGTCAGGGTTTGAGTCGGAATAGGTTGGGAGCTGTGCTGCGATCCTGCAGGGCACGAACTAATCCTTAGTATTCCGGAGAGTCAACGTTGGGAGGTTCCCGCAAAGCCGCAAAGTCGCAAAGAAGAATCGCAAAGAGTCGCCGCCTCAGGAATGAGTTTCGCCTCAGTCTGTTTCGTGCCTTCATACTTCCTTGTCTTCGCTCTTCTTTGCGACTTTGCGGCTTTGCGGGAACCTGCCGGCTGGCTATCTCCAGACCTCCATCTCTACCCGCGTTTTAGTTCACCATCCACTATCCGCCATACATTCAGTGGATTGTTTTCTTTCAATTCATCCGGCAACGCGGCGTCCGGAAAATTCTGAAAACAAACCAGCCGGGCAAATCGTGTGATGGCTCGCGTTCCCACAGCGGTGGAACGTGAATCCGACGTCGCCGGATAGGGCCCGCCGTGGACCATCGACGGGCAGACTTCAACGCCGGTCGAAAAGCCGTTGAAGATCAGTCGTCCAACCTTTGTCTCCAGTATGCGGATTAGGTCGGCGTACTCCTTGAGGTCCTCTTCGGTGCCGTGCACGGAAGCGGTAAGCTGGCCCTCGAGCGATCGTGCGATCTCGAGGAGGTCTTCCTTGGATCGCGAATTGATGAGCAGTGTCGTCGGGCCGAATATCTCTTCGTTCAAGTCCGGTGTATTCAGGAAGTCGATCGCTGTTGTCTCGAAAACCGACGGAGGCACCGAAAAACCTGGCAGATCGGTTTCTTCTTTCACAAAAAAGTCTTTGACCTCAGTTCCGCGCTTCTCACTCGCATCGTTGTAGCTCGTCTGGATCCCTTCGGTTAAAAGAGGTGATGACGGCGTCTCCGAGATATGAGTCTTGAACTGAGAAACGAAGCCCGCCGTCGCCTCTGAGTCGGGGAGGAAAATGAGTCCGGGTTTAGTGCAGAATTGGCCGGCCCCACCGGTGACCGAAGCGTGCAGTTCGGTGACCAGACTTTCGCCACGCTGCCTGATAGCGCCCGGAAGAAAAAAGGTGGGATTGACCGAGCTCATCTCCGTGTAGACCGGGATCGGTTCGGGCCGCGCAGCTGCTATGTCCATCAACGCGCGGCCGCCGCGTCGCGATCCAGTGAATCCGACTGCTTTGATCGCCGCGTGTTTCACCAGCGCCTGGCCGGTCTCGTAGCCTTTCGCGAAAAGCAAACTAAACACGCCTTCTGGCATGCCGGTGGACTTCGCCGCTTCGACAAGTGCGGATCCGACAAACTCGGCGGTACCTGGATGTGCGGTGTGTGCGATGACGATAACGGGGCAGCCCGCGGCGAGAGCCGATGCAGTGTCGCCGCCCGCGACCGAATAGGCGAGCGGGAAGTTGCTTGCGCAAAATACTGCGACAGGGCCGAGAGGTTTCAGCATTGACCGAACGTCAGGTTTCGGTACCGGTTGTCGATCCGGGATCGCATGATCGACGCGAGCATCGACCCACGATCCTTCGTCGAGAAGATCGGCGAACATCCTAAGCTGTCCGCAAGTTCGCGCGCGTTCACCGACAAACCTTTGATTCGGCAATGCCGTTTCGAGCGATGCACGTTCGATCAGAGTGTCGCCGAGCGCCTCGATGTTGTCCGCTATCTTGCGCAAGAAGACCGCACGAGTTTTGCCCGAAAGATTCCCATACGGGATGCGAGCCGCATCAGCCAATGAAGCTGCACCACTAAGTTCATCCTCCGTGGCCGAATGAAAATCGGGTTCGATCGCTTCGCCCGTTACAGGGTTGAAGGCCGTGAACGTGTTTCCTGTTTTCGATCCGCGATCGTAGCCTATGATCGATGTACCTGTTATCTCCATGTTTTCCAATCAGAACTAATGCGGCTACTAGGGCTGTTCGCCAACGCTCGTGGATATTCGCTGCACACGCTAACTTTATTTCAAGTCTGACAAGCACCAGGTCATCTTTTCGAGCGGAAGGCGTGAGTATCCGTCTTTACGCAGTTCGCTTTCCTCTGGATTCATAAGATTGGGAAACTCGACCTCAACGGGAAATACCTTTCGCGGCTTAATCATCTGTCCTATACTTCCGTAAACGTGCAGCTTCCCATCCTCTATTTTGTAATAGACGGAGTGACCGGCCCCCAGGGCATCAGACACATAGTCCGTTTCGGCTGATGGTTGATGACAAACGTTTGTCGAAGTAGTGAGAACCACTCGATCACCATTCAACCCCCAAACCTCTCTAATAAAACATACCGATTGACCGCTAACAATGACACATTTGATCGAATGGGAGCCGTGCCCGCAGCCGTACGCGAGCAGAGCGCTTGCGACGATGAATGCTTTGAAAAAAAACAGCATGTTTGTGGTTACAAATCTGCCAACTTTTAAGCGTGCTGATGCAGGTTCCCGTAAGGGCACAAAAGTCGCAAAGAAGGCTTCTCAACTCGCCGGAACCGTCATCGAAGCGTCGGGCCGATTCGCGATTGCGGTGTTAATGACCTTCAATGTCTCAGCCAGCTCTTCTCCGACAAGCTCAAGACGCGGCGGACGCACCCGTGCACTTCCCCAACCGACCTTCTCCTGAACAAGCTTAATCAACTGTACAAACTTGGGAACCGTATCAAGCCGCAGCACTGGCAAGAACCATTCGTAGATCTCGCTTGCCTTCTTCGCATCGCCGTTCATCGCATAGTTGAATAGGTCGACCGACTCTTTCGGGAACGCATTCACCAAGCCCGCGATCCATCCCACGGCTCCGGCACTGATGCCCTCGACGATCAAATCATCGACACCGACGAAGATCCTCAGCCGGTCTCCTGTCAGAGCCTGGATCGCCGTGATGCGACGAACGTCCGTGCTCGACTCCTTTACCGCGTGAAGATTCGGAATGGCGTTGGACATTTCAGCGATCTGCTCGGGCAGGAAGTCGGTTCCGTATGCGACCGGGTTGTTGTAGAGCATGCACGAGAGTTCTGTCGCAGCACATACGGCCGCAATGTGGGCCTGCATCTCTCTCGCGTCGCCGCGATAGATGTATGGAGGCAGCACCATCAAACCGGAGCAACCCGCATCACGTGCGACTCGGGCTAGATGAACGGCGTCATCGGTCGTCATCGAAGCGATAGCTGCAACAATAGGCACTTTATGTCCAACCGCCGAAACACACGTCTTCCACAATGCGATCTTCTCCTCGAGCGAGAGCGTGCCGCCTTCACCAAGACTGCCGTTTGTAACGATGCCGGTACATCCGTTTTCGACGAGCCACTTCACGTGTCTCGACGTGAACTCGTGGTCGATCTTAAGGCTCTCATCAAAGCAAGTTGTTATCGCGGGCATAACGCCCGACCAATCCATCGTCATAGGTTCTCCATCTTTACTGGAAATATCGGCGGCCGGATCGAACGGTCTTTCCAACCGAACAAGAATTCAACCGCCGTTCCGCAGATGCGCCCCTGGCACGCTCCCATCCCGCAACGCGTCTGCAGTTTCGCCATTCGAAAATCGTCGTACTCCGTCAGTTTTCCATATTGTACATCTTCGCAGCGACAGACCAGTGTCGAATCCGAGGCGAGGGACTTCAACTCCTCGCGCAGTTCGAAGGCTCGATCTAACGCGTTCGCAAATGCCGTATTTCTTTTTCGAATGCCGAAGAGCGAACGGGCTTGACCCCATTGCTCCGTAGCGGCGTATCCGGCGATCTTTCCCTCAACCAAGGCCGCCTCAACGCCGCCGATCCCGGTAGGCTCGCCCGCGCAGTAGACGTCCGCTACAGAAGTTAGTTGATAATCAACGACTGCCACAAAACCATCGACGATCGCGCAGCCGAGAAGTTGAGCGAGCTCGATGTTCGGCACGAGGTGGAATCCGCAGGCAAGCATGTCGCACGCAACTTTCTCGGTCTTGCCGAAACGTCTGATCGTAACGTTCTGCAATTCGGACGTCCCATGAGCGGCAGAGATCCAGGAATTTCTATAGTAGGGAACTCCGCTAAGCCTGCGTCGCAACGAAAGACCTTGAACTATCTTCGAAGGCGCTCGCCACAACCCGAGTGCGAACCTGTCGAGCTTTTTATTCGATGCCTGTTCGCAGATCGCGACAACCCGCGCGCCTTTGGACGCGAGATATTCTGCGACCACGAGTAGGAGCGGACCGGTCCCTGCAACGACGACTCGCTTGTCCTCGACATTCATTCCACCCTTCACCAGGGCCTGGAGCCCGGCGGCACCGAAGACGTTTGGAAGCGTCCATCCGGGGAAAGGAAGAAAGCGTTCGCGGGCTCCCGTCGCGAGAATGAGCTTCTTGTATTCGATCTGAATCGTTTCGGAGCGTGTCTCCGCGAGTAGGGAATGACCATCCGCCGCAAACACCGAAGCGTTGTTTAGTATCGTGATCTTTCGCTGATCGAGGGAATCGATTAGCTCGCGTGCTTCGGGCGATTTCGTCTTTCCGAGCTCGGCTCGCCAAATCTGTCCGCCAAGGCGCGGGTTGTCGTCGACGACGGTGACTCTTACACCGTCGCTCGCGGATGCCGCGAGGCCAGCCGACATCCCGGCCGGCCCGCCACCGACGATCAGGACATCGGTTGAAGATCTATTCACCTGTCACGACCTCCATTCCGTCTGCTGCGATCACAGTACAGCTGCGCTGATGTCGAATACCGTCGATCGTCACACGACACTCAAAACAGATCCCCATCCCGCAGAGAGGTCCGCGTGATTCACCGTTGACCGAGGTTCGACAGCCCGTCGCCCCGGCATTCGATATCGCCGCGGCGACGGTCGTGCCTTCGTCGACGGTTATCGCGAGGTTGTTGACGGTTATTGTGATCAATGTTCGGTTATGGTTCGCGACGGTAAGTAGGGCTCGATCGGGATCGCCGGTTGTCTGCCCAGGATCACGGATGTTAACAGATCCGCCGTTGCCAGTGACGTTGTGATGCCGAGTCCTTCGTGGCCGCAAGCGGCGTATACGTTCTCGTAGCCCGCGATCTTGCCGATGTAGGGAAGATTGTCGGGCGTGGCCGGACGAAAACCGGTCCAGATGCGAACGGTCAAAAGCGTTTTCAGATCCGGCATGTATTCGAATGCGCGTGCCTTCATCCGCCTTAGGATATTGAAATCGATTTCACTACTCTCAACGCCAAACTGCCTCGACGAGCCGAGAATGATCTGGCCGGTACTTCGCGGCTGAACGTTGAACGCAACCGAATCAGCGTCACTGGCGTGAGCCGACTTCAGATAGCCGAGTTCGACCAA
Source organism: Pyrinomonadaceae bacterium (assembly GCA_036375155.1). Taxonomy (GTDB): domain Bacteria; phylum Acidobacteriota; class Blastocatellia; order Pyrinomonadales; family Pyrinomonadaceae; genus OLB17. The sequence goes on from DASUSJ010000329.1 coordinate 11,967, forward strand.
CTGGTGGCGGACAAAGTTCGGATAGCGTTCCGTTATCGCCAGGTGGCCCTTCCGTTTGACGATCTTCAGTTGGGGCGTAAGCTCGGGTGCCGCGGTCCCGGCGGCATTGATTATCATGCCGGCTGCTATCGCTTCACCGTTTTCGAGCGTAATACCACCATCGGAGATCTTGGCGACAGTCGCCCCAGCTTGTACCTTCGCTCCGTATCGAACCGAGCGGTCGAGGAGGAACTTTGTCGCACAGAGTTGGTAAAGGACGCTGTCATCTTTAACGAGAAGACCGCCGGCGAGGCCTTGACGCAGGTTCGGCTCAAGCTCTCGCAACGATCGCGCGTCGAGTACCTCGGCGGAGGATCCGTGCGCTGTATAGACTGATTGTTTTCGTCGAACCTCTGCCATCTCGTCTTCATCCGCCGCGACCCAGATGGTCCCGCAGTGATCGTACTCTGCTTCAACCGGAAGCTGCTCAGCCAACTCGTTCCACAATTTTCGCGAGTAACCGGTCAACGCCATCTGTGCGTCAGTGTCGTCCATGAGGACTATGTGGCCCATCCCCGCGGCGGTTGTTCCGGTTGCGATGCCATTCGATTCGAGCACGAGTACACGAAGTCCGGACGCAGACAAGCTGGCTGCGCAAGCCGCACCCACAATGCCCGCACCGACAATAGCGACGTCGTAACTCATTTGCCGATGCCGAAACGGAGAGGATCGTTCGGATCCAAAATCAAGTCGATCTCGGCCGTGACATAAGCAGAGCCTCGGATGACGGGAATTACTTTCTCGTTATGTATCCGGATTCGGCCCTCGAAGATCGTTCCGGTGATACTCTCTTGACGCCACACCTGTCCTTCCTCGAGTTTCCCGTCAGCGTACAGGCATGCGAGCTTCGCACTGGTGCCCGTTCCGCAGGGCGAACGGTCGTACTCGATGCCGGGGCACAGCACGAAATTGCGGCTGTCGGCATTGGGCGTAGGGGAAAACAGTTCGATGTGATCGATCTCGGAGCCGTCCCTTCCGGTGATGTTGTTCGTGGACAGAGCGCTTCGAACACTGGCGGAGTAGGCTGTCAGTTGAGCGAGATTCTCTAGCTCGAGCTTCATTGGGTGCTCGCCCATCAGAAAGAACCAGTTGCCGCCATAGGCGATATCGCCTTTTACAGTTCCGTGTTCGTTGACGTCGACCAAAACGTCTTTAGCAAAGCGATAACTTGGGACATTTGTAAACGACACGCAGCCATCCGCTTCCAGTTCGGCTTCGATGGTGCCGACTGCAGTTTCGATCAGGTGCTTGCCCGGCGCGATCCTGCCCATATGTTCGAGCGTTCGTACTAGTCCGATCGTACCGTGACCGCACATTCCGAGATAGCCGACGTTGTTAAAGAAGATGACCCCCGCCGCGGCTTCGGGATCGACCGGTTCGCACAAAAGTGCACCGACAATGGCGTCGTGGCCGCGCGGTTCGCGAACGATCGCCGCACGCAGTTCGTCGTAATCGCGACGGAAGCGTTCGAGCCGTTCTGCCATTGTTCCGCCACCCAGGTCCGGGAAACCCGAGACCACTAAACGGGTCGGTTCGCCGCATGTATGAGAGTCGATCGCCTTGATCCGCTGTCGAGTGGACATAAAGCCGGTGTACGAGAGAAAGGAAAGTATACGCCTTCGTGCCGCGACTCGAAAATCCGCGGTAGTATGGTAGCCTCACCCTATATGGCGACCGCGCTGATACATCATCCGATCTACGAGAAGCACGACACCGGTCAAGGACATCCCGAAACGCCCGAACGTTACCGAGTGGTCATTGACGCGATCAAAGCCGATCCGGAACTGGGCAAGAACCTCGTCGAAATAACTCCGGAGAAAGCTTCGAAGGGAGTTGTGCAGGCTGCTCACGCACCGCAACATTTCAAGCGGGTCGAGGAAGCTTTCGCCGAGGGTCTCGATCGGCTCGATGCCGACACCGTTATTTCGATGGCCTCGTTCGACGCCGCTCTTTATGCTGCGGGCGGTGCGATCACCGCGGTCGACGCGGTCATGCAAGGTGAAGCCCGGAACGCCTTCGTTGCTGTGCGACCGCCGGGGCATCACGCCACGGCCGAGCGCGCCATGGGATTTTGTCTCTTCAACAACGTCGCGGTAGCAGCTCGTTATGCACAGAACAAGTACAAGGAGATAGACCGGGTGGCGATCGTCGATTGGGACGTGCATCACGGAAACGGGACGCAGGGGATCTTCTATTCCGACCCGACGGTCTTTTTCTTCTCAATGCATCAATATCCGTGGTATCCGGGCACCGGATCACGCGGTGAGACAGGGCAGGGAAGAGGACTCGGCACGACACTTAATCTTCCGATGCGGGCATTTACACCGGCGAGGGACCAGCTTTCTGCATTTGATGCTGCCATCGAGGAAGTTGCCGCCAAGCTCAAACCGGACATGATCTTTCTTTCGGCTGGATTCGACGCGCACCTGACCGATCCGCTGGGCCAGTTACGTTTGGAAGACACCGACTACGTTTCCATGACGCGGACAGTAATGCAGTGGGCGGACGATGCCTGTGAAGGCCGGGTCATTTCATGTCTGGAGGGCGGGTATAACCTTGAAACACTGGGCGAAACGGTGGTTGCGCACGTCTCCTCGCTAGCGTCAGTCTGACCTTGCACGGCAATCGCAAACATGTGCTAGAATTACTCGCATCATCACCCTTTTTGGCCGCGGTTTAAGGAGAAAACTAAAATGCCTGACGTCGAAACAACGTGCGTTCAGTGTAAAGAGACGTTCCTTTTCACCGAAAAGGAACAAGAGATCTTTTACCAGCGTAACATGATGCCGCCGCAGCGCTGCGCAAAATGTCGGTCGAGGAAAGCGGCCGAGTCCGAGGACGCGCCGAAACGGTTTGAGATCGTTTGCGACAACTGCGGCAAGCACGATCAGGTTCCTTTTCAGCCGAAGGTCGGTCGAACCGTTCTATGCCGCGAATGTCATGAAGCCAGCCGGTCTCGGGCAAGATTTGCTTGAGCGGTATTTCAAGAACGCCTCCCTGCCAGAACCCACCTCACAATATTGCAGGCGAACCACACTGGAGAAACGAGCCTACTCGACTTCAGCCCGTTGCCGAACTCAGATAGCTCAAGTTTATGCTCTACCAGACGATCACGTATTCACTCGAGAACAACGTCGCGACTATCTGCTTCAACCGGCCGGAAGCCCTAAACGCCCTATCACTTCAGCTCAGCAAGGATCTGAGGCACGCGATCGAGAAGACAATTGACGACGAAGCGAGAGCAGTAATACTCACCGGCAACGGTCGGGCCTTCTGCTCCGGTGGAGACCTGCGCGAGATGCAGGCAATGGGCGAGGCGGAGGGAAACATCGAGGCGTTTCTGGATGAACCCCTGAAGGCGCTGCACGAAGTAATCGCTCTTATCCGCGAAACTCCAATTCCGTTTGTCGCTGCTGTGAACGGTGTCTGCGCCGGAGCGGGAACAAACTTCGCCCTCGCGTGCGATATTGTCCTGGCGTCTGACGATGCAAGCTTCAATGAGGCTTTCGTCCGGATAGGGCTGTCACCGGATTGCGGCGGCACGTTCTTTCTGCCGCGGGCGATCGGCGAAAAACTAGCTGCAGAAATGCTCATGACGGGTTCCACGATTCCAGCCGCCCGTGCAGCCGACATTGGGATGATCAATCACGTCGTTCCCTCAGGAGAGTTGATGAACGAAGCAAATTCCCTGGCAGCGAAGCTCGCCGCAGGACCCACAGCCGCGATCGCACGCGTCAAGCGAATGCTGAATGCGACATTCTCAAACGATCTCCGTTCACAGCTTGAGCTCGAAGCCAATTGCCAGCTCGAATCAGGTCGTTCCCCGGATTTCAAAGAGGGAGTCGCTGCATTCTTCGAGAAACGCGTTCCGAATTTCAAAGGCCGATAGATCCTC
>DASUSJ010000330.1:0-12885 GCA_036375155.1 Pyrinomonadaceae bacterium
TGATGTTTGGACTCCCGGAAACGACCGGGCTTATTTTCACGGGAGGAAATCCATAGTTTAAGAAGGCGAGCGTTAGCCGTCTGTTAAGAACAGAAAAAGCTGAGGCACGCACTCTTACCGCGCATGATGAATTTCAACCAGATCGCACAAATCGAGGACGAATATCAACTAGCGACCTACAAGAAAATGGAGATCGCGATCGAGCGTGGGCGAGGGGCGTGGGTTTGGACGAGCAATGGTGAAAAGTACCTTGACCTCTACGGAGGGCATGCGGTCTGCGTGACCGGACATTCCCATCCTCATGTCGTAAAAGCTATACAGGACCAGGCCGACAAGCTTTTGTTCTACTCAAACCTCGTTTATTCAGAAATACGGGGGCACGCCGCCGCGAAACTCGTATCCGTCGCACCCGAGGGCCTGACAAAAGCGTTCTTCTGCAACTCCGGAACGGAAGCAAATGAGAACGCGATGCGGATGGCAAGGATGGTGACCGGCCGTCAAAAGATCATTTCCTTTTCCGGCGGGTTCCACGGTCGTACGGCAGATTCGATCTCGGCTACGTTTCTCGGACGATACCGGGAGATCGGGCGGCCGAATGTTCCACATCACGCCGAGGCCGAGTTCGCCGATATTGAGAGCGTCCGAATGATCGCTGACGCGGATACCGCGGGGATCATAATCGAACCGATCCAATCAATGGCCGGGGTACGCGAGGCCTCGCCTTTATTCTTTCGAGAGCTGCGTAAATTGTGCGACGAGCTAGGGATCGTCCTCATCTTCGATGAGGTGCAAACCGGGATGGGTCGTACAGGTTACTGGTTCTTCGCCGGTAGTAAGCTTGCGAACGAGGTCGAGCCGGACATTGTCACGCTCGCGAAAGGCCTGGGAAGCGGCGTGCCCGTTGGAGCGTGCCTTGTGAACGAACGGGTTGCTTCGGCTATCCGGGAGAACGATCTGGGAACGACGTTCGGCGGCGGCATGCTGGCAATGGCAGCGGTGGCGGCGACGCTCGATGCAATCGAGCAAGATGATATGATCGCGAACGCACAGGCAGTCGAGATGTTTGTACACGAATCGATATCAGCGATCCCTGGTGTCACTGGAATCAGAGGACACGGTTGCCTACTTGGTATAGAGTTTGAGAACAAGGCATCTGATGTTCATTCGAAGCTCCTTAAACGAAATATCATCACCGGTACGTCAAGCGACGCCGCGGTGCTACGGCTTCTTCCGCCGCTTTCGCTGACGCGGGATGAGATCAATCTGTTGGTTGAGGCCTTAAATGACTGACTTTCTCAAAACATCCGACTTCTCTCGCGAAGCTCTCGAGAACATCGTGCGCCGCGCGATTGATATAAAGACGTCACGCTCGGCGGACCGGCCGCTTGAGGGTAAATCGGTTGCTCTGGTTTTCTTCAATCCGAGCCTTAGAACGCGTGCATCCATGCAGGTCGGCGTCTATGAGCTTGGCGGCAACTCTGTCGTCCTTGAACCTGGCAGCACCTCGTGGACACTCGAGCATCGCGAGGGCGTCGTGATGGACGGCGATAAGACCGAACATCTGAAAGAGTTCGTACGGGTCTTGGAAAGATACGTTTCGGCGATCGGCGTGCGGACCTTTGCGGAAATGAAAGACTGGGAAGCAGAAAGGACCGACCCGATCCTGAATGCTTTTGCAGAATACGCCAGCGTTCCGGTGATCAATCTTGAATCGGCGATGCACCACCCCTGCCAGGCCGTAGCGGACATGATGACGATCCGCGAGAGATTTGGCGAAGCGCGGAAAAAAGTTCTGCTTACTTGGGCGTGGCATCCGAAACCGCTGCCGATGGCGGTGCCGAACAGCTTCGCTCTCGCGGCCACACAGTTCGGGCACGATCTGGTCATCGCCCAGCCGAAAGGTTACGAGCTGGACCGTGAGCTGATGAGCGAGATCGAGAAACAGGCCGAATTGAGCGGCGGCAGCGTCGAGATAACGAATGATGCCGCGGAATCGTTTGAGGGCGTCGATGTGGTTTACGCGAAGAGCTGGGGCGGAAGCATGTTCTACGGCGGACCCGACGCGGATATTTCTCATCGCTCGCGGTTTCGAAAACACTGGATAGTCGATGAGTCAAAGATGGCCCGCAGCAACGATGCCATCTTTATGCATTGTCTTCCGGTGCGGCGAAACGTGATCGTAACTGACAGTGTCATCGATTCACCGAACTCGGTAGTGATCGAGGAGGCCGAGAATCGACTTCATGTGCAGAAAGCCGTCATGACCGAGGTGATCCGATGAACGTCGCGACACTCGACCTGCTGCGCGAAGCACTGCCATACATTCAGCGCTTCAAGGGAAAAACATTCGTCGTTAAGCTTTCGGGAAAAGTAACCGAAGACAAGGCGAATCTTTTATCGATCGCCGAGGAACTCGCGCTGTTGCACCAGGTTGGCATCCGGATCTGCATCGTTCACGGCGGCGGAAAGCAGTTGACCGAACTCGCAAGGAAATTAGGAGTGGTTCAAACGGTGATCGAGGGCCGGCGGGTCACCGACGACGATACGCTCGAGCTTGCCAAGATGATCTTTCGCGGAAAGATCAATACCGAGATCCTATCGGCCCTACGGCATCGGGGCATACACGCGGTCGGTGTTTCAGGCATCGACGGCGGCGTCATCAAAGCCGTCCGCCGGCCTCCAAAGGATTTTGTAAACAAAAGCACGGGCGAAACGGAGACTGTCGACTTTGGCCATGTCGGCGATATCGTCGCTGTAGACGCGAGCCTGATCGAGCTGCTTTTGGAGAATGACTATCTGCCTGTTATCTCGTCTCTTGCCGCCGATGACGAGGGAAAGGTTTACAACATCAACGCCGACACCATCGCTTCCGAGATCGCCGCGCGATTGGGAGCTGAGAAGCTAATCTTACTGTCGGACGTAAACGGGATCTATCTTGATCCGAATGATGAGTCGACGAAGATCGTGCAGCTCTCCGCAGAAGAGGGCCGGCAGCTCATCATGGATGGCCGAGCCACCGGCGGAATGATCCCGAAGATACAAAGTCTGATCTCGCTCCTCGATCAGGGCGTGAATTCAGCCCATATCATCGGCGGAAGCATTCGAAATGGTTTGTTGGCGGAAGTATTCACCGACGAAGGAACCGGGACCATGCTGGTTCGAGATGAAGTAAGAAATACTTCGCGGGAATTTCAATTGTGAGCCCAAGCTAAATAAAAGGCGTGAAATGTAAGTCCAGATTCACATTCCACGCCTTGTGTCTTAATGGTGCTGAGGGCGGGACTCGAACCCGCACGGATTTCTCCACACGCCCCTCAAACGTGCGCGGCTACCAATTACGCCACCTCAGCTTCTATCTGAAAAGATCTATCTATTTGCCGGGGCAGTATTCGATGCCGCCGAGTTTGTCGCCGCATTCACATCGGCTTGGAATGAATTCGTGGCCGGAGTTTCGATCAACGCGCTGTTTGTGTTATCGGTCGAAATGTTCGTGTTCGCCGGCTCTGTCAACTGCTCGGCTGCCGGGGCTTCCGTGGTCGTCTCTTCGATCGGCGCTTCTTCGCTTCCTGACAAGACCGATACGCCTCCGCTAAGTGCCGGCATCGAGATCAGCAGCGCCGTCAGCATGAAGATTATCGCAGCAACAATCGTAAGTTTCGAAAGCACCGACGCGGTGCCACGAGGGCCAAACGCCGCACTCGAAACGTTGCTCGTAAACAATGCGCCGGCATCCGTCTTACCGGGCTGCAGCAAGACCGCCGCGACCAGGACGATGCACGACACGAAAAAGATTGTATATAAGACGTATAACAATTATCTGACCACCTAAATCCGCCTAACGACGGGATTCAAACTACCTGTAATTCACTATCTCTGCGAAGCTTTCGGCCTCGAGGCTTGCTCCGCCAACCAGTGCGCCGTCGACGTCTTCCCGCGACATGAGATCGGCAATGTTTTCGGGTTTTACCGATCCGCCGTAGAGGATCCGGATCGCCTCTGACCTTTCCTTGCCATGTGTTTCGGCAAGGGTCCGGCGAATGACCGCATGCATTTCTTGAGCCTGTTCCGGCGTGGCGGTTTTACCCGTACCGATCGCCCAAACAGGCTCGTAAGCAATGATGATACGTTCCGTGTCTGTGACTGTCAAACCTTCCAGTCCCGCCCTCAACTGCGTCTTTACAACGGTTTCGGCCCCTCCGGCTTCTCTCTCGTCCAGTGTCTCGCCGACGCAGACGATCGCTGTCAAGCCCGCTTGGATGGCCGATCTAGTCTTCGAGTTTACTGTCGTGTCGGTCTCCCCATAAAGTTGACGTCGTTCCGAGTGACCCACGATCACGTGGCTACATCCAACGTCTTTGATCATGTCGGCAGCCACTTCCCCGGTATGTGCGCCGTGTTTTGATTCAGCGGCGCAATCCTGCGCAGCGACCTTTATGTTCGAGCCCTCAAGCCGGTCGGAAACCGCCTTCAGAGCGGTGAATACCGGGGCAATTACAACATCGCAGTGGTTTGCGTTCGCAACCAACGGCTTCAGAGCTAGCGCTGTGTCAATAGCTTCTCCAAGAAGCTTGTACATCTTCCAGTTTCCGGCGATCACGGGTTTTCTCATTTCTATTCAGAAGGCGAATTGCGAACCACTGGTCGGCACTCCTGTTCAGCGGTCGTCCAGCGCTGCCACACCAGGAAGAACATCACCGGCCAGGAACTCGAGGGTGGCGCCGCCACCAGTGGAAATGTGAGTGATCTTATCCTCGAGCCCGGCTTGATTTACGGCCGACACAGAATCACCGCCGCCAACAATCGATGTCGCACCGGCCTCTGTTGCCGCAGCTACGGCTTGGGCGATGGCTACAGTCCCTTCATCAAAAGGCTTCTCTTCGAACATGCCCATAGGCCCGTTCCAGACGATCGTCCTTGCTCCCTGCAGAGCTCGCCGGAAAACTTCGATCGTTTCGACCCCGATATCCAAGCCAACCAACCCTTTGTTGGTAAACGCGACGGGTATTGTTTTTCGTGAGTTAAGCGGGTCGTACGAATCGACAACCTGGTGATCGGTCGGGAGGATCAACTCGACACCAGCATCTTTCGCTTTCTGTTCTATCTCGAGTGCCCGTGGCATCATGTCGTCTTCGATAAGAGATTTCCCGACGGTGAAGCCCTGGGCTTTGAAGAACGTGTATGCCATCGCACCGCCGACCAGGAGTTTGTCGACCTTGCGCCGGATAAGAGATTCAATAACCGGGATCTTGTCCGACACCTTCGCTCCGCCGAGTATCGCAACGAAAGGGCGCTCGGGGTTATCTAATGCACGCCCGAGGAAGTCAAGCTCTTTCTCCATCAGGAGACCGGCGACGCATGTCTCGACGTGATGAGTTATACCTTCAGTTGACGCATGTGCGCGGTGGGCGGTGCCGAAGGCATCGTTGACATAAACATCACAAAGCGACGCGAGTCGCTTGGAAAACTCAACGTCGTTCTTTTCCTCCTCCGCGTGCAGACGAAGGTTTTCGAGCAGCAGGACCTGGCCCGATTGTAAACTGGCGGCGGCTTCTTCTACCACAGTCCCCACACAGTCTTCGACAAAGAACACGCGATCATTCTTTACTTCTGCCTTACCCACTGCCGCTCCTTCGGAAGCGGGAGGGCGGTCGTCACTTAAATTTCCCGAGACCTCCTGAAGTTCCGGAAGGCGGCGCAGGTATTCATAAACCGGTCGGAGAGTATACTTGCCGGCATCATACGGCATGCCTTTCTCTTCGGCTTTCTTCTTGTCCTTGAGCGGGCGCCCCAAATGTGACGCAAGTATGACTTTTGCACCCTGCGAGATCGCGAAGTCTATCGTCGGAAGAGCACCCCGGATGCGGGTATCATCTTCGATCTCTCCGTCCTTGATCGGAACATTAAAATCGACGCGGATGAAAACGCGCTTGCCCGCGATGTCGACGTCCTTAATCGTTTTCTTCTTCATAGAAACAACCGGTTGGTCGGCCTCTCGACCAAAGAATGGACGGACTGGAAATTCTGTCCTATGACGCGTACGACATGCTTTCCAGCCTGTCGATCGTCGTCAGGTCAACTCGAAAATCTGACTTAGATCACAAACCCTTATCGGCGATGAATTTCACAAGGTCACGAACCCGGCAGGAATATCCCCACTCATTGTCGTACCAGGAAAGTATCTTGATCGCGGTTCCGCCAATGACCTTCGTATTCTCCGCATCGACGATCGATGAGTTAGGATTGCCCCGGAAATCGATCGAGACGAGTGGCTCTTCCGAGAACGCGAGAATTCCCTTCAACTCTTCATTTGCGGCATCCTTCAGAACCTGGTTCACTTCCTCGGTCGTCGTCTCCTTCTCGACGTTCATCACAACGTCAACAAGCGACACGTTCGGCGTCGGCACGCGAACCGAGATGCCGTCAAATTTTCCTTTCAGTTCAGGGATCACTAATGCCACGGCTTTCGCGGCTCCTGTCGATGTCGGGATCATGGATAGCGCTGCCGCTCGGGCACGACGAAGATCCTTATGCGGAAGATCGAGAAGCTGCTGGTCGTTCGTGTAGCTGTGGATCGTATTCATGAGCGCGTTCTTGATGCCGAACTTCTCATGAATGACCTTTGCGACGGGTGCAAGGCAGTTCGTTGTGCATGATGCGTTAGAGATGATGTTATGAGCCGCGGCGTCATACATGTCCTCGTTAACGCCAAGTACGATCGTAATATCCTCGCCTTTAGCCGGAGCCGAGATGATCACCTTCTTCACCGATCCGCGGAGATGCTTCGATGCGTCCTCGGCCTTCGTAAAACGTCCGGTGGACTCAATCACGATCTCGGCACCGACGGATGCCCAATCGATCGCGGCAGGGTCCTTTTCCGAGAAAACTTTGAAGGTTTCGCCCTCGACGTTGATCGTGTCGCCATCGGCCGTGATTGCTTGCTCCAGATTACCCATTACGGAGTCGTATTTGAGCAGATGCGCGAGTGTTTTTGTGTCCGTGAGATCATTAACGGCAACGAAATCGATGTCTTTATCACCGAGGCACGAGCGCATGACATTTCGCCCGATACGACCGAACCCGTTTATGCCGACTTTAATACCCATCTCTGATGAAATCCCTCCGAATAAGCGTAGTATGTTAAAACGTTCACGATATCCCAATCGCAGTGAAACAGCAAAGCGGAACTCGCCCGGACGCCCAGCAAATTGTTGAAACTATCCGAAAATTGGAGACGTAGTACCCGATTGAGTTTTTCGCTTTTATCAAACTAGCTTATCAAAGCCTGGAGCAATCCGATAATGAGAACCCGCCGCAGCAAAAAGCTGCTTTTGATGACGACATTCGCGTTTGTTTTCGCGTTAGGCACAGCGGAAATGCGCGCTCAGGGCGACCAGGTCGCGCAGAGTAAAATTCCTACGACGGAACCTATCGGGACGGCCGGTACGACCTCGACTACAGATCCATTACCGGTTTCGGAAAAGCCTGCACCCGCGCGTCCGGATCTGAGCCGGGTCGGTGTTCAAGCCGGCCAGCCGATTTCGCTGTCGCTTGATGAAGCGATCCGAAAAGCGCTGGCAAACAACAACACGATCGAGATCACGCGCGATGATGTGAGGTTTCAGGAAACTCAGATCCGCCAGATCCTCGGAGCGTATGATCCGGTGTTCTCGGTGACACCCACGTTCACTCGAAACTCGACTACAGGCAGCGGCGCGGCGACACACGACTTTATCGTCAGATCCGATGTTACTCATTTTCTCCGCCATGGTGGCGGAAACTATCAGGCTTTCTTTAACAACACGCGGACGGAAAATGCTTTTTCGCAACAAGAGGTGACTTCCGGCAATCTTGGCGGAGGAGGAAGCGCGGTCTTTTCTTCGTCGACAGGTTTTCGCTACACGCAGCCCTTGTTCAGGAATTTGCGAATCGACAATACGCGCCGAAACCTTAGGATCGCGCGACGGCGACTTGAACAGACCGACGCCGATTTTCGCCGCCAGACGATAGAGATAATTGCACAGGTCCAAAGAACGTACTGGGATCTTGTATTCGCGCTTCGCGATCAACAGAACCGCCAGGCGAACCTGGAGCTGTCGCGCGAGAATCTGAGACAGGTCGAGGCGCGTATCGCGGCCGGTGCATCCGCACCGCTGACTCGCTGGGAAGTGGAGACCGAGCTCGCCAACCGGGAGAGTGAACTTCTGCTTGCGACGCAGCTTGTGTCGGTGACGGAGAACAATCTCAAACGACTCGTGTTGCGGGACGCGGTTTCGGCGGAATGGACTGCGACCTACGTCCCGACCGACAAACCGGCGTTCAGTCTTGACGCGGTCAGCCTCGACGCGGCCATCAAGGATGCGCTGGACAACCGTTACGAGCTGCGGAGATTGAAGCTCGCTTCAGACATCAACAAGGTCGACATTGCATACTTCAAGGATCAGACGAGACCGCAGATCGATCTGAACACAACGGTTTCGCTCGACGGTTTGTCGCTTGGCGGTGCAAGCACGGAGTCGTTTCTTGTACCGCAGTTCCAAGGCAACGATGAGATCTTGAGAACACGGTTAAATTCCCTGCTGGTTTCCGCCGGTCAGCCGCCGATCCCGAACCCGAACATCGAGGTGCCGGGCACGCCCGCTTTTCTCGCCGGTGGATTCAACCGTTCGCTCGCGAATATGTTCCGCAGTGACGCGCCGAATTATTCTGTTGGCGTGACGATCTCGTTCCCGTTCAGAAACAGGACCGCCAAAGCGGCCCTCGCGGGAGCTCGCATTCTGGAGAATCAGATCGCGACGCAGGTGCGCGACCAGGAGCAGATCGTGATCGTAGAAGTTCGTAACGCGGTACAAGCTGTAGAAACCACGCGGCAACGGGTTCTTTCGGCACGACGTGCACGTGAGAATGCCGAGGAGCTGCTGAAGGGCGAGCGAGCACTGTTCGATGCCGGTCGATCTACCACGTTCCTGTTGTTTCAGCGCGAGAATTCGCTGACCACCGCGCGTAACTCAGAGATTCGCGCCGAGACGGAATACAACAAAGCGATCGCCGACTTGCAGCGTGCGACGTCAACAACATTCCAGCTGAACAACATTCAGGTGGTGTCGCCGACCGATACCGACGACAATTAAGATTCAAGGGATAGGTCCTCAAGCCCGCCAGGCGCGGGCTTTTTTCTTTTTGTCATCTTTCCTCTTACAATCGTCTGCGTGCAGATCTCCGCGGTCATCATCACCCTCAACGAGGAGAAAAATATTGAAGATGCGATCCGCTCCGTCTCGTGGGCAGACGAGGTGATACTTGTCGATGCGGAAAGTACAGACCGGACCCGGGAGCTCGCCGAATCGATGGGCGCTAAGGTCATCATGAACGCGTGGAGTGGTTTTTCAGAACAGAAGCAGTTTGCCGTAGATCAAGCGACGCACGACTGGATATTGAGCCTGGATGCCGACGAAAGGGTTTCGCCCGAGCTGCGTATCGAGATCGCTGGTTTACAACAAGCCGGCGCGACTGCCGACGGTTATCGCATACCGCGCCTTTCATATTATATGGGTAAGGCGATCAGGCACGGCGGATGGTATCCCGATCATCAACTCCGACTATTCGACCGCCGCAAAGGACGTTGGAACGGTGCAGTGATACACGAATCTTTTAGGCTGGATGAGGGGTCGCGGATAGACCGCCTGCGGGGAGATATTATTCACTACAGCGTCGAGAATGCCGCTCATCATCAGAAGATGATAGCCGAGCGGTACGCACCGCTTGGGGCACGAGGGATGTATGAAGACGGACGTTCCACGTCACCCTTAACGGCTGCCGTGTCGTCGTGGTTCACGTTCGTCCGCGCATATATCCTGAAACTGGGGTTCCTCGATGGCTTCCCCGGTTTCTGTATAGCCTACTTCGCGGCACAGAACACATTCCTCAAACACGTAATTCTTCTCGAGTTGCAGCGGGCCAAAAGCGATATGGCATAGGGCCTGCCGCTACAACCATTCGTTTTATTCGCTCATCCTACTATTTAGTTTTAGCCCCGACTGCGTTATATTTTTTTCATGCACACCGGATCTGCCAACCTCACGTTTATTTTGGTCATCCTGCTGATCTCGGCCGCTTCTTCAGTTCAAGCACAAAAAGGAATTGACACTCAGACTCAGAAGATCAAGGAAGAGTCGAACAAAACCACGACCCGGCAGTCGGGTGACCCGGCCCGCTCGTTTGATTGGGGAAAAGGAAAAACGCAGGTCCGTGATCGGCTTCCGAACCCATACAAGCTCAATTCGCGGCGGGACGTGTTGATCGGGACGATAATGCAGGTCCTGAAGGAACGGAAAATGGTAGTGGATGAGGCTTCGTCGCGACTCGCTGACGGCATCATCATCACCCAGCCGTATGTGTTTTCGAAGGGGCCGGTGATCACTCAGAACGAACTCAATCGGTACGGTATTCTTACATTTGCCGACACCGCTTGGTCACGCGGTCAATATACTTTAACGATCGAGGTCCAATCGATCGACGGAATACAGAACAACGTATCGGTCAATGCAAAGGTGGAAGGGCGGTCCGGCAATGGCCTGACCTCCGAATGGGTCACGGTACCGAGCTCCGGTTTAGCAGAGGAAGAGTTTCTCGTAAAGTTGGTCGAGACCGTAACTGGCAATTCACCGGATGATCCGAAACCGATAGACCAGTAGTACTATGATTTGCCGACTCCTGAAAATCACGGTATTCGCTCTACTTCTCGTAGCGGCGAATGACGTTTACGCTCAGTCGGATATTTTCCCCGACGATAATGCTCGCGGACCCCGCTCTCGACGGACCGATGCACCCAAGGGCTTCAAGGAGATGCTCGCCAAACAGAAAGCGGAACGGGACAAAAAGGACCATGAGCAGATGCTTGCCCGCGGAGATGAGGCTCTTCGGCTCGCCAACCAACTGGAGGCCTCCTTCTCCAGCGGCAAGACACTTTCCGTGGAAGACAAGGCCCGGCTTGCATCGCTGGAAGAGGTTGTCGAAAAGATCAGGAAAGAGCTGGGCGGTGACGATGACGGCGGTGAGGATCGGCATTTCATGAAAGATGAAGATGAGCCCAAGCCGTCCAACGCTGAAGAGGCATTTAAGTACCTCCAGTCAACGACCGTTAAGCTCGTTGACGAATTAAAAAAGACCACTCGTTTTACGATCTCGGCGCTAGCGATCCAAAGTTCGAACAACGTCCTCAAACTTGTTAAGTTCCTCCGACTCCGTAAATAGATATGCCGATGCCCCGATCTGTTGTCCTGGCTGGTTTCCTTCTTCTTTTTTCAAGTTCAATTTTTGCGCAGGACGATGAGGGCATTTTCTCGATCGATTCTTCCGTCGTTGTCTTAAACGCGACCATAACCGACACCTCGGGCCGTCATGTTTCCGGGCTTCGTCAGGAACAGTTCACTATCCTCGAAAACGGAGTCCAGCAAGAAATCGGTTCGTTCACCGCGGAAGATACACCGTTTGCGGCGGTAATACTGCTTGACACCTCGGGAAGCATGGAACAGCGTGTAAGCCTTGCGCGCTCCGCCGCGATCAAGTTTCTCGACGGTCTGCGAGAAAGTGACAATGCCGAGATCTACCGCTTCGATTCCAAAGTGTCTCTCGTTCAGAAGTTCTCGAACAGCCGCGATGTTCATGAGAAACTATTCGATCTCCGGGCCGACGGAATGACCGCCTTGAATGACGCCGTTTATCAGGCGGCCCAGGACCTGTCGAACCGTGCCGAGAAACGACGAGCCATTATTGTGCTTTCAGACGGCATGGACACGATCAGTAAGCGCTCCGCGGACAAAGCCCTCAAAGCTGCCTTGGCAGTGAACGCCGTTATCTACACCGTCGATATGGCAGGCTTACAAATGACGGGAATACAACGCCAGCAGAATCAGGGCGTACTCAAAAACTTCGCGCAAAAGACCGGCGGCTCATTCATTGCCACGCCGGGGGGAGCCGCGCTCCGAACGGCTTTTGAAAGGATCGTCGAAGAGCTGGGGAAGCAATATACGATTTCCTATCAGCCCAAGGACCCGGCAAAGGATGGTAAGTGGCGAACGATCGAAGTTAGAGTTGCAAAACCGAACCTTACCGTTCGCTCGCGCAAGGGCTACCACGCCGGCCAAAACTGACCTTTACCCGACCCGACAATCTCTTTTCATAAATATCGGGGTACTAGTTTGCATTGGAAATTCTATTTGGTATGATACTCACGGAATTGCTCCACGTGATTCCGCGAAAGACGCTTTATACGGTGTGGGAGACGTATGAAGCGTCTTTCTTTTTCGCGGACTGTTGAAGCTTGGGAATAGTTATTCACAGGAATTCCACAGCTCGTGCACAGATCGGAATTTTTTGTCGCTTAGGTACTCCACCCTACATTCCTCCAGTTACACTTCAAGTATAGTTGGCCTCAATCAAGATAAATTGATCTGCCCGCGTGCCTCTTACACACGGGCATGGAACCAGTTCAGTTCGTCTTCTGTGGTTACGTGCGAAAGTCTGCAGTTCGACCGAGCACGAAAGACGAACGTTTAACCAAGGAGGATTAGTCAATATGAAAGACAGTATACGTGTGTCCCGGAATAGGTTTATCTTCGGGCGTGGTACTCGTGCTCTTATGGCCGCGGCTGTTGTCGTCGGCCTTTTGTTTGTAGTGGGCGCGTTTTTTAATGGCGCATCGGTGACAACAACCCGGGCAATTGCAGCTCCCGAATTTCAGGGCGGCGCGACTCCGGAAATGCTTGCTTATGCACTCAACTTCGGTGAGGCTAGTGATTTCGCCGTGTTCGGCGGACGCAGCGTCCGTAACACCGGAGATTCTGTATTCCACGGTCGCGTCGGCTCGGCCGGAAGGGTCGAGGGTGT
>DASUSJ010000331.1:0-11368 GCA_036375155.1 Pyrinomonadaceae bacterium
GAGCTCGCTGATATCTGGGACAAAGAGCACGTGTCGAATATCCTTCCTTCAAACGTCCGACACAAACATCTGAAGAAGTATCTCGACGATCTAAGAAAGCTCGGCGTTAAAGTCGAAGAGGTTGGCCGAAGCTACGCGAACCGCGAGATCTATCAGATGGAGTTCGGAAGCGGACCGTTAAAGATCTTTCTTTGGTCGCAGATGCATGGCGACGAGCCGACCGCAACGTCGGCTCTTATCGACATGTTCACTGTGCTGCAGAAAAAGCGCGGTAAGGAATGGGTGAAGAATATCGAAAAGGCGATGACGATCCGTGCGGTACCGATGCTGAATCCGGACGGGGCCGAATTCTTCCAGCGGCGAAATCTGCAAGGCATTGACATCAACCGGGACGCGCGCGAGCTGCAGACGCCGGAAGCGAACCTGTTGAAAAAGCTTCGTGATGAGTGGTCGCCGCAGATCGGCTTTAACCTTCACAACCAGAATGCGCTTACGACAGCCGGCCGGACCAACAAACAAGCCGCGATCTCGTTCCTCGTGGTCTATGGCGACGCGGCGAAGACGACGAGTGAAGGCCACGAGCGAAACAAACGCCTTGTCTCGGCGATGATCTCCGCGATCCAGCCGTACATTCCCGGCCATATTGGTCGCTATGGTGACGAGTGGACGCCGACCGCATTCGGAGATAATTTTTCGGCTTGGGGAACTCCGGTCATCCTGATCGAGACCGGCGCTCTTCACGGTCGCGACGAAATGTTCCTTGTCAAGATGAACTTCATTGCCATACTCACAGCGATGAAGGCTCTCGCGGATGGGAGCGAGAAGACATTCAGTCCCGCTTCGTATGAGATGCTGCCGGCGAATTCCTCTGGCGTGCTTTACTATTTCGTATTTCGAAACGCGACGCTGGTCGATCGTGCTCAACCCGACGTTCTAACGACCGGCGACATCGCGGTCAATCTCGATCGCCGTCGAGCGGAATTCGTTGCTCCGGCGTATATACGGCAGGTCGGGAGCTTGCCGTCGCACTTCGGATTAAGTGAGTTCGACGCGAAAGATTTCTACGTTGTCGCTCGGAATTCAAATTCGGTGCGAGCAGGCGATTTCGCCGAGCTTCTGTTCTACAAGAGATCTCGAACGATAGATTGGAAGGCGGCCGATCTTGAAAAACAATTCCCGCCCGACGCGATCTTCTCACTCGGACGGTGGGTGAAGGGCGGATTGTAGGAGTCCGTGAGATAGCCTTCTAGCCTGGTGCTGGGTGAACCGCGGGGTTGGTGCAAGGGCGGTCGAACGGCTTGGCGAAAGATCAGGCGGCCTTGTCATAACATAAAGAATGCTCACGCTTCTGAAGATCAAAAACATAGCTTTGATCGATTCGCTTGAGGTCGAATTCGGTGCGGGGTTGAATCTGCTGACCGGCGAAACCGGTTCGGGTAAATCGATCATCGTTGACAGCCTCGGGGCGTTGACCGGTGATCGGGTTTCCGCGGATCTGATCAAGGAAGGAGAAACGACGGCAACAATCGAAGGCCTTTTCGCTTTGCGGGCGGCAGATGAACTCTCCAAGATCTTCGGCGAGAGCGGCGTCGAGCTCGATGACGCTGAGCTTATCATTCGCCGTGAGCTATCAGTAGCAGGAAAGAATCGCGTTTTTGTGAACAACCAGCTCGTCACTCAAAGCTTCCTGAAACGTATCGGTTCCTTTCTGGTAGACATCCACGGCCAGGGCGAACAGGCATCGATGTTTGATCCGAGAACTCACCTGGAGATGCTCGACGCTTTCGCCGGTGTGGGCGATGAGCGTGCAAAGACGGCCGACGCATTTGGACAATGGTCGGCGACTCGGAAAGAGATCGAAGAATTGCGGCGAGACGAGTCCGACAAGCTTCAGCTTGTGGACATTCTGAAGTTTCAGGTCGATGAGATTCGTCGCGCGAACTTGAAGCCTGGCGAGGACAGCGAGCTTGAAGATGAGAAGCGGCGCCTTAACAGTGTAGAGAAACTGACCAGTCTTAGCGACGACGCCTACACGCTTCTCTACGAACAGGACGAATCGACGCTCGCGACCTTTGATAAGGCCGTGAGAAAGGTCGAAGAACTGGCGGAATACGACTTTCGATTTGGCGAGTATGCCGAGTCACTGGCCACCTCCCGTGCTGTGATCGAAGACCTTGCGACGACAGTTCGCGACTTTAGAAACCATCTCGAGTTTTCACCCGCGAGATTGGAAGAAATTGAGAACCGTTTGGCCGAGATCGCACGGCTGGCGCGGAAATACGGCGGAACTATCGACACGGTGCTCGAGCATCTGGCCGAGGCCGAGAAGCGGCTTGAGAATATCGAGACCGCCGAATTTCGTGAGGAGGAACTCGCGAAAAAACTCGCGGGCGAGCGGAAAGTTTATCTCGAGGCGGCGACGAACCTCCACGACAAACGAGTTGCAGCGGCGGCCAGATTCGAGAAGGAAGTCGAGACGAATCTGAAGGCGGTGGCGTTGGAGAAGGCGCGGTTCCGGGTAAACATCGAGTCGGCGGACAGGTCAGAAGCGGGAGCGGAGGCGACCGGGGATTTGTCGGTATTGCCTTCGCCTGAGATCACGAACTCACACGAAATAAGACGAAACAAGAATTCGCAAACAGAAAGGCGCTCCTTTTTTTCACATGGCTTCGATCGTGTCGAGTTCTATTTCTCCGCTAACCCGGGCGAATCACCAAAGCCGCTGGTTAAGGTCGCATCGGGCGGTGAGGCTTCCCGTCTGATGCTGATCCTGAAGACCACTGCGAAGACGCTCGAAGTTGAAAAGTCCGCCGTATTTGACGAGATAGATGCCGGCATCGGCGGCCGCGTGGCCGAAGCCGTGGGGCTCAAGTTGAAACAACTCGCGCGTTCGCAGCAGGTTCTCTGCGTCACACATCAACCTCAGGTCGCCTCTCTGGCAGATCGTCACTTCGTCGTTGAGAAGGACATCGGCCGGAACAAGACGACGATAGCGATTCGTGAGCTGACCGAGGCCGAACGTACCGAGGAGATAGCCCGGATGCTTGCAGGCGAGAAGATCACCGAATCCGCCCGGACGCACGCGGCGGAGATGATTGCGGCCGGGCGCCACCATTTCACCGCAGAGACGCAAAGACGCCGCGGGGCAGGACGCAGCGCTAAAGGATGACACCCGGTTGATCAGCACCACCTTCAGCAGTGCTCCCTTGCGTCTCTAGCGGTAAAGATCTTATGCCACCTGTTATTCTTGCAAACGTCATCCGCGGACAGACGGTCGAGTCGATCCATCGCGGACATCTGATCGCGCTGGACGGCAATGGCGAAAAGGTCTTGAGCCTCGGTTCGCCGGAGACGGTGACGTTCTTTCGTTCGGCCTGCAAGCCATTTCAGGCCGTGCCGTTTATTACAAGCGGTGCATGCGACGCGTTCGGCTACTCCGAAGAGGAGGTCGCGCTGGCATGCGCCTCGCACTCGGGCGAAGCCCGGCATGTTCGTGTCGTACAGCTTATGCTCGACCGAGCAGGTTTAACGGAAGCACACCTTCGATGCGGAACCCATCTTCCGTTCAACGAAAAAGAGGCTGAGCGAATGCAGCGTGCGGGCGAGCACCCTACCCAGCTTCATAACAATTGCTCCGGCAAGCATGCCGCGATGCTCGCCTTCGCAAAACATATCGGTGCCGAGCTGGGCGATTACGATAGCGTCGATAATCCTGTCCAGCAGACGATACTGGAGACAATGTCGCTTTTTGCAGAGATGCCCTCGACGATGATCGAGATCGGCATCGACGGATGTGCGGCCCCGAATTTCGCCTTGCCGCTGTTGGCGATGGCCAAGAGCTTCGTGAATTTAATTTCGCCGCCCGCCCGTTTTGACTCTGATCTGGCTTCCGCCTGCCGGCGGATCGTCGCCGCTATGACGAACTTTCCCGAACTGATCGGTGGTGTCGAGCGGCTCGACACCCTTCTTATGCAGGCCGCCCCCGGCAGGATCATTTCAAAGGTCGGAGCGGACGGCGTTTGGCTCTGTGCCGTATTGCCGTGTGAAAAATGGCCGAACGGTCTCGCGATCGCTCTGAAGGTGGAAGATGGAGACGACCGCCGCGCGCGTCCGGTTGTAGCGGTGGAGCTACTCAAACAATTCGGGCTATTGGCGCCAGACGACATTCAGGAGATCTCGCCCATGCCCCTGAAGAACAGGCGTGGCGAAATAGTTGGTCGTGTGGAATCGGTGGTTACCGCAAAACCATAATGGGAGTAAAAGCCAGGCAATTTATTATCTTGTATTCCGCCGGGATGGCCGGTGTACTCTCTTTCCTTTTAGTCGATCTCAATTCGTTGATCCAAATGATTCCCGTCGCCGTCGGCTGGGAACGTCCGACGGTAACTCCCCTCTTTCAGATCGCAAGTTTGATCCAGCCCTCGGTTCTGTTGGCGATCGCGGTGGTGGTGGGTGTGGTTCTCGCGCCTCGTGTTGGTCTATCGGCGCCAGTTGCAGAGGCTATTGCCGGGCGAAATGAGATATGGAAAGCCGCTCAGCCGCAGATCGTCCCGGGATTCTTAGGCGGGTTGGCGGGCGGGCTCCTGATCCTTCTGATCGCGTACGTATCCCGATCTTATTTATCTGCGGAAGTGGTCCAAAAGAGTGAGGAGTTCTCCGCGCTTCTACCTCTCGCCACGCGGTTGCTGTACGGCGGTATAACAGAAGAACTACTTCTGCGGTGGGGATTCCTGACGGTCCTTGTTTGGGCCTCTTGGAGGATCTTCCAAAAAGGCGACGAGACCCCCCGTCCAATATTCTTCATACTCGCGATCATTTTGTCGTCGGTGGTTTTCGGACTCGGCCACCTCCCGATGGCGTATCTCCTGTTTCCCTATGCGGGTCCGATGCTAACCGCCTTCGTGGTCAGTGCAAACTCGGTATTCGGACTGATAGCCGGATTTCTTTATTGGCGAAAAGGTCTTGAATCGGCCATTCTCGCGCACATGTTCGCTCATTTGGTGATGTTCGCTGCGATGACTGTGGCCCGGTAATGTGACGCGGAAGAAACGGTCACTGAAGGAATGAACTGATATGGCAGATCGGATCTTTGGTAAAGTACCGGAGGATCAGACGCCCCGACCAAGGCAAGCCGCCTACATTGTTATTCGGCGAAGCGGATCGGTTGCCGTTGTAAAGGACGGGTCGATGTATTTTTTGCCTGGTGGCGGATCCGAACCGGGAGAATCTCCGATCGAGACTATCACTCGAGAAGTTGCCGAGGAGTTGGCATGCGAGATCGTCGTCGATCGCGAGATAGGTAAGGCCGTCCAGTACTTTTATTCAGCGGACGATCAGGTTTACTACCGAATGCAGGCGACGTTTTTTGCCGGACGTTTCTCGACCGAACCGGATGGCGAATTTTCCTGGCTGTCGGAAACTTCTGTCATGGATGCTCTATTTCATGAGTGTCACCGGTGGGCTGTTGCAGAGGCTTCCAACGGTCGCGAAACAGCCTAACGGAGCAGCCCGGGGAACCGAGCTGCCTGATCCACTTTGCAAGGCCTAAGCCTTTCAACGTCGAGGAAATTGCGTTTGATGAAAGTCTCCTGCAAAGGTACGCCGGCGTTATGAAGAAGGTGGGGACCGACTGATCAGCACCGAAAGTGGAAGCTGTACTATCAGCGTGTCGGAGCGAACAAGATCGTATGCCGGCGTAAGAAAAAGATAGTTTCTTCTTCGACAACACCGCGGTTCTCGGCGAATTCAAGCGCCATGCAAACGGTAAGATCCTCACCCTGATGTATTAACTAAGCGAGGGATCACCTCGAGTATTCTGAAGCGAACCGAGAAGCCGATCCTCTGCTCAGCCTTAGGACGATTCTTATTTACTCAGCTATCCTATTGGACAGGTGCTGGAGTCTTTTTGAGTATGTCAGTACCCGGGCGAACTCCCCCTGGATTCTTGGGGCCGCTTTGACAATCCTTCAAATCCCTTTGGCAAGCGCTCAATTTCTCATTCAAACCTTTTTCCGTTTCCGCCGCCTTGGCTAATTCCGCTTTCAGGTTGGCTTCATTACACGGGGTGGCGGGCCCACTGTCCGGAATCCTCTCGGGCAAAGGCGTGGGCGTCGCCGGTGTGATCGTGGCGATCGGTACTTTTTGCTCTTGCGGTTTTTGCTCTCCCGGAGTTTGAACGGCGAGGAGCTTGTCACTTAGATCTCTGATCTGAAGGTTGAGTTGATCGATCTCATTTCTGGCGGAATAATATCTCGCCGTCGTTACCGCCGCGAGCCCAACCAGGGACGCGCCGACGACGATCGTTATCAGGGTTACTACAACGCTTATCATGCGGGAAACGCGCTGGCTCCGTGAATAGCTCGCCAACACAATTTCGTCCATCATTCCTTCGCTTTTCATCACGCACCTGTATTCTTTTTTAATAGGTCGTAAAAAATGGATTCCAGCTTTTCGATTTCCGGATCATCTTCCGGATCGCGCTTTTCGCTCAATCTTTCATACCGACTTTTCATGTACACAAATGTATTTATTCTTGCCCGCTGGCCAAAATAATCCTTTAAGGGTGCCGCCGACAAAAGGGTAACAAGACCGGACCCGATAGTTCCCACAAGCCGCGTATTATCTTCCGGGCCGAGGAAATTGATAAGGACAGCGCAAAAGACCCCGGTTAAGAAAACAGCAAACGCAAGGATCCACGCAAATCGAATAGATGTCTTCGTTTGCTCAACAAAGCCATCGAAGAATGCTGCGCGCTGTGCCAGATCTAAGGCCATCTACGTGTCCGTCTATATCGGCTAAAAGGGTTTATAGACCTATCGGAAAAAAAATACAAGAACCTTTTGAAGCAAAGACCGCTTATTTAATTCTGGCTCGCTATGTTTTCGCTGCGGTGATGACGTACCAACTGAAATGGAAACGAGGAAGCTGGTTCTATTCCCCCGGAACTTCTTTGCATTACCATCCGTAACCTCACCAGTTGTACCTACATCGATGGCATTCGGCGAAGGAAGGTGGAGTATGTCTGCAAGCGCGATAGGTCCGGTTTCAATCAGAGAACGAATTGAGATACTCGACATCCTGCGCGGCCTTGCTGTCGCCGGAATTCTGATCGGAAACATGCAATGGTTTTCCGGATACGGGATGATGCCACGGGCTGTGACGGCTGCGGCGCCCGTTTACGATCACGTTACTCACTTCCTGGTCCACTTTTTTGTCGAGGGCAAGTTCTATTCGATCTTTTCGCTTCTGTTCGGATTCGGTTTTGCGATGCAGATCGCTCGGGCGGAAGAACGCGGCGACGAGCGGGCCTCACTTTTCAAACGGCGCCTGTTCTGGCTGTTGGTGATCGGTCTTCTGCACGCATACCTGCTTTGGGCCGGAGACATTTTGAGCATCTATGCCGTCATGGGGTTCGTCCTGTTGCTGTTCCGAAAGAAATCGAATGAGTCGCTGCTCAAATGGGCATTTGTATTGATGGTCGTCCCGATATTCACTTACATCTTGATCTATGCTGCCTTCGTCGCCTTTGCGCCGCCGGATGTGATGAGCGGTTTCGAGTCATCACAGGTCGAGCGTTGGAACGAAGGTGTGAGAATGGTTACACAGAGCGGCTATCTCGAAACCCTGACAGGCTACAACCTGCAATACATCGTGGGCCGGTATATGGGATTGATATTTCAGATGCGCCTTCCGAAGATCCTGGCGATGTTCCTGCTGGGATTCTATGCGTACCGCCGAGGGGTTTTTCAAGAACCGTCCGCTCATGCGCCGTTGATTCGTCGCGTTCTCGTCTGGGGACTCGGACTCGGCCTTATCGGAAATCTGGCGATGGCATGGTTGGCAGGAAGTGAAGCTCCGCTTCCACCGTCGCTTGCCGGTATCGGTGGTGTTGTTGGTTACGCATTTGGAGTTCCGGCGTTGGCCCTCGGCATCGCCGCTCTCGTAGTATTGCTTTGGCAAAGGACAGCCTGGAAAGGGATACTTGCTGCCCTGGCTCCGGTCGGCCGTATGGCTTTGACGAACTACCTTCTGCAAACCATCGTGTGCGTAACCATTTTCTATGGGTTCGGGTTTGGACTGTTCGGAACAATTGGTCCGCTGAAAGCAACGGCTCTGGCCATCGTTATCTTCGCATTTCAGACAGTGCTAAGTGCGGTGTGGCTGAATTACTTCCGCTATGGCCCGATGGAGTGGATCTGGCGACAGCTGACTTATGGCAGGCGGTTAAGTTTGCGGCGTGACAAGGTCGTGTCGACTGCCTGACCGAGCGAGGCTGACCAGCGCACGTCTTTCTCTCAATCGCCGTCGCATGTAAACCAAAATAGCCGGAGGCGGTGAATCGGCAGATGACCGCCCCCAAGGCGTTTCGTTGGTGTGTTAGTTGTACGGTTCAACAACAGTTCTCACGAACGAGGTATTTCCTTCCGGAACTTCCCATACCAGATTTCCGTCCGGGTCATAAATGAAAACCTTGTCCGTTCCCACCAGTACATTCGGACCCGCGGGATTGAAATTTAGTCTGCCCTTTGCCTTGATATAACCGGTATATTTTCCGGTCTGGATGCTGTAGAGCAGCCCGACAGATGTGAAGGTATATTGGCAGGCTCCCTCATAGCGCCACGCTCCGTGGCCCGGCGTCAGCACGGACAATCGCGGGTTGAGGGTGACTTCCGTTTGAACCGAGCTGATAAGATTTCCGCCGGCAATGATCGAGAATAAAAGTCCGTTGCCTTCGCCGGAGGTTCCTCGCCAAGACCCGACTATCGAGTTTTGATCGCAATTACCTTGCGCGAGGACGGTCGTTGAACTGATGCCAACCACAAATGAAATAAGAAAAAGTATCGAGATACGCTGGAAATTTCGTTTCATAGAGATTCTCCTTTCAAATGATCTATCGTTCAGATCCGAGCCTGTGGGTATAATAAAAATCCCTGGCCCATTTCGAACTTGCAGTGCAGATTACCGGGTTTAACCTCGGAGAATACTTAGAGCTTTCTGAATTTTTACGCGTGGTAATCTTGATGTTTTTCTGACGTTGTATGTCCGTGCCATCGAAAGAGATATACGAGTTCTCACAGTTCCGACTGGAGGTCACCGAACGCCGCCTTAAACGCAAAGGCCGGGTCGTTCGTCTACCCGATAAGGCGTTCGATACACTTTGCGCCCTCGTTCGACGTCACGGACAGCTTGTAACTAAGGAAGAGCTGATGAGTTCGGTTTGGCCCGAAACCATCGTTGAAGAGAACAACCTCGACCAGAAGATCTCGGTGCTTCGTGGGATCCTTGGCGAGCGGGCCAAGGGAAAAGAAAAATTTATCGAAACTGTGCGTGGGCATGGATACCGGTTCCTCGCTGACGTTGTTCAGATCAGCGAGAGGCCCCGAAGCCCCAACGCCGGTAAGCTGGTTCAATCGACAGCATTTCGCGAGCCGAAAACGGAGAGTGTTGGTGCCCCTAAGCAAAACGTCGTGTCACTCGCCGGCTTTCAGCCGGTCCAGCGTGCCAGATCGATCGCGGCAGTCGAAGAAGTCGATAATTCTCCGAAGATCGCGGAGGCCGAAACAGGTGCCCCGGCTGCGCCCGCGCCCGAATCGAGTACGTTACGATGGCCTTTGAGGATTCTTGCACTGTTGCTATTCCTAGGCGTGATCTCTGGTCTGTCGTATCTCATCTACATATACACGCGTTCATCGGCTGAGACTCCCGCAGCCAACTCCATTCAGTCCATTGCCGTGCTTCCCCTTGAGAATCACTCAGGGAACCCGGATGCGGAATACATTTCCGACGGGATCACGGAAAGTCTTATTAACCATTTATCGCATCTCCCAAACTTGCGAGTAATGTCCCGAAGCGCGGTCTTTCGCTATAAAGGGAAGCCTCAGGACACACAGGCGATCGGAAAGGAAATGAATGTTGACGCTGTCGTCACCGGCAGCGTGAAACAAGTCGGCGATCAGCATGTGATTACCGTCCAGCTGGATCACGTTCAGACGGCCCGACAGATTTGGGGTAATCAGTTCGTCAGGAAACTCAATGACATCATTGGAATCCAGAGCGCGATCAGCCGGGAGATCGCGCAAAACCTGAGTTCCAGGTTCTCGGGTGAGGACCTTCGTCTTCTCGACAAGCCGGAGGCCACCAACGCCGAGGCGTATGAACTCTATGTACGCGGACGCTACTTCTGGAATAAACGGAACAAGGAGGGAGTAGAGAAAGCGATCACGCATTTCCAGAATGCGGTCGAACTTGAACCCGGATTCGCGCTTGGGTATGTAGGCCTGGCAGATAGTTATATTTTTCTCTGGGACTTCGCCGACGGCCATGCAAGCGAGATGCTGCCAAAAGCGCGGGCCGCGGTTGACCGTGCGCTTCAGCTCGATGACTCGCTGGCTGAGGCTTACGCAACATCGGGATTTATACATCGGCTGAATTGGGAATGGAACGAGGCTGAAAAGGATTTTCAGCGGTCGATCGCACTGAACCCAAACTATGCGACCGCCCGTATATGGTTCTCGATTCACCTGCGGAATCAAAGGGAATTCGCGCCAGCACTGAATGAAATCAAGAAGGCGCGCGAGTTGGACCCGCTTTCAACAGTGGTCGGCGCTAACACGGCATACGTCTATATTCTCGCGAACGACTTTGAATCAGCGATCGAGCAATGCAACCGCACCCTCGAGCTTGATCCCCAGGCTCCGGTGCTTCACGAACTCGTCGGCATCGCGTACGTGAAGCAAGGGCGGACGGAGGAGTCGCTCGCTCACTTTGAAAAGGCTGTTGAGCTTTCTAGGCGCCAGACAAGCAGATATCTCTCAAGCCTCGGCCACGCCTATGCAAAAGCCGGTCGCCGCAGCGAGGCGACGGCGATCTTGAAAGAGTTGGAGAAAAACTACAGACATGGCTCCGCAAGCGGGCAGAATCTGGCCGCGGTCTACGCAGGGATGAACGATATAGAAAATGCTCGACTTTGGCTCGAACGCGACTTCACTGTCCGGGCTCCTCTATTAGCCGAGATCAACTGGCGGTTCGCATTCGATGGGATTCGAGCCGACCCACCGTTCCTTGACCTGATTCGGCGAATGAATCTCCCAGGTTGATCACGTCGTCCCTGATCGGCGTCGAACGCACTGACCGTACAGAATGACCCCCAGACTGTCTGATATACTTGCGGCATGAATCGTCTTAGAGCAGCTCTTTGCCTCCCCATGCTCCTCCTATCAACTGCTTTCGTCCGCGCTCAGATCGATCAGGATCAGATCCAGGTGACAACTCCGACCGCGCCGTGGACGTTGGTGTTCGAAGGGAAGAACCTTAGCCTGCGGGATGTGAAGATAAAAGCCACCGAGGGTTCGGGTTACTTTCTGATGCT
>DASUSJ010000332.1:0-3744 GCA_036375155.1 Pyrinomonadaceae bacterium
TAAGGTGTTCCTATCCCCCGAGAGTTTTCCGTCCAGGTCCACGACGATCTGCTCCAGCTTATCGGGCGCTATCTCGATCGATGTCAGCGGGTCGCCGTTTACGAACACCTGTACCTGCTGTGCGCCCTTCTGGTCCGACGATGCGAGCGACGCGACGAAAGTGTCGAGCACGTTGATGGTAGTCTGCGTCGAATACCACACTCCGTATCGGTCCTTGTTCTTCAGCAGAAAAAGCATCCCTTTTCCTACAAGACCCGGTTCCGATTTCAGCCTTAGGAAGAGCTGCGTTACTAAAGCCGTCGTCTCGATACGGCCTGCAGTTCCCCATCCGTTGAACGCCGTGTTCGACTCCAGATTCCAGTAGGCGGCGGAGTTCTCATACTTTGCGAGCGAGACGAGTTTTTGCGCGATCCTGCGTGCAAGCTCATCGTCACCCGAATCCAGCGCTGCCAGTCCGAAGAGCGAAAGGGCGTACGGGTCGTCCAGCTCCGCATTCCGCGTTCTGAGATAGGAGAGCGCTTTATTCAAGGCAGCGTCTCTTAGGTCGCTTTTGCCGGACGCCTTCAACATCGCCAGCGTACGTGCGACATATGTCGTCGTCGACTTCGCCCTAGCCTCGTCCGCCGCTGTCTCCCAGTGATATTTCTTGTTCCAACTGCCGTCGGCCTGCTGCTGCCGGATAAGCCAGTCTTCGGCGCGTTTTACCGACTGCGGATCGATCGTTATGAAGGCTGAAGCGTCCGATAGGAATCGCAAAGCGTACGCCGTCAAAGCAAAGTCGGCAGCGTCCTTTCCGCCCCAGTACGAGAATCCGCCGTCGGCCACCTGATATCCGAGCAGTCGTTCGTAACCGCTCTGCAGGTATTTGCGCGCCTTGCGTTCCACCGGATCGGATATGCGTCGCGTCCCGCTTGCGCCCGACATCGCGAACTTGAGGATCATCACGTTCGGATAGGTCGACGAGATCGTCTGCTCACCGCATCCGTAAGGACGTTGCAAAAGCCCCTCGACAGATTCGGCGACGTGGGCCATTAGATTTGGATAGACCTTTAGCTCGACACTTCGCGTATTAGGAAGAGCGTTAGCAGGGAAATTAATTTCGAAACGCTCGCTGCCGGCGAAGTATTTCGAATCGGTATGCACGACCTGGCGGCCGTTCGGTCGGACGGTCACCGGGCGCTCAATGGCGTCGGACTCGGCTTCCGCAGTAGCAGTGACGCGCTGGCGCCCGTCTATTGTGGGGATAATCGCCCTGAAGCCGAATACCGCGTTTTCCGACCCGCCCGAATCAACGGCGACCCGCTGTGTTTCGTTATCGAGAAAGTGGAACCAGCCGGCCGGGCTCATCGTCACCTTAACGTCTTGTTTCTTGTCCGTGTAGTTGCGTACCTGCGTCGGCAAAAAGATCTCGTCTCCGGTGGTAAGGAACTTTGGCGGATCAAGATCGACAAAGAACGCCTGAAATGCCGCGACCTCCTTCTCGCCAACCCCGATCCTTCCGTTCTTCGTCGAGGCGATCGTGTACATCTTCCACGTAGTGATGTTGTCCGCCATGCGGAACTTAACCTCTGCCCGGCCATCGGCGGAGGTCACGATTTCCGGCGCCCAGAAAAGAGTTTCGGGAAAGTATTCGCGAAGCCGCGGCGTTGAGGTTTGCTGTTCGGTCGCAACGCTATCGTCACGCTCACCTGATTTGGCTACGCCCTTGGCCGCACCGGGCTGGAGCGCAATTAAGTTCATCGCGTTTCGCGCATTTATCGGCAGTGTCAGTAGCTGTTCGCTCGTTATGCTTGTAGCGGAGGCATTTGTCGTCTGATCAAGCTCGCCCGACGCCGCCACGTCAACGGTCGCATCTACACTCCCTACCTCAACGGTGACATCGACGTTTGTCGTTGTGCCGGCGTTAACCCGTACGTTCTGAACAATTGAGTGTTTGAAATTCGGCGCCGTTACTTTTACGGTATAAGTGCCAACCGGAAGATTGGCTATCAGAAATTTCCCCTCGTCATTACTCGTAACGGAACGTTCGTGACCCGTCTCGGAGTTGGTAGCGGTAACCGTCGCCGCGGGAACGGCCGCACCGGACGCATCGGAGATCGTCCCGGCGATCATCCCGGTCCCGCTCGCGTATCGGACGGGCCGCACAACCGTAACAGGCTTCGGATCGTCCTTCGCCTGTTCCGACAGCACGTGCACGATCTGGGTAAGCGTCACGTCGTCATACGTTCCTTGTTTCCCGTCGCGTCCGACCCCGCGGATCGTGAACTGCATTATCTGCTGTGTTACCGGTGTAACCAGACGTCTTTCGACACTCTTCTCGTCACCGAAATCGCGCACAGTTTCAAATGTCACGCGGTCCCAGTGCCGCGATCGCTGGTCGACGACCACGTACACCGGATTGTTGTTGCCATCCCGCACATTGTCGAGATCAACTCCCTTTTCTTTAAGCGAGGATCTGAAGGCGGATTCAGTCGTCGGAGCGCGCTTTACTGCCGACTGGATCGCGGCGATCTTTTTACTAACACCTGCGAAAAACTCGATGCGGCTGGTCCAAACAAAAAAATCGTCGTTGCTTGTGTCTCCGGGCCCGTCACTCTGGACGCGAAGCTGCAGGTAACGACCGTCGCTGTCCGTCACGATCTTGTAGGGGCGTCCAAACCGGTCGCGCAATTCCCTTATGCCGAGTTCGGCAAAAAGCGTCTGCTCGTCGCGGATAAATTTTCCCGTGCGGGCGTTGTAGTTGTTCACTGCCGTGTCGATCGCGCGCCCGATCGGAGTGAAATACTCAAAGCCGGCTGTATATGCCGTGAAATCGTCATCCGTCGCAAGGGTCTTGTCCGGTCCAAGCGATTTGATGGTCACGATGTCGCGCGTCTTGTCGATCGAGAACACGGCGACGTATTGGGTTCCCCAGGGATCACGCAGATCGTCGAAATCAACGCCATAGCGCTCGAGGATGCTGCGAAGGCCGTTTTCGTTCGTCGCGTGAAGATGGTTCTGCAACTCGTACGCTGAACGCATCGCGTTCGCTACGGGCTGCATCTGTACGCTCACCGAGCTTGCGAAGATGGACTTTGCTTCGTCGTAGTAGCTCTTGCTATGAAATACTTTCGGATCGTAATAGACATCGTGGAGAATCAGTTCGGCGACGAGTTGTATCTCCGGAGAGATCGGTTTTGTGAGATCGAGTTCGTTGAGGTCCTTTACGTTTACGCCGGCGAACGCCCCTCCGTAGCCTAACCATCCAGAAAGCCCACGGAACACGCCGGCGAAATCCGCATCAGTGCGTGCTCGCTCTTCAACCGCCCTGTCGAAAACGACAACTCCAAGAGCGCTCTCGACCGCGGTCCCGACGGCATCGATGACGCCGAACTTCACCGACGCTTCTTCGTTAGGCTTGTATATCGCCTTGTCGAAGCTTGCCTCGACGCTGATGCCCTGTCGGCTTGGATAAATGACGCCGAATGTTGATTCAATAATGTCATCGACATCGCCGGGTTCTTCCATGTAGGCGGCGACCTTCAGCTCACCCTTGAACTTCTCGCTATATGGGATTTGAATTTCGGCCCGCCCGTTTCTGAGAGCTGTATACCTGGATTCGACAACTGTCCAGCCGCTCACAATATCAACGTAAACCGTACCGGTTTTGATGGTCGCCTCGATCCGCACAGCGATCGGATCCCCCGGCTTATGTATGACCTGAGACGTCGTCACCCGGATAGCATCATCATCGTCGTCAAAATA
>DASUSJ010000333.1:0-4030 GCA_036375155.1 Pyrinomonadaceae bacterium
TATCTCTACTGGCAAGGAAAGGTTGCAGGCTCGATCGTCGGCGGTGCGGCTCTGGATCTGGTGTGGGGAGTCCTGTTTACCGCAAGTTACTTTAAGCTCGCGGGCGCCACTGACGACATCAAACTCGCAAGCGATCTCGAAAATTAGTTAATGCTGTACACAAAAAATAAGGCGGCTCGAAGACGAGCCGCCTTTCTTGAAGAGAGGGAAAGGGCCTATTTATTTCCGCCGGCTAGCTTTCCGATAAGGGTGAACAGCGGTAAGTACATCGAAACGACGATCGATCCGATGGTGACGCCAAGAAATGCGATCAGCACGGGTTCGATCATCGCGAGAAGATCTGCGATTGCCGAATCAACCTCTTCTTCGTAGAAGTCCGCGATTTTGCCGAGCATTGCATCGAGAGCACCGGTCTGCTCACCGACGCCGATCATTTGTCCGACCATGTGCGGAAACACATTCGTCGCCTTCAACGGCTCGACGAAGTTTTCACCACGCTCCACACCCGCCCGAACTTTGAGTATCGCGTCTTCGATCACGACGTTACCGGCAGTCTTAGCAGTGATGTCCAGTGACTGGAGAATAGGAACACCCGACGAAAGCAGCGTCGAGAGTATTCGGGAGAAGCGGGCAACGGCGATCTTCCGAAGGATCGATCCGAAGATCGGAAGCTTCAGCAGGAGGGTGTCGATCTGCCAGCGGCCTTTTTCCGTCTTGTAGTAGTACCGGATGCCGATCGTTCCGCCGATGATGCCGAGCAACAGTCCGAGTCCGCCCCAGCCGGCCAGGAAGTTACTTATCCCCATGACGATTCGGGTCGGCAGAGGGAGCAGCTCACCCGGACCAAGCAGACCGATAAAGATCTGTTCGAACTGCGGGATCACCACTACCATGATGACCGCGATCGCAGCGATAGCGACCAGCACGACTGCCGCAGGATAGATCGACGCCGATAAAATGCTGCGCTTCAACTTCACGACCTTTTCGATCAAAGTCGCGAGGCGCTGAAGGATCAGGTCGAGGACACCGCCGGTTTCACCGGCTTCGACCATATGCGTGTAGAGCGAGTCGAAAACTTTGGGATGCTTTTCGAGAGCGGCATAAAGCGTGGCGCCTTCCTCTACATTCTGGCGAACTTGTCGTAGGACGTCCTTAAAGAAGGCGTTCTGCTGCTGTTCGGCAAGAATGTCTAGACACTGCACGAGAGGCAGACCCGCGTCGATCATTACCGAGAACTGCCGGGTGAAAACCGCGAGTTCCTTGGCGCCGACCTTCTTTCTGCGGCCCAGCTTCGGAATAGACACAACGCGGCCTTTTTCCGAGGCCTGCGTCATTACGATCTGTTCACGTCGAAGCAGCGTGCGCAGCTCTGCGGGACTCGCCGCATCGCGCTCGCCCGTAACCATTTCGTTAAGTCGGTTTCTTCCTTTAAAGGCGTATGTAGGCATTTCTTTTCTCTAGCTCCTCTCGAAAGTTTTCGTCAGCGTGCCGGCGGACGCTGGCCGACGGGCCGGCCTTGTGCGTACGGACTCCCTTGACCTTGCGGTCGAAGTACGGGCTTTGCGGTTCCAACATAGGTTTGATTCAGGCCTGAACCTCGCTCGATCAATTCCTTCAACTCGTCGGCGTTCGATGTTCGCTGCATCGCGACCTCGAGCGTTATCTGGCGCTTGTGAACAAGCGTCGCGAGAGCCTGATTGAACGTCTGCATCCCAAACTTGTCCTGGCCGGTCTGCATCATCGAGTAGATCTGGTGGATCTTATCTTCGCGGATGAGGTTACGAATAGCCGCATTCGGGACCAGGATCTCAAGTGCCATTACACGTCCGTCTCCGGAAGCCTTGGGTAGGAGGGCTTGACACATGATTCCTTCGAGCACGAGCGAGAGTTGCGTTCGGACCTGCGCCTGCTGTGCGGACGGAAAAACGTCGATGATACGGTTGATGGTCGAGTACGCAGAATTCGTGTGAAGAGTGGCGAAGGTCAAGTGACCGGTTTCCGCGATTCGCAGGGCCATCTCGATCGTTTCGAGGTCACGCATTTCGCCGACGAGAACGATGTCCGGGTCCTGGCGAAGTGCGGTTCGAAGGGCCGCGGCGAAGGAATGGGTATCGGCCGCCACCTCGCGCTGATTTACGACACAATTCTTATGGTTGTGAAGAAACTCGATCGGGTCCTCGATCGTCAGAATGTGATCGTGGCGGTCGATATTTATCTTGTCGACCATCGAAGCCAGGGTGGTCGATTTACCGGAACCTGTCGGCCCGGTTACAAGTACCAGCCCGCGTGGCTTTTTACAAAGGTCCGACACCACCGGGGGAAGTCCCAGAGCTTCGAACGACTTTATTTCGTACGGGATCGAACGAAAGACGGCGCCGACCGCGCCTTTCTGGTTGAAGAGGTTGGCACGAAAACGTGACATTCCTTTCAGACCGAACGAAAAGTCGAGCTCGAGGTTTTCCTCGAAACGATGCTTTTGCGCGTCGGTAAGCACGGAATACGCAAGACGCTTCGTATCGGCGGGCGTCAGCGGAGCGAAGCCCGGAAGCGGCGACAGGTGGCCGTGGACACGCACCTGCGGAGCCGAGTTCGTCGTGAGATGGAGGTCAGAGCCGCCGGCGTCCGTCATCTTTTTCAGAAGCTCGGGCAGCGTGATCTGTGATTCTGCGCTGACGTTTGGATCGAAGCTCATATAGTTGGTTCGTTTTCGTTGATCGTGTGATCGTCGATGGTTGATCGTTGTTCGTTGATCGTTGTTCGTTGCGCGGTGGCGGCGTGACTTAACCGGCTACGAGCAACGAACAACGAACGACTAACGGTCTTATTCCTCGCGGACAGAGGCCTGCTGCACAGGACGCGGACCGGCGAGCGAGAAGATCACCTTTTCGGACTCTTCAGCGATGCGATCCGCCGCTTCTGCCGCGGAGTTGGTCGCGACGCTGTATATGCGTCCGTCTGCTTCGGTGAAATAAAACATTCTGGAATGAACGCGGCCGTTGTTTTGCGATTGGGCGACGACCACATAGACCGACCGGTTGCCGATCGATTTCTGATAATCATTCACCACCCAGCCGTTCTCCCGGACCATGCGGTTGATGACCTCGCGGCGAAGGGCCGTCGTCGGCACGCCGCCGACCGTTCGGTGCCGGCCTGTGTCGACCGTTGTGCCGGTCGCCGGTCCAACAACGGAAATGGAAGCCGAGCCGTTGCCGTTGTCGACGCTAAAGTTAACTTCGCCGGTGGTCGAGGATCCGCGACGCCATCCCGACGGGGCAGCGTGTCCGGACGGCAGCATAGCAACTGAACTCTCGGCTGCGGGCGCAGCGGCCTTTTTCGCAACCACGGGTTTCGTGGTCCGCTTTCCGGAAAGTCGTCGCTTGCGTGCGAGACGCAGTTGGCGCAGCCGCATGGCACGGCGACGAGCCTGCAGGGCGCGTTTCCGCTTCATGCGTGCGCGATATTGACGCCACCAGCGCTTGGAATACTTCTTGTACTTTTTATTCTTTTTGTACTTTCTGGATTTACGCGGTCCCGCCTCTGCAGAATCCGTTCCCAGCGGAATGATCGTGCCGATCCCGATCAACAAAGCTAAAGTCAATGCAATTGCCCTAAATAGCATATTTCCTCCAAAAACTAGAGAACCGTTTCCTTGACAACCTCTTCGACCGTAGTGATTCCTTCCCTTAATTTGCATAACCCCGATTCACGCAGAGTTATCATGCCGAGCTCGATCGCTTTTCTTCTCAATTCGATCGCGCTGGCACCGATGATGATCAGCTCACGCAGCTCATCCGTAACTTCCATTACTTCGTACAAACCGATACGGCCTTTGTAGCCGGTGTTAAGACAGGTTTCGCACCCGCGGCCGCGATACATCTTCAAAGTCTTCGCTTCCTCTGCCGGGAATCCGATCTCTACCAAGGCTTCGGCCGGATAGTGCACTTCTTCTTTGCAGCCGGTGCAGACGCGGCGGATGAGCCTCTGGGCCTGGATGAGGTTTACCGACGTGGCGACGAGAAATGGCTCGATA
>DASUSJ010000334.1:0-6705 GCA_036375155.1 Pyrinomonadaceae bacterium
CGACCTCGTTCCCGTCGGACAAGACCAGAAGCAGCATCTCGAACTGACTCGCGATCTTGCTGAACGCTTCAATCGGGATTTTGGCGAGACGTTCAAAGTTCCCGAGCCCTACATTCCACCCGTCGGAGCGAATATCAAATCCCTGCAGGAACCGGAGAAGAAGATGTCGAAGTCGGACGAGAACCTTAATGGTTCAGTTTTTCTGCTCGACGATGCCGACACTATCTCGAAGAAAATCAAACGGGCAGTTACGGATTCCGGAACCGAAATAAGATTTGACGAATCACGTCCGGCGATAACGAACCTGGTGACGATCTATCATCTGCTAACGGGAAAGTCCGTAGAGGAATCCGAGCAGCATTTCGAGGGGAAAGGCTACGGGCATTTCAAAACTGAGTTAGCCGAAACCGTGGTCGAGTTTCTGCGACCGTTCCAGGAGCGGGTTCATCAGTTCGACGACGCGACACTTGATTCGATTCTCAAACCCGGTGCGGACAAGGCTCGCGCGATCGCCCGGGAGACGCTCGCTGATGTATATGGAAAGATGGGGATCACGTAGCTTCTTTTTGCCTATTTCGTGTCTTCCGTGATGTTCGTATACGGTATCGGTGCTTTCCGTGGCTTGCGCGTATTCCGCGGTCCCGTCTTCCGGGTCTTTTAGGTGCATTCCGTGTATTACGTGGTTCCCGAATTAAATCCAACACGGAATACACTGAATACACTGAATTACGGACACCGCGGGATACGACCTAAAGACGGAACAGACGAGCACACGAAATGCGTGTGGTGAACTAAGCTAATGGCCGATTGAAACATTTTTTTATCTCTCCCGTCTTAAGAACCTAAGTATGAAACCTAAGATCGATCGCCCGTTCCGCTTTTTGTTCGTTCTCCTGCTTCTCCTGCCGTACGCTGCCGAGGCCCAGCAAGCGGATGCTTCCCGGCTGACTGTCGAGCGGATATTCGCCGGAAACGAATTCCAGCCAGCGAGCTTTGGCGGCTTTCGATGGCTAAAGGACGGCAACTCTTTCGCGAAACTCGAGCCTTCGCCGACACTGAAAGGCTCGATGGACCTGGTCCGCTACGAGGCGGCGACGAACAAACGCGATGTTCTGCTGTCCGCAGAGAAGTTGATCCCCTCGGGCGAAACAAAGCCGCTCGCCATCAACGGGTACGAATGGTCGGCGGACGATCGGCGAGTTTTGATCTACACGAATTCGAAAAAAGTCTGGCGTCTTAACACGAAGGGCGACTACTGGGTGCTCGACCCCACATCGGGAAAACTGACGAAACTTGGCGGCGACGCCAAGCCTTCGACGCTGATGTTCGCAAAGTTTTCGCCGGACGGGAGCCGTGTCGGATACGTCCGCGAGAACGACCTTTATGTCGAGAACGTCGACACCGGAAAGATCACCCGTCTGACGACAAACGGCTCGCCGACGATGATCAACGGCACGTCAGATTGGGTGAACGAGGAAGAATTCAACCTACGCGATTGCTGGCGCTGGAGCCCGGATGGAAAGTCGATCGCGTTCTGGCAATTCGACGCATCGGGCATCGAGGATTTTATCCTTCTCAACAACACGACCGGACTGTATCCGTCACTGACTCGGATCCCCTACCCGAAAGCTGGCACAACGAACGCCGCGGTCCGCGCCGGCGTGATCAGTGCCGACGGTGGCGAGATCCGGTGGATGAAGACACCGGGCGATCCGCGAAACACCTATCTCGTCTCGGTCGATTGGACCGCCGATTCGCGGGAGATCTATCTCCAGCACTTTAACCGGCTGCAGAATACGCTAACTATCCTGGTCGCCAACGCCGCCTCCGGAAACGTCCGCAGCATCCTTGTCGAAAAAGACGAGGCATGGATCGATCTCGAACTGCCATCCATGACTTGGCTTGAAGGCGGCAAACGTTTTCTTTGGGTAAGCGAGCGGACCGGATGGCGGCATGCTTATTCGGTGTCCGCGGACGGCAAGGACATTCGCCCGATCACAAAAGGCGAATTCGACATGATCGATGTCCAGGCGGTTGACCAACCGGGCGGCTGGCTTTACTACATGGCTTCACCCGCGAACGCGACTCAGAGATATCTCTACCGGAATAAGTTGGACGGCAGTGGCCAGCCCGAGCGAGTCACGCCTGCCGCGAATAATGGCTGGCACAGCTATAACATCTCGCCGAATCGTCGCTGGGCCGTCCAAAATTCATCATCCTTCGGAAAGCCGGTGAAGATCTCTCTAATCGATCTGTCGAACGGATCGGTCGTGCGGTCGATCGTAGACAATGCCGCGCTGCAAGCCAAACTCGACAAGCTGCAGAAGGGCACGCATGAATTCATCAGAGTCGACATCGGTGACGGTGTCGCTCTCGACGGCTATATGATGAAGCCACCCGATTTCGACCCGGCAAAGAAATATCCGGTCCTATTCTTCGCCTACAGCGAGCCGGCGGGGCAGATCGCGACGGACAATTGGCAGGGAACCTATTATCTGTGGTTCCTGATGCTCACGCAGGAGGGATACATCGTCGCCAGCGTCGACAACCGCGGCACACCGTCTCCGCGTGGGCGACAGTTCCGCAAGAGCATCTATCGAAAGATCGGCGTTCTCAACTCGCAGGACCAGGCGAACGCGACAAAAGCGATCATCGCAAAGAACTCTTTTATCGATCCGTCGCGTGTCGGGATCTGGGGGTGGAGCGGTGGTGGCGTCGCAACCTTGAACGCGATGTTTCGCTATCCGGAAATCTACAAGATGGGTATGTCCGTGGCCCCTGTCCCCGACAACCGGTATTACGACACTATCTACACCGAACGTTACCTCGGGCTGCCAAAGGACAACCCCGAGGACTACAAGAACGCGGCGCCGATCACCTTCGCGAAGAACTTGAAAGGCGATCTTCTGATCGTCCACGGCACCGGTGACGACAACGTCCACTACCAGGGTACGGAGCTATTGATCGACACGCTTGTCGCCGCAAATAAACCGTTCACGATGATGGCCTACCCCAACCGCTCGCACGGCATATTCGAGGGCGAAGGTACGACGCTTCACCTTTACAGTTTGTTGACGAGATATTTGAGAGAACATCTACCGGTGTCGGCCCCTCCGGCTGAAGTGCCGGAATGATCTCCTGTTCCGTAAGTTTCCTCGTCTGTATAAGAAACGGAGCAGATTGTCTTTTTCGTGTGGTTCGTGTGATTCGTGGTTCCGGCTTTTGAACCACCAACCACACTTCCCACACGAAAAGGACACGAAACACGCGAACTAGCGAACCTCGGAACGCCGTAACCCGCGGAACACACGGAGGAGAACCCCGAACATACGGAACACACGGAAGGAGACGACTGCGTTTTGTATTGCATCACGATTGTGCGGTGCTACAATTGAGGCATTCCGTACAACTCATCCGCGGGCCTGTCCCAGCAGGTCCCAAATGCAACACAAGGAGAATCATCATGGACGCAGTAAAAAAGTCTTTCGACATTCCTAAGTTCAAAGAACAATACGAAAACTACATCGGCGGCGAGTGGGTCGCCCCGAAGAGCGGTGAGTACTTTGATTGTATCTCGCCCGTTGATGGCAAATCTTTCACCAAGGTCGCCCGTTCGAATGAAGCTGACATCGAGGCGGCATTAGACGCCGCTCACGCCGCGTTTGAAACATGGGGCAAAACATCTGCGACCGAGCGCAGCAACATTCTCCTTAAGATCGCCGACCGCATGGAGGAGAATCTCGACCTTCTCGCTCGATGCGAGACTTGGGACAACGGCAAACCGATCCGTGAAACGACGGCCGCGGACCTGCCGCTCGCGATCGATCATTTCCGGTATTTCGCAAGCGTGATCCGCGCCGAAGAAGGGAGCGCATCGGAACTCGATCAAAACACTCTATCGGTGATCATCAAGGAGCCGCTCGGCGTCGTCGGGCAGATCATTCCATGGAACTTCCCTTTGCTGATGGCGACATGGAAGATCGCGCCGGCACTCGCGGCGGGCAACTGCACGATCGTCAAACCTGCCGAGCAAACGCCGGCGAGCATCATGGTCTGGGCGGAACTGATTGGCGACCTGCTGCCTAAGGGCGTCTTGAATATCGTCAATGGATTCGGCGTCGAGGCCGGCAAGCCGCTCGCGACGAGTGAACGGATCGCGAAGGTGGCGTTCACGGGCGAGACGACGACGGGCCGTCTCATCATGCAGTACGCATCGCAGAATCTGATCCCGGTAACGCTCGAGCTCGGCGGCAAGTCGCCGAACATCTTCTTCGAAAGCGTGATGGATGCCGACGACGAATTCTTCGACAAGTGTCTCGAGGGTGCGACGCTCTTTGCTCTTAACCAGGGGGAGGTCTGCACATGCCCGTCACGTGTACTCGTTCAGGAATCGATCGCAGACAAATTTATCCCGAGGTTTGTCGAACGTACCAAACAGATCAAGATGGGCCATCCGCTCGATCCGGCGACGATGATGGGTGCACAGGCGAGCAAGGACCAGTACGAGAAAATTCTCAACTACCTGCAGATCGCCAAGGACGAGGGAGCGGAAGTTCTCGCCGGTGGCAACGCGTATAAGAATCCCGATCTCGAGGACGGCTACTACATCGAGCCGACCATCGTAAAAGGCCACAACAAAATGCGCGTCTTCCAGGAAGAGATCTTCGGACCGGTCACTGCGCTGACGACGTTCAAGGATGAAGCCGAAGCGATCGAGATCGCAAACGACACGCTCTACGGTCTCGGTGCAGGGGTTTGGACGCGTGACGCTCACGAGCTTTACCGCGTACCGCGTGCGATCCAGGCCGGCCGCGTGTGGGTAAACAACTATCACAACTACCCAGCCCACGCGCCGTTCGGTGGCTATAAGAAGTCCGGCTTCGGCCGCGAGAATCATCTGATGATGCTCGATCATTATCGGCAGACGAAGAACATGCTCATCTCTTACGATAAGAAGGCGATGGGATTCTTTTAGTATTTGGGATTGCGGATTTGGGATTTCGGATTGCGGATTCGAGATACCACCTCGCGTGGCCGCCTTCGGATTGCCCGCTGCAGAGCAGCGACATGTTTGTAGCCCCGGGTGGAGACCAAGCGAAACCCGGGGTTAACGAGCCATCCCGAATCCAAGCCCCGTAGGGGCGACAGAGAGAGCCGCTACCAGCCGCGAACAAATAAGGTGTCGAATTCAAACAAAATAAGTATCGAAGGCGGTACTTGGTATTACTTTACGACCGATTTGAATTTCAAAGGATTTTTGCCGTTTCGTTTCTTACGTTTTCTAGACGTTAATGGTGACCGTAATGGTGCCGTGGTGGAGTTCATCGCCGGCTCCTTTTTCGAAACTACAAAAGTAATCTTGTTGCCTTACACAAAAGAGCCGGATTACTTCCGCGTAGAAGAGGACGGGCTCCTTCCGGTGTGGACATTTGATGGATCGGATTCAGAGAGTTTGTCGACGGTGGACCTCCAGACAGATTGGCCACAGAACATTTTAGATAAGGCCGCGATCACGCCCTCGATCGAAAACGCTAGAAAATGGACCGCGAAGTAGTGGCGACAATAGTTTATGGCAGGCGATAGAATAGAACGTGTCAGAATTACCCCGACGCCGAGGCTGCCGTCGACCAGCTCAAGGTCAAGAACGGCGAGCTGATGTTCCACCAATCCGGCGGATGCCGCGATGGATCTTCGCCGATGTGTTATCCGAACGGTTCGCTTCCTAAACACACCGCCCGTCGGCTCCTGTGAGCAAAATAAAACATGATCTTTGAATGGGACGATGAGAAAGCCGAACTCAATGCATAAAACACGGTGTGAGATTCGACGAGGCCGTGACCGTTTTCGAGGATCTTTTCTTCGTTGATTTCTACGATCCGAAGCATTCCATTGACGAGCACCGGTCCTCATTGTCGGCGAATCCAACCAAGGGCGATTATTGATCGTCTCGTACACGGAGCGGAATGATAAGATAAGGATCATAAGTGCCCGAGAATTAACACCGCAAGAGCGCAGAACATATGAGCACGGAAAATTTGAATGACGAACTTGAACCTGGATACGATCTTTCTACTCTGAAAGTCAGAAAGATCGGAGAAGGCCGCCGCTTATTGCAGGAGAATGCGGTCCTGCTTGACGTTGATGTCGCAAAAGTATTTCCCGATTCTGAGGCGGTGAACCAAGCCTTGCGATTTCTTATCCGCATCACGAAAGAGCACCAGCCCGAGATAAAGAATTAGTTTTGTATCCGGGGCACTCGCTGCCCGAACAGGAACCAAAAACTTGGGAATGATCAAGAGAGTAAAAATTACACCCGAAGCCGCCGCGGTCGTCGAACAACTCCGAGCCAAAAACGGCGAGCTGATGTTCCACCAATCTGGCGGGTGCTGCGACGGCTCGTCGCCGATGTGCTATCCGAAGGGTGAGTTCATGGTCGGATCGTCGGACGTCTGGCTCGGCGAGGTCGCCGGTTGCGATTTCTTTATGGCGAAGGACCAGTTCGAATTCTGGCAGCATACCGAACTGACCATCGACGTCACCGAGGGACGCGGTGCCAGCTTCTCGCTCGAGATCCCGCTTGGCGTCCGGTTCGTTACAAAATCGAGAGTATTTACATACGAAGAATCGCAAAATCTCATGCCTACTCATGAGGGCGACGCGCCTGAAGCGAGGGCATGATCCAGCGCTGCTTGTTCCGGGCGACTT
>DASUSJ010000335.1:0-32827 GCA_036375155.1 Pyrinomonadaceae bacterium
GCGTGAATCAATGTAACCTATACGCGAAAGAGTTTCACGCCTGACGGAGGTCAGTTCCGCCTGCGAAGACGGAAGAGCGGCAGGTGAGTACCCCGCGTGAGCGGGTGGGTGAGAGTCGGAATCTGAAGTGTGTTGATTACATTTCGCGATGTTTAGTTTCCTGAATTGATAGCAAGGAAGATCATTAACCACTAAACGCACGAATCACACTAAACATCACGAGTATATCCATCATCTGCAGTGAAGAAGATCGTAAAGAGAATTTTTCTCGTCCTGCTAATCCTGCTCTTACTGGCGCAGGTCCCGTTCATGTATCGCCGCTATCAAACCGGGAAGCTCGCCGAGAAGATCGCCCAGCTTGATGCGCAGCGGACGACGCACACCGATCCCAACTTCAAAGAGTACAAGGGCATCATCCATGCTCACACGAACATCGGCGGGCACAGCAGCGGGACGTTTGGCGAGCTGATCGCGGCCGCCAATGCGAACGATCTCGATTTTGTGCTGATGACGGAGCACATCTCGGACACGGTGGATACCGCTGCGATGACATTGAACGGTGTGTACGGAAAGACTCTGTTCGTCGGCGGGAATGAAGTCGAGACAGCGGACAGCGATCGCTTTCTGCTGATCCCCGGCGGAGGCGAAGCGGTAAAGGCGAGGATGCGGGGTACGGGCGCTTTCCTTGACGCGGCGCGTCGCGAGAACAAGCTCGCGCTGATCACGTACCCTGAGCGTTTTAAGTCTTGGGATTCCGCGTTCGACGGCATCGAGGTCTTCAGCCTCCACACCGCCGCGAAACGGATGAACCCACTCCTCGCGCTCGGCGATCTGATCTGGACGTATCCGAGTTATCCGGGGCTGATGCTGGCGAAGGGTTGGTCGAGGCCCGATGCGAACCTCGCGAAGTTCGATGAGATCGCTTCGAACCGACGCATATCGCTCTTTGCAGGAACGGACGCGCATTCGAATATAGGCTTTCACCTGTTCGGTGA
Source organism: Pyrinomonadaceae bacterium (assembly GCA_036375155.1). Lineage (GTDB taxonomy): Bacteria > Acidobacteriota > Blastocatellia > Pyrinomonadales > Pyrinomonadaceae > OLB17. The sequence goes on from DASUSJ010000335.1 coordinate 996, forward strand.
CGATGCCGGGAACAAGCCGATGGGCATCAAGCTCGATCCGTACGAGACGATGTTCCGGATCGCTCGGCTGCATGTGTTGATCGAAAAGGACAGGGCGTTCGATCGGGAGAGTCTGGTGGAAGCTATGAGGGCCGGACGATACTTTGTTGGATTCGATGTTTTGGGCGATACGACCGGGTTTTCCTTTCAAGCGATAGGAGCCGGCATAGCCCACAACCGCTATCAAGCGGGCGACCAACCGGATGAGCTCTTAATGAACTTTCGGGTCGTGTCACCTCCGGGCTCACGCGTTGTTGGATTCAAAAACGGAGCAATTGTCGGCCAGGGCGTCGTCGTTGAACAATTTTCTTTTGAGCTCGACGGCCCCGGCGTTTACCGAGTCGAGGTCTATCGAGACGATCTCGGCCCGCCGTTCGATAAAATGCCGTGGATAATCTCGAACCCGATATATGTCAGGTGAAACCCCGGTCGCTACCGCTCCCGGTTCTGACCTGCCGTGGATTATCTCGAATCCTTTTTTGTCCGCTAGAGTTCAGAGTGTGAGCTTTCGCTCGTGTTCAGGTCGCGGATACGGGCTGAAGCCCGCACTCTGAACCTCGGCGCAGAATACGGCCTCATGGCAAACGCTTTTACCGGGTGTAACATCATAGAAACGCATCTTTAAGAGACCAGGTTAAGAAGAACGTAATGAAGAATTTGTTTAGATTTTCCCTCCAGATCGCTGCGATCTTTGTGCTTTCTGCGGCCGTTTTTGCCCAGCAGACCAAGCGGACGCCGTTTGATGTCACGAATTACGTGATCAACGCCGATCTGTCGCCTGTCGATAACAAGCTGACGGCGACGGCCGACGTCACCTTTGTGCCGGGGGAAGATACCCGGACAGTTGCGTTCGAGTTGAACGGCTCGCTGAAGGTAGACGGGATCACCCGTGTCGGTTCGGCCCCGGTTGCGGCCCCGGCTGCCGGAAAAGGGAAACCGGCTGTCACGGCCGCGAGTACTGCCGCCGGTGACGTTACTTTTGTTCAGGATCAGGCAGGCGGAACGTCCGACCTTGGTCCGCACGTCCGCGTCGATCTCGGAACCGACGTCGTAAAAGGTACGCCGGTCACGCTGCGGTTCAAATACGGCGGTGTGCTCAATCTGCCAAGCGGAGGACCGCTTCTCAACAAGCGATTGGCTTATATCGGCGAGAGCCACGGGTATCTCATGTATGCCGCCCGGTGGTTCCCGTTCCACGATTATGCAGCCGACCCTGCGACTTCGGATATCACCATATCGGTTCCCGGCGGACTGCAGGTGGTCGGTTATAGTGATGCGCCCGTCGCGAATGCCGGAGGTAAGTATCGCTTCGTCCAGTCCAAGCCCGCGCTCATCGGAAATCTCGCGTATGGAAAGTACACGACCAGAAACCTGAACGTGGGCGGTTACGAGATTCAGTTCTTTACCAAGCCGGGCGGCGATCAGCAGGTTATCGGCTACGGTGAAACGCTAGGCAAGGCGCTGGAATTTTACACAAAGAAATTTGGCGAGCCGGCAATGGGCAAGAAGCTCATCGTCGTGCAGATAGACGACGAGAGTCTTGATTTCTACTCCTCTACCGGAATGCTTTTCATCGCGGACCGGCAGTTCGCCGAGGCACGCGACATCACAACCGAGCGGCTGCAGCGCGAAGCGGCGTATCAATGGTGGGGATTGACGGTCGGTTTGAAATCGTTCGACGATGCATGGCTCTCGCAGGGTCTGGCCGAATACAGCGCGTATGCTCTTCGCGAAAGCCAGCTCACCGGCGCCCAGCTCGATAACCTGCGGAGAGAGCTTCTCGAGAAATCGCTGACTTTTGAACAGACGGCATCGCTCATTCGTGCACCTGCAAATCTTGATGACCAGTCGACGGCGTACCAGTACATCATGTACGCGAAGGGCGCGTTTGTATTCAAATTGCTTCGTGACACACTTGGTGAGCAAAAGTTCAACCGGCTTCTCCGCACGCATCTTCAGGAAAACCGCGGGAAGAATGTGTCGATCGACGAGTTTGAAAAGCTTACTTCACGCATTGCGGGTGACAACCTTCGCTACTTCTTTGCACGCTGGGTCGAAGGCACGGGTGTACCGGAATTTACGTCGGACTATCTGATCATCCGCACACGCGGCGGGAAGTTCGTCGCACGGGGCACGGTAAAACAGAATTATGACAACCTGCGTCTACCCGTGGAAGTGCAGCTTCGGAGCGAGGGCGAGAACGGCTTGCATACACAGGTTCTCCAGATGGACGAGGCGAGCGCCGATTTCAATATCGAATCGACGGGTAAGCCTTTGAATGTCGTTATCGATCCGAACTATAAACTGCTTCGCATCTCGCCGGACTTGCGGGTCTCGTCGATCGCCCGACGGGGTATCGAGCGGTTCAAGGAAGGTAGCTACGCTGAAGCACAGGCGCAGTTTGAAGAAGCGTTGAAGCTCGATCGTTCGAACTCGTGGATCTATTACCATCTGGGCCTCCTGTTCCTCGAGCAGCGAAATTACGATCTCGCGATCGACAATTTCAAGGCCGCGTTGAGCGGCAACCTCAGCCCGCCGTGGCTGTCGGTCTGGTCGAACATCAAGATGGGCAATGCGTACGATGCGAAGGGTGACCGCGCGCGAGCTGTTGCCGCTTACAAGCGTGCGGCCGATCTAGGCGATAACTACGACAACGCCCAGGAAGCCGTGAAGCGTTACCAGGCGACGCCGTACGATCCGAAGGAAACAAAGACGACGGCGGTCCGGTAATCGATTTCAGCCGTCGTAGACTGCATAAGCATAAAGCCCCGGCCGTAGGGTCGGGGTTTCGCATGCAAAGCAATGGAGCTCGCGGAATGAGCGACAGACTAACACGATCTGTCACTCGCTTCGCGAGCTCGGTCGGTTTAGATGATACTCCCCCGGCCTTACGGCCAGGGCTTTATGCTGTCGCTCGCTTAGCGAGCTTTCTCTCAAGGCGATTCATCAAAATACATCACCAGACTCTCCGCAGCTGCTTCACCGGTCTCGATCGCACCTTCCATAAAACCCTGCCAGTCGGCGAGATGTTCGCCGGCGAACAAAACTTTCCCGTGCGGACGGGCGAGGATGGGTCGGATCCCGAACCACTGGCCCGGTCGATAGAGCGCGTATGCTCCGTCGGTGAACTGATCACGTTGCCAGGCGTAGGACACGATCCCGCGCGCGAGGCGCGGTGCGTCACGGTTGAAATCAACAAGATCACTGGCGATGATGCGCATGCGCCGGTCGTCTGACTGTGATGCCAGCACATCAGCTTTTTCTCCGATCGCGTACGCGGTCAGAATTCCTTGCCGACCCGGTTGTGATTGAGTGCTGTGAAAATAAAAGTGGGATGTTACATCCGAGACCATCGAGAAGTTTTCGTCACGCCAGAATCGCTCGTCATACAAAACGCTGTTCTTGCAGATGCGAGCGTAGGTGAGGCGCTCGGCCGCGCCGCTTTGCACAGCCGGCAGGGGCGGATCGAACTTGATCTTAAGGAGGCTGTTGATCGGAACGGTGCAGATAACAGCGTCGGCATGAAAAGTGGTTCTCTCGTCCGCCACAAGCTCAAAATTCGTTCCGCCGCGAAGCGTAGGTGATGCGACGACTGTTACCCGGCCACTTCTCTGAGTGATCGAACTAACCTGCAGGGACATTCTGATATTTTCGGCTCCGATCCGGTCGACAAGTTCCTGAGTGAGCCGCGAATTCCCGCCGGTCATCTTGTAGTCCATCTCGTTCTTCGGGCTCGACTCGGCGTACTCGGCGAGAGCGGCGAATGCCGATACGTGACGGATCGATTCGCCGAAGTCGGTCGAGTCCATCAGATCGCGCAGGAGCAGATCGTCGTTGGTGAAACCGATCTTTTCGAGATAAGTCCACCAGTCATACTTATCCAGCTTTGTCTTAGAGAGCGGCGTTAGTTTTTCGTAACCGGCAATAAGCTTTTCGAAAGCGGCCCTCGCTTTTGGTGAGAATCCCCATTGGCCGGGACGAGATACCCGCCCATCGCGCAGCAAATAATCTTCGAACTGGTGCTTTTGAAGCGGGATCTTAAAATCGTGGCAGAGACTCTTGATCCGTTCGTGACTTTCACCGACCCACTCGGCCCCGAGCTCGCAGATGAGATCGGTCCCCGCGAACTTGTGCGAGAAAACGCGTCCGCCAATGCGGTCGCGCGCCTCGAGGACGGTCACATTCCATCCTGCGGTTTTGAGTTTGTATGCGGCCGCGAGACCCGCAAAACCAGCACCGATAATTACGGCGGTTTTTTTGCGACGCTGCGAAATAACATTCGGCGCGAGGACCATCCCCGCCGTCGAGGCGCCGAGGAGTTTGAGAAAATCGCGCCGGGAGTTTTGGGTTGCAGGTATCGAATTTGTCAGCGACTTGTTTTCGTTTTGTTTGGTGCTCATGGATTGTTATTCGTGGCGGGATCGAAGTGGAACGGAACGTCGTGCTCTGACGGCTCGCCAATTGACTGGAACGCGGGCGTCCTCGCCTGCATTAGTGCGAAGCACGAACAAAACCGTTGTCGCGTTGAGATCCCACGGAGCGACGCCGGCGGCAGCCGCGGCGGCGGCAGGCGGAACTCCTGCGTTTCAGTCCGTTGTCGAACCGCCTGCATGCGACAACGCGTGATTTACTTGAACCTTCTTTCCAGGTCCGCTCCTGCTGCGATGCGAAAGAGGATCGCGACTCCCGCTGACGGTGGACACAGGATGTCGTCCGAATTTAAGCTACAAGTGTATATCGCCGGATGTCCGGTGGTGCGGCAAACAAGTCAGATCCCTTCGCCGCGGCGTTCCGCAAATGCTCGGTCACGAGGTGCGCGTCGAGAGCATCATCCCCGGACCATTCTTCAACAAACGTGAAGTCGGTAGGGTCATCATTATTCTGCAGCAGTTCATAAGTGACACAGCCTGCTTCGGCGCGTGTCGGCTCGATCAACGTCATCAGCAGTTCGCGGGTTTCGTCTACCGTGTCCGGTCTGGCTGTTATATGTGCGACGACACGAAGGGACATAGGACTATTCTCGAGGAGACCGCTTATTCGACCTAACTCCAGGCCGTTATTTCTCGGGTATCTTTCGCTTAGTAAATTCGATCAGTGCAAAAAGTTCAGGGTTTTTTGGGATGAACGAGAAACTGCCGTTCTCATCTTCGATCTGCAGATATGAATCGTATTCAACGTAGTTCTTGTAGAAGCTCCAACTCACTCTTTGCTCGTCGGGATCCTGGTGTTTCGTCGTTACTCCGCCCTCGTCCAATTTAGCGTGAAAGCTCCATCCCTTCGTTCGGCCAATCTCCGCGGACCACTCGTGGTATCGCATCAGGGATGCAGCGACCCAAACCGCGATCAGTGCTAACAAGTGATAGAAAATCAGGTGGCTCGCGCCAGCGATCCCGTCGACGATCGCGACCACCACCCAGACTAAAGCCAGTTTGTTCCCGTAGTACGCCGCGATCTGCGGTGCAGCCAATGGTGTCATCGCCCTTTTGAAGCCTCGGGCGGCCAGTTCGTCCGATATCTCGATACGAGCTTCGAGCATAATTCTCAAATGATCGTCGTCACGATCTCGCGGATACTTCGCTGCAGCTCACGGTCGTCGGTGATAGGCGAGCATATCGCCACCTCGGCGGCGTCAACGGGCGAGATACCTTTAGCGATCATTTGCGCCGCGTAGATCAACAGCCGCGTCGAGACTCCTTCTTCAAGTCCGTGGCCGCGCAGATTACGAACTTTCTGCCCGATCTTCACGAGGTCGCGCGCCGTCTCTTCGTCTATACCGCCTTCCTTTGCCACGATCTCGGTCTCGGCATCCGCGTTGGGATAATCGAACTCCATCGCAACGAACCGCTGACGTGTCGATTGTTTGAGATCCTTGAGGATCGATTGGTAACCGGGATTGTACGAAACGACGAGCATGAATTCGGACGGCGCCTCGATCACGGTGCCGCGCTTTTCGATCGGGAGGCGGCGGCGGTCATCGGTCAAAGGGTGGATGATGACGACGGTGTCCTTTCGCGCTTCAACGACCTCGTCGAGGTAGCAAATGGCACCGGCGCGAACAGCAGATGTCAGCGGCCCGTCGTGCCACACCGTTTCTTCGCCCTCGAGGAGAAAACGCCCGACGAGATCGGTCGACGAAAGATCTTCATGACAGGCCACGGTTATCAGCGGACGGCCCAGCTTGTACGCCATGTATTCGACGAACCGCGTTTTACCGCAGCCGGTCGGCCCCTTCAACATAGCCGGCAGACGTGCCGCATATGCTGCTTCGAAGAGTTCGACCTCGCTGCCTATCGGCAGATAGTAGGGCTCATCAGCGACCTTATATTTCTCAACTGCTAATTCCATTCGACGTTCATTTTCGCATAACTCAAAGCAGAAAGCAGAAGTCGGAAGGCAGAAGGCGGAAGGCAGCATGCTCCACCTTCACCGCCTTCGACTTTCGCTTCTGCCTACGCCCTGAACTTACTCCAATCTCCCCAGATCGCGCACGTTACACCGGTTGCATAAACATTCACGAAAAGCGTTTTTCCGTCTTTCGAAAACGTCGTCCCCGCGAATTCTGTACGCTCGAATTTCGGCACGATGTTCTTCGCGAAGTCCGCCATCTTGCCATCGGGTGTCAGGACACGAACAAAGATGTCCGAGTTTCCGCCGGCTCCGACGTAATCGCTATCCTCACACACGAACAAGAGATCGCTGTCGGGCATGATACAAATGTTGTCGGGCATATCGAGGATCTCGCGGCTGGGCGACTCGAACACGAGCGTTACACGCCCGCCGTTGCGTCCGTCGGGTTCATAACGCCAGATCTGGCCGCCGCGGTTGTCGCCCCCGCTCGTCGCCGTGAAAAAAATATTGCCTTTCTCGTCGGTGCAGCAGCCTTCAAGACGCGCAAACGAAGCACCGCCTTTCGCTTTCCCCTGTTTGAAGACGGCAAGGGAATCGACGTCCGCTTCGGGCGGATCCGGGTTTTCGATCGTGACCCAGCTAACAGGCAGGGGTATGCCTTGTTTCTGTCCGGTTCGTGTATCGTAGTCAGGCCTGCCCTCGACCGCGAGCATCTGTAGCACACCGCCTTCGGCAAGCCGTCTGCTGCGGTGAGGAAGGAATCGATAAAAACCCGAGGGGTTATAATCTTCGGTAAGGTAAACGATGCCGCTTCGTCGATCGACTGCAACCGCCTCGTGGACAAATCGCCCCATCGCCTTGAGTGGCACCGGCGGCAAGTTGGTGTTTGCCGACGCCGGCACCTCGAAACAGTAACCGTGCGGCTTTGGAAAGCCTCCACGCTTCGTCCCGTCCGCCAGCGTCCGCACGGTCTGGCCGACTGTGGTTTCTTCACACGAGATCCAGGAGCCCCATGGCGTGGGCCCGCCGGCGCAATTTATCAGCGTTCCCGAAAGACTGACGAAATCCCGAACTAAAGTCCGCGTGCGCGGATCGATGACCAAAGTCGTCGTCCCGCCACCGCAGGTCTCGTCGTAGTGATTCGCGGTGCCGATCGCCGAGCCGGCCTTCGGCAAACTAAAATTCGCCACCTCATGATTGCGAACAAGCCGCAATTCGTTCCCGACCTTGAACGTCCACATACCGTCGTGACGGGGCGGGGTCGGACGACCGTCGGACATTATTGACCGGAATTTTCCAAGGACGTTGTACTCGAAACCCCTCGGCAAGGCGAGCATCACTTCGCCGGTATTCTTGGCGGCGGTCGGGATGAGCTCACCATAGCCGACCGCGCGAAGCTGTGTCACATCGCCGGTGGCGGCGATCGTCTCGGCACGCCGTGATAGGCTCCCGCACGCAAGGGCAAGGCCGCCGGATGCAACAGTGAGCCGGGAAATGAAAGAGCGTCTGTCCATGGTTTGATGAGGTGATCGACCTGATTTACGATAACGCCCGGAGATGCAATTTTCAATTAACGCACTATGGCGATAGAAATTCGACAGCCCGTGATGGATAAGGAGATCGAGGCAGCTCGTAAGATCTTTCGCGAATACGAGGCCTGGCTCGATTTGGATCTCTGCTTCCAGGGTTTCGAGGAGGAACTCAAAAATCTGCCGGGCAAATATGCTGCGCCATCGGGCCGTCTTTACCTTGCTTATTCCGACAATGAACTTGCCGGATGTATCGCAATGCGGAAACTCCACAACGGGGTGTGCGAGATGAAGCGTTTGTTTGTCCGGGACAAATTTCGTGGTGCCGGGATCGGGGTTACTTTGATCGAGCGTCTCATAACCGACGCCAGAGAGATCGGATACGACCGGATGCGGCTCGACACATTCCCGCCAAAAATGGCCAAAGCCGTAAAGCTTTATGAAGCGTACGGCTTTCGTGAGATCCCTCGGTACTACGACAACCCGAATCCGGAAACTCTGTTTATGGAGCTAAGGTTATGACCGATTACCGCTGACCCCGTCCAAACCCGTAGGCTTCAGGCGGCGGCGGTCCGGCGTCGAAAGGCCGATCGAAATACGGGAACACCATTCGATAGGCAAAGACATTTGCGGCGTATATCACCGGGATCGCGACGAAGATACCAACACAAAGGGCAATAAAGCCGAGCAGCGATATCAGCATCTGTAATATCAATAGTAAGATCAGGCCACCGACATTCGATGTGGCCGCTTTCAGACTTGTAATAAGTGCGTCGGCGATCTCCGCTTCGCGGTCGATAACTAACGGTACCGCGAACGAGAATGCCAAGTGCCAGGCGATCGCGAAAAAGAATACGAATACACCGACGATGACGACCACAGCAGACAGTCCGGCAAAGAGTACATCGGACCCGGGCTGAAAGAAGTTTATATCGTCGCCGAGCGGGCCTCGGCCACCCGCAAGCCGTGCGATATCGACCGTGTACTGAATGATGGTGATGACAATGCTAGGTGCCGACTGGATGAGCCCGACGACCATCAGAGGGACAAACTTCTCAAAACCCTTGAAAAGCATTCCGAAATCGACCGGGTCGCCGCGCATGTCCCGCAGCACAATATAATAGAACCCGCCCAGCATCGGTCCCATTAAGAAGAAGTTCACGATGGGGACACAACTTATAAGCAAGACCGTCAAAAGGCCAATACCAATGTAAAGCCAGAACTGGCGCGTTACGAGTGTCCATGCATTGCTGACACAACCGCCTGCGTCGATCGCTCCGCGTAGATATTGAAGGTTGTTCATTCTGTGAAGTATCTCAGGAGATTCTGCGAAAATGATAACGCGGTCCACCTCTATCCGAAAGCCTGGGCCGTATCGCTGCATTTCGGCGTGTACTTATTTTTCCTCACTTACCAAATTCAGGCGATTACCAAATTCAGGCGATGAATTTGAACGAACGATCGCGCAAACCCGTTACGGGCCAACTGGGTGGGTGGACAAAAGCATCACCCGCATCTATGAGCGTACGCCGACGAGGGTCTCCGTTCGACATCGAGCTGCTAAGAAACCGCAGCAAGTTTAGGTTGCTGCGGTTTCTTTCCGTTCGACCACAGCGATCAGTCGACCGCGCTGTTGCCGACACCGAATCTACGGATTTAGGGTTTCGGCGACGATACGTGAAGCAGTGAAACTGCCGGTCCCAGTGAAGACCACCTGATCGCTGGCGTCGTAGTACTGCACGATCAGCTGACCGGACATGCTGTTGGAAAAGGCGTCAAGCGTCGCAGCATTTCGAATCTTCGCTCCGCCCGCATAACTTCCATCGCCGTTATAAAAGATCTGACGAAAAGTAAACAGAAACTCCCGGTTTGATGTCCGGAGCCACGCGCCGTGGGCGGCCGTTGCGACCGGCGGAACTCCGGGCGGTGCCTGAAGCAGGATATCGCCTTGCGCTGACGCGACAACGCCGCCTCCTTCGGCGAAAGTCACCATTCCTTTGAACGGAACCGGGAAGGTGTCAGACGTCACCGTTATATACCAGGAACCGACAATTGCTTGACTCGCCGCGAAGGACGATTCCACCTTTGTCTGTCCGAACGATGATCCTGCCATGACTATCGCGAATGCAACCGATATCGACATTAGATAAAATTGATTCTTCCTCATTTTTTTTCTCCTTTTATTCTTTGCTGCCGCGGTATTCCATGCGCCGGGTCCTTTGTCGGCCTGGAGAGCATGGTTCCGCAGCGTGTCTTTCGTTTGCTAAAATCAACGCCTTAGCTCATTTTCAAACGACGGGTACAGGATTGAGCTGACCGCTCCGAAATGTCCCGAATTCGTGGAAATCGTTACTAAATCTTCGGAAACCTCCATGAACGGAGAGCAAATCCAAGCATTCTCATTCGAAGAATTCACGCTGGAACCTCAGCGTCGACGGCTACAGCGCGTCGGGACGAATATTCCTCTCAACGCAAAGGCCTTCGATCTACTTGTTTTCTTTGCTCGTAATGCGGGACGGGTTGTGACGAAGGAGGAGATCCTGGATTCAGTTTGGAAGGACCAGTTTGTCGAGGAGTCGAACTTGACCGTCCAGGTTTCAGCGATCCGAAAAGCTCTCGGGGATCAGGCGACGGATTCTCGCTTTCTGGTGACCGTGCCGGGAAAGGGTTATCAGTTTATTGCCGATGTTTCGACGTCCACCGACGCGGCACGGTTTTTCGCGAGCGAAGAACCCGACCCGGACACTGCCGCCGATGTCGCTCCTACTGCTCGGCGGCGCTTCACGGCGAAACCACTAGTTATTACGCTCGCGGTAGCATCGCTGATCGTAGCCGGTATTGCGACCTATAGGTATAGCTCTAATGACATCAAGAATTATCCGCGATCTATCGCCGTTTTGCCTTTTGAAGACCCGTCCGGCGAACCTTCGTCGGCGTACTTGGGTGATGGTCTCGCAGAAAGCGTTATATTTTCGCTTTCGCGGATCCCTGATCTTCGGGTAATGTCGCGTGACTCGGTGTTCGGTTTTCGAAATGACAGGGCGGACGCAAAAAGAATCGGGAAAGAACTAAATGTACAGACGGTTTTGCGCGGCCGCTTCACTCGGTCCGGCGATTCTATCTTCGTCAGCACCGAACTCATTTCGACGGAGGACAACTCTGTTATCTGGGGTGAGCAATTCACCCGAACGATAACTGATATTGAGAGGCTGCAGGCCGACATCGCCCGATCGATCACTCGTGAACTGAAGATCAAATTAAGCGGCGCGGATACCGATCTACTGAACAAGCACCAGACGGATAATTACGAAGCCTACCAGTATTACCTCATCGGACGCCATCATCTTAGCCGTTCCACGGATGACGGGTTTGCTAAGGGACGCGACAGCTTCCGGCAGGCGATCGAGAAGGACGCGAGGTATGCGATGGCGTACGCCGGACTCGCGGATTCGTACAACATGTTGTCGGGCTGGGGTGCGATGGCACCGAACGAGGGCTATCCTCTGGCGAAGTCAGCGGCCCTGCGCGCACTCGAGTTGGACGAATCGCTTGCTGAAGCCCATACGTCTCTCGGCTCCGTGAAACTTTTCTACGATGCCGATTGGATCGGGTCGGAAGTGTCACTTGCGCGTGCCATCGAGATTAACCCGAACTATTCCGACGCCCAAATGATGTACGGATACCGCCTCATGCTGCTCGGCCGGTTCGACGAGTCTAGACCGTACCTGGAACGGGCGATCGAACTTGATCCGTTTTCAATAGTCAAGATCGTGTCTTATGGCAACACGTTTTACTTTCAGCGAGATTCAGCGAGGGCCATCGAGGTTTACCAAAGAGCCTTGAATCTCGATACTAATTCGGGCTTGGCTCGCTGGTCTCTAGGAAGCGCTTTGCTGCAGGCCGGACGTACTGAAGAAGCAATTGCGGAATTTGAGAGGGCGATTCCACTTTCCGGCGATAGCCCGGATGAGGCCGCTTCACTTGCGATCGCATATGTTGTTGCGGGAAGGCAGGAGGATGCGACGGGAATCCTCCGGGATCTGGAGGCGGGGACGGGCCGAGCATATACTCCGCCCGCCCTGATCGCCGCAACATATGCTGCGCTGGGTGAGAGCGATAAAGCTTTCGACTTGCTCGAACGGGCGTTCCGCGAGCGCGATTCGCTGCTTGTCTATCTAAAGGTCGAGCCAATGTTCGATCCGCTTCGGTCCGACCCTCGATTCGCGAAACTGCTGGCCCGGATCGGTCTCGAGTAAGTCCCTTTGTAACCTCCATCCCGCTGTTTCTTTTGGGGAGTATAGGTGCTCGGTAAACAGTCGACGACAAGGTTCTTTGCCGAGAAGTCGCACTACCTCACCGGCTTCCGCGGCATCTTCTCATCCATCATCGCGGTCTGGTAAACGAACGCGGCCATGATGGTCGCCGCCTGCTTCATGTCTTCAGCCTGGATGCGATCGAAGTTGTCCTGGTTCGAGTGATGGGTCCGCGTACTGTACTCGATCTCGTCCTGGATGAACTGAAATCCCGGAAGACCGACGCGGTCGAATGATAGATGATCGGTGCCGCTAGTGTTCTGCAGCGTTAGTGTCGTCGCACCCAGGTCAACAAACGGCGCGAGCCACGCTTCGAAGTACGGACGAACCGATGCGTTCCCCTGCATGTAAACTCCACGAATTCGTCCCGTACCGTTGTCGAGATTGTAATACGCGGACAGCTTGTCGTAATTGGCGGTCTTTACGAGCTCACCGGCCTGGCCCGGCGTCGCGGCCTGCTTCATCTCCCCGAACTGCTGCTTTACGTATTCGCGCGAACCATTAAGACCTTGTTCCTCTCCGCTCCACAAAGCAACGCGTATGGTTCGTCTCGGCTTCAGTCCGGAAGCAAGAATTATTCGTGCCGCTTCCATAGCTACTGCCGAGCCGGCGGCGTTATCGGTGGCGCCGCCCGAAGAGTGCCACGAATCGAGGTGGCCGCCGAGCATCACGAGCTCATCCTTCAGAACCGGGTCGGTTCCCGGTATCTCGGCAACGGTGTTGTAACCCATCAAATCGTCGTCGTGATATTGCGCGCGGATATCGACAGACATTTTGGGCGTGACGCCGAGCTGGATCATGCGCACAAGACGATTGTGATCCTCGATCGTCATCGTCATCTGCGGATACATCCTCGCCTCGGCCGCCTTGTCCCAGGGGCGGGGCCCGCCGCGGGGATTGACGTTCATCGTGTCGGCAGGGAGTTCCTGGGCAACGGCAGCGCCGCCGACAAAGAGGGTTCCGCCGGAACCTTTCGAGCTGGAATCGACAACGACTGCGGCGCCCTCCTGTAGAAGGAAATTGTTACGCTTGATGTTGAAGATAAGCGCCTCGCGCGCGGCACGCCGCTGCTCGTCCGTCTGCTGATTCTGTCGCGGTGTCGCGGCGGGAGTCCACTCCGCCAACTTCTTAAGATCCGTCTCCGATCGTCGTGTACCCATTCCATCGAAGTCGGCTTTGACCTCGCGCGCTCCCGATGAAACCAGCACGATCTTTCCGCTCAGTTTCCCCTTGTACTTTTCGAGATCTGTTTCGGTCTTTGCATCGAAATACACGACTTCGCTGGTCACGACACCCTTTGTCGATGGCGACCACGCCTTCGGGTAAGCGATAACCGGAAATACCTGCGGCTCGACTACCTGTGCGGAAAATCCCTTCAGCGACCAGCCGCGCCCGAACGGTCCCCACGGTTCAAGCTTGGCATTCTGCATGCCCCACTTGATCATCGTGTCTCTAGTCCATTCGTTCGCCCGTTTCATATTTGGCGAGTTCGTAAGGCGTCCGCCGATGACATCGGTGAGGTAGGAAAGCGTCTGCATAACCTGAGAGCGATTCATTCCTTCGTCCCGGATCCTATCGATGACGGCCTTTGGCGCGGAATAGACCTTCGTTGCCGGGGACTCCGCAGTCCGCTTCTCTACTACGGCAGCAGCGGTCTGCCCGAAAACACCCGCCGGCAGCAGTAACGCCGTGAGCAGAACTGCGCTCAAAAACTTACGTCGTGACATCCTGATCTCTCCTTGGAAAAACAGATTTTTTGATTGAACTATTCTATAGGCGACAGTGGCGCGCATCCAAGTAGGGAGAAGTTTGATATGGGTGAGAGTTTGAATCCCATCTGCCGTCTGGTGCGTTCGGCGGTTTTAGAACCTGAAGCACCACACACCTAACGCACGGAACGGCGTCATGGACGAAAACAAACTCGCCAGCTACCCAGTTTTCACCAACTTATCCCCATTGGTTTCACATCAAAGACGACGATGAGTCGTGGAGCATTTATCACCGTCCTTTTTGCCGCTCTTCTATTGGCAGGATCGGCGAGCGGCCAGGCAGAGCGGTCGATGCCGGGCGTCCCCGATCTGGTGCTGACGACACTCGACGGAAACGAATGGAGTTTGAAAGAGAACCGCGGCAGCATCGTCGTGCTCAACTTTTGGGCGACCTGGTGCGAGCCTTGCCGTACCGAGATTCCATTTCTCGTTAAGCTGGCAAGCGAGTTCAAGCACGCCGGTGTGCGCGTAGCAGGTATTTCAGTTGATGCCGGCGGTAAGATGTTGGTCAGTAAGTTCGCTACGGAATACAAAATCAATTATCCAGTCCTGATCCCGGATCGGGATTCCCCGTTGGCTAGGGTCGAGAACGTTCCCATGACCCTGCTCATCGACCGTGAAGGACGGCTGTTCCGGAAATACACGGGTGCTGTACCGGAAAAGACTCTCCGCGCTGATATCGAAAAGTTGGTGGTGAAAGCTAACGGACCGTCGTCCAGGTAAGCGTATATGCCGGCGGGACGTTTTTAACGATCAGAGGACTTCGCTTTGATTTACCGTAGCGATTCCGCATGAACTCGCGAAGCTTGATCGCGGAAGGAAAGTAATAAGCGTGCGCGTATTGGAACGTACGAAACGTGCAACCCTTCTGCATAAACCCGTCGATCTCTTGCAGGATCTTTTCACCGACTTCATTGGACATCGAGACAAACGGCAGGCAGCAGATAATCGTACCGATCTTTCCTAGTCCCGACTTCGCGTGAATCTGCGTCGCCTCAAGGGCGTTGCCGCGAACGATCTTCATTTCGGGGTAGTTTTTCTTGAGTGAGCGGACGAGGTCACGGTCGAGTTCGATACCTAGGTAGGATCTGTCGTTTGGAACGATCTCCTGTAGAAATTTCGTGATCGCCCCGGTGCCGACACCAAGCTCGAGAACAACATTTTCTTTGTCAGGTCTGATGCCCGCGACCATCCGCCTTGCGAGTTCGGGAGAGCTCGGCGTTATGGAACCAACTGTACCTGGGTTCTTCAGGAATGCCTGTAGGAACTGAATGTTCTCGTTCATCCTTCGGGCGCACTATGCGGCGGGGATCTCCGTCCCGGCGGTGTTGGCAGACGTAACCTCCGTGTTTTCAACGGCCATTTTATAATCACAATCTTCGTTTTTGCAATAACGAACAGTGCCATCCCGTTTCGTCGTTTTCTCGAGTAAATACGGGGCGCCGCATTGCGGACACGGTTGCTGGACAGGTTTATCCCAATAAACCTCGTCGCATTTTGGGTAGTTCGAGCAACCGTAGAAGGCTTTACCGCGTCGCGATTTCTTGACGACGATCTCGCCCTCGCCGCATTTCGGACATTTGATCCCGAGAGTCTCCCGCTTTATGTAATCGCATTTCGGGTAGTTCGAACACGACACAAACTCCCCAAAACGGCCTTGCCGCCGGACAAGGTGCGCGCCATCTTTCGGACAGATCTCATCAAGCGGAACCGGCGGAGCAGCCGGCTTCTGGTCGCCCTTGGCTATCTTTCGGATATTTTTGCATTCCGGATAGCCGGTACAGCCGTAGAAAGAACCGAACCTTCCTTTCTTCAACGCCATCTCGCGACCGCACAGCTCGCAGACCGGGATCTCTTCGGCCTGACCGGATTCGCCTTCAGGACTACCCTCCGCCTTTTGACGGCTGCCTACTTCCCTGGTGTTCTGGCATTCCGGATAATTCTCACAGGCAAGGAACTGACCGAATCGACCGAACTTGATGACCATCCGGGCGCCGTCTTTCTCGCAGATCTCGTCTGTGGGAATAGACATTTTCTTCTTGCCCTTGATCGTCTCGGCGGCGTGTTCAAGGTCTTTGGAAAATTTTCCGTAGAATTCACGAAGCGCGTCCTGCCATGCCAGCTTTCCGTCCTCGATCTCGTCAAGCTCCTCTTCCATCCGCGCTGTATATTTTTCGTTAAAGATGTCGTCGAAACTTTCGACAAGCAGGTCATTGACTGTCGTCCCGAGCGGCGTCGGATGAAAACGTCCCTCGATCTTCTCGACGTACTCGCGATCCTGGATCGTCGTCATGATGGCGGCGTATGTCGACGGCCGCCCGATACCTTTTTCTTCCAGCGCCTTTACGAGCGTCGCTTCCGAGTATCGTGGCGGCGGCTCGGTGAAGTGCTGCTCGGGAGTTATCGAGTTTAGCTTCAGCATCTCGCCCTGTTGCACGAGCGGTAACGTTCTTTCCTCATCTTCATCCTCGCCGTCGGCCGGCTTTTCGTCGCGGCTTTCCTGGTAAACCTTCAGGAAGCCGTCAAACTTCTGTACCGAGCCGGTCGCGCGGAAAGTGAACCGACCTGCTTTTATGTCGATCGTTGTTTGATCAAACACAGCCGCGGTCATCTGCGACGCGACGAATCGCTGCCAGATCAAGCGATACAGCTTCAACTCGTCAGGGCCGAGATAATTTTTCAAGCTGTCGGGCGTGCGATTCACATCCGTCGGGCGGATCGCCTCGTGCGCATCCTGAGCGTCTTTCTTCGATCGATAAAAGTTCGCTTTGCCGGGCAGATAAGGGTCGCCGTAGGAGCCGCCGATGAAACTCCGGACATCATTCAAGGCCGCGTCGGATACACGCGTCGAATCGGTTCGCATGTATGTAATCAATCCGACCGCGCCTTCTGAGCCGACCTCGACACCCTCGTACAGCTTTTGAGCGACCATCATGGTCTTCTTCACAGGGAAACCAAACTTACGTGACGCATCCTGCTGCAGCTTTGAAGTGATGAAGGGCGGCGTCGGGTTTCGCTTTCGCTCTTTGGTAGTAACCGAGTCGACAACGAACTGTTGCTGCCCTGCCTCCTCTACGATCGAGGTGGCATCCGCCTCATTCTTGATGTGGGTCTCGTTCGCCTTAAGATCTTCATCGAACTTCCCGGTCTTGACCGTCTTATCTTCTATTTTATGAAGACGCGAATCGAAATTCGGCGGAAGCGCAGCCGCGAGATTCGCTATGATCGTCCAGTATTCGGTCTTTACAAACGCCTCGATCTCGCGTTCGCGTTCGACAACGAGTCGCACGGCAACCGTCTGAACACGTCCGGCCGAAAGCTTTCCGCCGATGGTCTTCCAAAGGATCGGTGACACCTTGTATCCGACCAGTCGGTCCAGAACCCGTCGGGCCTGCTGTGCGTCGACGAGATTCTTATTTACCTGTTTCGGTTCCTTGAACGCATCCTGGATCGCCGCCTTCGTGATCTCGTTGAACATCACGCGGTAGACACGGTGCGAACCTTTTTTCGGAACGATCTCTTCGGCGAGATGCTGGCAGATCGCCTCGCCTTCACGATCAGGGTCAGCCGCGAGGTAGATCGCCTCGCTTGTCTTGGCGGCCTTTTTCAGCTCGGAAACTATCTTTTTATTGTTACGTTTCTTGGTGTCGGGGATGACTTCGTACGTCGGTTCGAAGTTGTTCTCGACGTCCACACCGAGGTCCTTCGCCGGAAGGTCTTTGATGTGGCCTATCGAGGCCAGGACGGTGTAATCCGATCCCAGATATTTGTTGATCGTCTTGGCCTTTGCCGGCGATTCAACGATGACAAGATTCTTCGACATAGAGTTGCTCGGGATCACTGCTCCCGAAAAAAATAGTCAGATGCAAACGGCACCTGACAATCTGACTTCTAACACCTATCTTTCCGTTCTGTCAACAAGGCCCTCGTTGACGTCAGATCCTTCGGGAGTAGTTCTTCCCCGGCAGAACCCGGATCAGATCGCGGATGTCCAGGGCGACAAGCGCGGTGTTCAGATCGCCGAATGAAAGCCCGCTGGAGTCAAGCAACGCGTCAATATGAACGGGGTTGTCAGAGGACAGCAGCGACCATACTTTTCGCTCACTATCACTAAGGCCCCGAGGCGGATCCTCTCGTAGGGTCCTTTCGTTCTCATCGTCGATCTTCGGCGGAAGAATCGATGCCGCAATCTCACTTGGCAGCTCCGCGACGACGTCCTGCCATTGCTGTACGAGCTTCGCACCAGACTTTATCAGATAGTTCGTACCATACGAATTCGCAGAAGTGATATTGCCAGGGACGGCCATGATCTCGCGGTTCTGCTCGATCGCGAGCCGAGCGGTTATCAATGAACCGCTACGCTCCGACGCTTCAACGATCAGCACGCCTAAGCTTAGCCCGCTTATGATTCGGTTGCGATACGGAAAGTTGTCCTTCAGCGGTGGGGTGCCCAACGGGAACTGCGAGACGACAGCTCCGCCTGAATCCAGAATCTCATTGATCAGCCGCATGTTCTCTCTCGGATAGGCGCCGTCGATCCCGGTGCCGAGAACGCCAACAGTTCTACCGCCGCCACGCATCGCTCCGCGATGCGCGGTCGTATCTATACCGCGAGCCAGTCCGGAGATAATGCATA
The DNA here is from genome assembly GCA_036375155.1 of Pyrinomonadaceae bacterium. GTDB lineage: Bacteria > Acidobacteriota > Blastocatellia > Pyrinomonadales > Pyrinomonadaceae > OLB17. The sequence continues at coordinate 19,630 of DASUSJ010000335.1, forward strand.
TTCCGCGCGATGCGAGATCTCGAGCAAGCATTTCGGTCGCGTTCGTACCGTACGTGGAGCACATACGCGATCCGATCACCGCAACGCATGGCAGTGTCAGGCACGCTTCCCAATCGCCCCGGACATACAGCGTGATGGGCGGATCGGCGATCTCACGAAGCATCGCCGGGTAGCTGCCGTCATCAAGGATCAGGATGTCACCGCCGAGCTTTTTCACTCTTTCAAGCTCTACGGCCGCCCGCGCATCCAGTTCACGGCCGATGATGCTTTCAATTGTCTCGGGTTTTATTCGCAGCGACTCGAGCTGCGATCGGGTAGCATGAAAAACGTTTTCGGGCGATCCGAATGCTTCCAGGAGCTTGGTCGCGACCCGCGGCCCGACGCCAGGAGTCATGTTGAGGGAGATCCAGGTTTTCATTTTGGAATTTGGATTTTGGATTTTGGATTGGAACGCCCGTCACCATGCCGCCCTCGTAATGTTTTGATGGAGGCGACCACCATGCAAACAATCTCGTTGATTTCTTGCGCGAGAGGGGCAAGTTTTCTTTCCGGCACGATTCCCGACGCGATCAGCAGATCAATCCAGTACATGCTTTCATCCGCTTCCTCTTCAACTATTGCCAGTTTATTAAGGACGTCGGCTCTGGACTTGCCTCGGCACGCGGCGCGGTAGTTAGCTCCAATCGAGGTGCCAGAGCGGATCAACTGCTTACCGATGACGGTCGCGGTCGTGCCTGCGGGTAGTGAATTGACCAGAGTGATGATGCGTCGGGATATCTGCCGGGTCCGGTTCTTGAAGTCGTCTTCTGTCACGCCGAAAGACTATACACTTCAGCTTAGGAACAGGAATTTAATAATCCTGAATAATTGTTAATGATTCTTGGTAACGTGAACCACGGCTTCCTCTTCTTCCAATCCAAAATCCAAAATCGAACTGGCGGAGGCGTGTGGGAGTCGAACCCACCCAAGTACGCTCTCGCGCACTCGCTGACGGTTTTGAAGACCGCGCCCATCACCGGACAGGATGCGCCTCCGTAAGAAATCAAGGCTCCGAATAGTTACACTTTACATTGGAGGTTTCGGCTGGTTCGAATTTTTTCGTCGTTAGATCTGCTGTCCATAGATTAGACGGTTTGAAGATCCCTTCACGCCGCACGATACGACCGATGCCGACAAGGTTCGGGATCTCTCTGCCGTTTCGGCTGCACGATATTGCAGGGTCGCCGGTGAAAAAGATGTAGTTTGCCGGGCCGAGCGCACGAAAGGAAAGCACGTCGAGGACCTCCCAGCCGAGGACACCCGTAGAGTCCTTTCTTGTCGAGGCTTCGAGCCACAGCATTTTAGTTTTTCCAGTTTCGACCTGCGAGATCCCGTAAACGGGATCCGCCTGGATGTCACCTAGAAGGCCGCCGCCCATGTGCGTGACGCCGTTCGGCAGTGTCGTTCCTGGTCTAATGCTGTCGTATTTGTATCCAATATATTTTGAGCCACCCGCGTTCTGGGCCGGTGCAAAAGCCGGGACGAGGATGGTGACAAACAGAATAAATATTGCTGATCTCATAAAACTCCTCCTACGAGTTCAACAGCAATGACGTAACCAAGGCGGCCCGCTTTGCAATGTCGTCGACCCGGATGTGTTCGTCCATTCGATGAGCTCCGTCGCCGCTGATACCGAGACCGTCGAGCACGGGCACGCCGAGAGCACCGACAAAATTCCCATCCGAAGCGCCGCCGACCTGAGTTTCGCCTAGTTCATAACCCAATTTCGCGGCGGTCGATCTCGCCTTCTCAAAAAGTGCGACGACCCCGGGTGTGCGCTCCAGCGGAGGACGGTTTATACCGCCGGAAACCAAAAGTTTTACGCGCTCGTCAAAGGGTTGTAGACCACGGATTTCACTCTCGACCCGGTCGGCCTCGGATGCAGATGTGAACCGGACATCGACTGTGCATTCGGCGTGTTCGGGAATAACGTTCGTAGTGGTCCCTCCCCGCATCGTACAGACATTGACGGTAGTGCCCGCGGCGATGTTATTCAATGAGGCAAGCCGCTGGATCTGACGCGCAAGCTCGAGGATCGCACTTGCACCTTTCTCGGGATCGAGCCCGGCGTGAGCCGGTTTGCCCCACGTCTTTATCGTGAACATGCCAGTTCCTTTGCGACCGGTTTTCACGCAACCAGCGGCCGAGGGTTCGAACACTAGGCAGGAGTCGGAATTTCGCGCTTCGCGCTCCACAAGCTCCCGTCCGGTGAAGCTTCCGACCTCCTCGTCGCACGAGAGCAGGATCGTTATCGGCCGAGATGGTTCGCTTCCCGATTCAGCAAAGAATCGAAGTGATTCCAACATCAGCACGATCCCCGACTTCATGTCGAAGATGCCGCACCCGTAAAATCTTCCGTCTTCGATACGCGTTGGGTTCTGAGCTTTTGTGCCGACAGGATGAACGGTGTCCGTGTGGCCGAGCAGCAGAACACTTTTCTTGTCATCCGGAAATGCGCGAATCAAAATATGCTGGCCGTAGCCGTCGGCCGGTATGCGCTCGACTGTGAGATCGAGCCCGATCCTGGTTGCTTCGCCAGCGATCCAGTCAACAACGAGCTTGCTGCGTTCAACATCGTTCGAAGGGGATTCGATCTCGACGATCTGTCGGATCATCTCGATGATGCGGCTCTCACGTTTTTGAAAGTGTTCTGCGATCTCTGAGGGATTCATTGAATGTCGAAACTGATGTCTGTGATCGCATTTGCGGCCGGGTACTTTCGGGCTGCTTCTTCATTGACGAACGGGGTCATGACGTCGAAAACGCGAGCAGTAAGCTTGCCATTGACCTCGGTCATTATCGCCGGCCTTGCCCCTTGTCCGGTCACTACCGTTTTGGCGAAAACCCGATTCAGCGTTTCCCCGAGACGATAACCCGCGAGTGCGAGTTGGCGCTCAGCAACGCGAAACGCGTTGCGTTTATATTTTTCCGAGGGCATTTGAAAACGGACAAGATCAGGTGAGAAAACGTTAGTCGGATTGAGCTGAAAACTCTGCTGCTGCCAACTTCGGTATTCCCCGATATTCATGGCGGACCCGAACGACGTATACGGGTGCTTTTTCATGATCCCTTTCGCCACGGCAACGATGTAATCGCGTTCGCACATCTCACCTTTTAGCGGAATGTTGCGCCCGATGATCGAATCCCAGAACCAGTGAAGATTAACCTGCTTGTCACGCGGCGTGCCCTCAGGTGTGAGGAGAAAAAGATTGCCACCCTGATCGCCTTTTGGTTCTGTATCGGTTACGCGAGCAGATGTATGAAGCGGTTGATGAAGATCACCCGCAAGGTGCATTATCCATGCGATCGCGATCGCCTTCTCCTTATCACTCGCTCCTGCATCCCGGATGACTTTGTCAAACTCGCTCAGTTTGGACACGGCAACACCGCCCTCTTCGAATCCGGAAAGGGGCACGGCCTTTCCAGCAACCTGTCTCCAAAACGTGTCGTCGTAGTGCCAGTTACTCTTGTGATACTTCTTCTGCCTGTTCTCGAATGCGCGATCGCGAATAATATCTGCCCACGTAGCCACAAGCATGAAGTATTCAAGCTTTTTTATGTGGTCGGGTTCAGGCCCGTACTGCATGTAAAACGCTGAGAGATGCGAATCTTCAGGGGCCGTACGGAGGATCCGGATAACATTCTCGCGCGCTTCAGGAGACATCCGTTGCCAGGCTATATACGCCGTAGTCTTGTGTCCCACGTCGTCCCAGGCGTATGAGGTCGTAAGTAGCGCGGTCACTATCATTCCTAGAAATACCGCACGAAAAGCTAGTCGCATATATTCTCCCTGAATCTTTTTGGATGATTTTAGCGAAATACCGGGATAAAGAGAAAGCAGCGGGTTTGAGGCATACTCCTTGCTTATTTTCCGGTAAGAAAATAAAGGAATTTGTGGTGACACTTCAAGGGCCATAAATCCGCGTTAGTTGGTGTTGCGGACAAAAAGCTTCGTGGCTGCAAAAACTTTCCCCGTATTCGTTCTGTATAGGAACAAGTCACGTTGAAAGATGTGAGGAGAAGACGGAAATATGCAAGGGATTTTAGAACAGAACACTATAGCGGCATCGCTTATCAATCGTACTCGAGGCTCATTTGGCGAGAAGATCGGCGTGATGGCATCGCTTTTCGGTTGTTGGCACAAGCGCCTTACTAGGCCGATAGCCGACAAAAACATGTCATATCGCGCTTGCCTTGATTGCGGTGCCCGCAAGCGGTTTGATACGAAAGAATTTAGAACGTTAGGTCCTTTTTATTATCCCCCGGTCGTGAAACCGGAGAATGTTTGATTTCGTATCGCCCGTGCTGTCCTAAATGCCTACCATCGGATTTGAGAGTGCTGTTTCGAAAGAAGCAGCACTTTTATTTTTGTACCTTCTTTAGGATCAGGGCTGAGTTCTTGGACCCGAAACCGATACAGTTACACAACGCAGTATTGATCTCCCCCGTTCGTGCTTTATTCGCGACGTAATCCAGATCGCACTCCGGATCAGCGATATCGAGGTTTATCGTAGGCGGTATGATGCTCTCATTTAGCGCGAGTAGAGTAGCAGCGACACCGGCCGCCCCGGTGGCCCCTTGCGGATGACCTATCTGCGATTTCGTGGCTGACATCGGGATCCTATATGCATGCTCGCCGAATGCTCGCTTTACGGCTTGCGTTTCTATCCGGTCGTTCAGCTGCGTCGATGTGCCGTGAAGATTTACGTAGTCAATTTCATCAGCTCGCATACCCGCATCGGACATCGCTAACGTCATTGCACGCGCAGGTTCGATACCGTTCTCTTCGAGACGGACGCGATGATAAGCATCGCACGTTACTCCATAGCCAGTGATCTCAGCATATATCTTTGAACCGCGCTCCAGGGCGGAGTCGAGAGATTCCAGCACGAATATCCAGGAACCTTCGCCGATCACGATTCCTGAGCGGTCTTTTGAGAATGGGCGGCACGCACGCGCAGGCTCGTCGTTCCATTCTTTTGTACAGACGGTCATCACCTCGAACCCTTTGAGGATTCCCGGCGAGATCGGCGAGTCGACCCCGCCGGCAAGCATCGTGTCCTGCCGACCGAGCGCTACGTGTTGCGCTGCGTAGAATATCGCGTCGCTCGATGATGTGCATCCGGTCGAGATCACATGAGAGAGACCATGAAGATTGAAGACCATCGAGAGTTCGGAAGACAGGCCGCCGTGTGTTGACGCGGGTATCGTGTAAATACTTCCTTTGCCTGCGTTCCCCGAGAACCAGTAGCCGAATTGTTTCTCAGTAAAGGCAAGGCCGCCGCCACCTGTTCCCAGGATCACGCCGAATCTTCGTTTCTGATCGAGCGAGAGGTCGTCGATCGGAATCCGGGAATCCGCGACCGCTTCTCGAGCCGCGGCAAGAGCGAGGGGAACAGTGCGTGGAACGTGCTGGCGGTCTTTAGGGTTCAACTCTTTCTTCCAGTCAAACTCCGGGATCTCGCCTGCGATCTGAACATCAAACCCTGACGGATCGAAGCTTTCAATGCGCCGCACGCCGCTCTTCCCGGACCTCAGTGAGCTCCAAAATTCATCACGCCCAATGCCTATTGGTGTGACGCATCCGAAACCTGTGATGACCACCCGCCGGGGACTCGTAAAATCACTGAACATAAAGAGTTGTTTGAGAATAGCAAACGAGTGCGGGAGACCCTAAAGACGATGCCGGACGAATATGAATAAGTTGCAATGACAAGCACCCGGGCTTTGTTTATTTCCTGCGGCGGGGTGTATATTTCCCCTGTTCTTGATGGACGCGTCACTCGATCCAAGTCAACCGACCTACACGGTAGTTTGCCCGAACTGTGATCATGCGATGTTCGGCAAGTACTGCCAGCATTGCGGTCAGAAGAAGATTGATCATCACGAATTTGCCGTACGTCACTTTGTTGGACATTTGATCCACGAGATCACTCACCTGGATTCGAACAAGATCGCTCGGACATTCTCACATCTACTTTCAAGGCCGGGTTTGCTTGCGCGGGAGTACCTTGCTGGTAGGAAGGGAAAGTATATAAACCCGATTCGGGTTTACTTGACCGTTAGCGCCTTGTATTTTCTTTTCGCATGGGGAGCTCTCAGCAATGCGGGAGGCGGTGGCGTCGAGACGACTGCCGCGCGCCCGAACTTTATTCAGATTGCAAAAAGTAAAGGTGTCGACCCTGTGGTTCTCGCAACTAAGACACACGAAAAAGCCGGGAGGTATTCCGCGTTCTTACGTTTCGGGAGCGTACTCTTATCGGGTTTCTTTTTAACGGCTCTTTATTTCGGAACCGGAAGATACTATGTCGAGCACCTGATCTTCTCACTTTACTTTTACTCGTTTGATTTTTTGGCCAAATGCGTGGTCGCAATTTTCTATCTGTCATCCGACTATATCGGAACTAACGCTTACCTCGCGTCACGGATCCTCTACTATTGCGTCGCATTCATATATCTCTTCTTCGCATTGTTGCGAGTGTATCCAGAACCTTGGCCCAAGACACTATTTAAAACGAGCGTATTGTTTGGACTCGAGGTGCTATTGTTCATCGCCGTAAACGTCACCGGATTCATGCTCGCCGTCGCTCTGGCGTAGTCCCCCTCTGTAACCTGCCCTACGATTTCACTCCCAGCTTTCGTTTACCATCGGTGTTCTAGACACAAAAAGCTTGTAACTTAATTCGGACAAGGGGATACTATATGTTAGCCACTGAAATCTTGAGGCAAGATCACGATCAGGCACGGAGCCTGGTCGAGCTTCTGGAAGGCGTACGGTCGGACGAGCGAGGTAATCGTGATACGTTTCGTTCGCTTAAAGAAGCGTTGGAACTTCATATTCGTGAAGAAGAGGAGATCTACTATCCGGCACTCGCGGAGCATGAGGAGTTTACCGACGTGATAGATGAAAATGTTCCGGAGCACGAAATGGTCCGGGCCAACCTTGTGCAGATGAGCGAACTATCGCCGGCGAGCGACGAATTCCAAACATTGCTTACCGAGACACGGGTCGCTTTGGACGCGCATATGGAGAAGGAAGAGAATGAGATCTTCCCGAGATCGATCGAATTGTTAGGCGAAGAAAGAATCAGTAACCTGGGCAGGGAGATCGATCAGCTAAAAGGCGATGCAGGAATAAGTAGGTCGGCATCACTGTAACAGACACTAAATGGAGACAACCTATGCTTTGGACAATAATCATTATTCTGCTTGTTTTATGGGCGCTTGGTTTTGGATTTGCGGGACAAGCGGTCGGTAACTTAATTCACATCCTCTTGGTTATAGCTGTCATTGTTCTCGTGCTGCAGCTCGTAAGAGGACGGCGCGGCGTATAACTTGCGGAAGGACCCCGCGAAGCGGAACAACAAATAATCATTTGCCGTATTCGCCAACCAGGGTCAGTTTCTTAAACGGCTGATCCTGGTTACTTCTGCGTTCCAATCGACGCTGTATAAATAAGTTCACCCGCCTGACTTCCCTCTTCCCTTCGTATCTCCATCTACCCGCTTGTTTCGGATTGCTTTATGAGTTCCGATCGCTACAAGCGCAGTACCCATTCGAATAAGTGTCACTGACGCGCATCGGTGTTTAAATACTAATTAAGAGAGACCATCACCTCCCGTCGTAAGAGATGAAGGACACGGGTGAATCAAGATCTGCTTTCGGTACCGACGGCAGCCCGAGTTCAACAAAAAAGTCCGGGTTGACATCGTCAACCCGGACTTTCTTTGAATCACGCAGAATCTTAGTTCTGCGAGATATTCAGAATACCGTTCAAGATCGTACCAAGAATATTTAGCCCGTTATTCGAACGATACCCGTATCGATACTGGTTGTTAAAACCATCCTCATAGCCGCGCTGGAACCCCTGCTGGAAGTAGTACTGATACTGACTTCGATCAACATAGGTCTGGTAGCCATACGTTCCCATCTGATAAATGTTGTTTCCGTAGTAGCCACTGCGACGGCCGTATCTTGCGTCAAGCTGCCCCTGCCGGAAGCCTTGCTGGTATCCCCGGTTTACAGCCTGGCGAAGTAACTCCGCTCCGCGGTTATCGACCTGGTAATATCTACCGTCCCTGTAGACTCGATACCAACGCGATCCACCGGCACGATTCGTGTAACGGTTGTAGCGACCAGCCGTCCGCCGGTACTCGGCATATTCGCGCTGTGCATGTCGCTGGGCCTGCTGCCAATCACGATAATCTGAGCGGCTCCTCGTCCTTAGATAGTCCCTGTACTCTTCCTGAGCACGCCTCTGAGCTTCCTGCCACTCACGGTATTCTTCGTTATAATTCTGGGCACTGGCTAAGCCAACGGCACCGAGAAAAACAAAGCAACTGACAATCGATCCTACTAGCGTATTCTTCAAACTAAACAATTTCATAGCATTCTCCCCTTGTACTCGGCTCCGGGTTATAACCTGGGGAGAGCCGGAAAGCCTTTTTTATTTTTCGGTGATTGAAATTAATTCATCGTCACCTTGCCCTATTGAAAGGCAATGGTTGTGCCATCTAGATAAACATTAAAATAGTTTAACTTACGCTGAGTACACTTCACCTGGCTACGAAAAAGGGAGACGATATGCTAACTCATCTCCCCTTTTGGTAGTCTTAAAATGATCGGTCCTAAATCATATTCTCAATGGCATCACGATGTATTTATAATCGTAAGCGGTGTCGCCCGCGATCCTGATCTGTGTTGCGGCGTTCGCATCCTTGAACTCGAATGATATGCGGGTCGCACCCTTCGCTTCCTTTACCCGAACCCTATCTCCGTCGGTCTCCTTTACCGTCGCTCCATCGTCCGGGGAGGTACCTCCGTCGCCTTCGCCAGTTGTACTAGCGGATTCCAAAGCACCAACGTTGTTGAGAAACTCCTGGAGGTACTGCCAGTTGAATCCCAGCGTGATCTCTTCTTCAGCAGAATACTCGGCGGGCACAAATTCCTGCCCCTCGCCTTCTTCGCTTGACTGCGCCGTTATCTCGACTTCGCCCGGGCGGACCGTCATTCGGATCGAGCGATTACGTTCATCTGCCATCAGGGAAACGCGACGAACGGCACTCTTCATCTCGCCAAGGTCGAAGATGACTGTCTTGTCGTTATCCTTCGGCATTACCATTTCGTAATTCGGAAAATTACCCGAGAGCTTCCTGGTAATCAGAAGGCGACCACCTGTCTGGAAGTATATGTGGTTCTGATCTTCACCGAACTGGACTTCCCCGTCGGATCCACGTGAGATCTTTACGAGTTCAAGCAGCGCCTTTTTCGGAATGAGCACGTCGATCTTCGAATCGTTGGAATCCTCGACTGCTTTCTCAATGAATGCCAACCGGTGACCATCCGTTGTTACCATGCGTGCTCTCCCATCGGAGATCACAAACTTCGCTCCGGAAAGCGTAAAACGACTCTGCTCATTGGTTATCGCAAAGGCAGTGTTGTGAATGAAGTAATTAAAGATCTCGCTCGAGAGTTTCATGGGAGCCGACTTAAATATCGGAATTTCCGGGTACTGTTCACGGCTAACACCCGCGAGCCGAAAGCTTGCCCGACCGGCTTTCATCTGCACCCATTCATTTTCGAGTTTTTTGAAGTGCACGTCGCCACCCTCGAGAGTGCGCACGATATCGAAAAGTTTTCGCGCTTGAATGCACATCGACCCAGGCTGCTTAATATCCGCTTCCGTATCGCAGCGGATAGTAACGTCAAGATCGGTACCGAGGATGCGAATTTCTTTTTCTCCGAGACTCTCGATAAGAATATTCGACAAAACGGGGATGGTTGATTTTCGTTCGACCACACCCTGTATAAATCCAAGCTCTTCCTTAAGGATGTTTTGTGAGATAGTAAATTCCATTTCGCTCGCTTTACTCCTAACCCTTCGTCGACTGTCTTCTTCTACTAAAATCTTCTCAGAATATTATGAACTAGTAGTAGTAATAGTGCCTGTGGATATGTGAATAACCTGTCAAAATCCCTGCGCTTGCTCGCCTTCCCGCTCCACAGGCCGTTGTGGAAAACTTGTGGAAAAGACCTTTGATCTTCGGAAAACTCGTCGCGAACAATCTTTTCCACTCTGAGCCGTCTACCTCGTACGTGCAAAGCTGAGGAAAAGTGGAAAACTTTTCTCAAATGCTATAAGTAAATGGTTTATCGACCTAATGTGACGGACACGCATGTGGAAATACTTTGCTCGAGAATTCTTGACGAATCACTAACTAGTTACAAAGATTGTCGATTAAGCCACTGACCGTGTTGTGGAAAACATTATCCTGTTTTATCAGCGTCTCGATCTTATCGAATGAATGCATGACGGTGGTGTGATGCTTTCCACCGAACTCACGGCCAATCTCGGGATAGCTGTGGCTTGTCAGACGCTTACACAAATACATCGCCACTTGGCGCGGTACCGCAACAGCTCGGGAGTTGTTCTTTGACTTCATTTCTTCAACAGTGAGTTTGTAGTGTGAAGCAACGATACGAGCTATCCGATCCATAGTCAAACCCTCTGGCCGCTCGCTGTCGATGATGTTCTTCAACGCATCCTGTGCAAGCATTTTTGAGATCGGCACGCCGCGCAAACTCGAGATCGCGACCAGTCGAACAAGCGATCCTTCGAGTTCCCGAACGTTCGATCGGATCTTGGTTGCGATGAAGATCGCTATATCATCCGGCAAATTTATACCGTCGAGATCGGCTTTTCGCTTGAGAATCGCAACCTTGGTTTCCAGGTCAGGAGGTTCGATATCGGCAATTAATCCCCATTCGAATCGTGAGTGTAATCTCTCCTGCAGGGTCGGAATGTCTCGCGGTGGACAGTCGGATGTGATCACGATCTGCTTTTGATCATTATGGAGCGTATTGAACGTATGAAAAAACTCTTCCTGAGTGCGCTCTTTGCCAGCCATAAACTGCACATCGTCCATCAAGAGGACATCGATAGAACGATATTTTTCGCGAAAGCTCTGCGTCTTGTCATAGCGGATCGCGTTGATAAGTTCATTCATGAACTTTTCGGATGTGATATAGGAAACACGCAGATGTCGGTCTCGTTCCTTGATGGCATGTCCGATGGCGTGCATCAGATGTGTTTTTCCGAGACCGACACCGCCGTATATAAATAGAGGATTATAAGTTTTGCCTGGGGCATCCGCCGCCGCCAGGCTGGCCGCGTGCGCGAACTGATTGCTCGAGCCCACGACAAATTTCTCGAATGTGTATTTCGGATTAAGAGAGTTCTCGACCGGTTCCAGATCGAGAAAATTCGTCGGGCTATTGACGAAGTTGGGTGCCTTTTGGACAGCAGCTCCGCCGGCGGCCGCAACCGCAAAGCTCTGATCCTGGCTCGCTGGTTCCACGTCGCTTATTTCTGAAAACTTGGTCTCAACACTTTCGCTGGCATCGATACGCCACTCGATCCGGCAATCGCGGGCATTCACCGAACCCACCGCTTCTTCGAGCAAATCTGAATAGTAAAGAGTGACCCAATCTTTGGTCACCTGACCGGAGCGCAAATAGATCACATTTTCTTCTTCGTTCCGCCCTTCGAATTGAATTGGGCGAAACCACGAATCAAAGATGTGCTTATTCAAGCGCTTTTCGAGGTAGCTCAGGATATCGATCCAAACATCTGTCTTCTGTCCAAGAGTTGCCATGCAAGGCCTCCGAAAAAATCGTAATTATGAGTTGAGAATAAAATTAAGCAAGAGTGTGCTTCGGAGAACTTCTTAAGCGGTGGGAGAAAGTCCTCTTAACTGCTACAAACCCGTTTTGTCTTCACTGTACCAGCCCGTGGGAACGCTTAAGCGCGCAAGTTTTTCCACAAGGTTTTCCACAAGCCTGTGGAACGCTGCTTAAACTCTCAAGTGAAACTTTAAGCGGTTTGTTTTCAACAGTTTACAGGGTTGCTTTCTTGAAAAACGGGTGACAGATTAGCATAGAGAACCACCCATTGCAAACAAAAATCCACAGAAAATTGTTTACTCAATAAGGACTCGTGAAGGTAAATCACGACAGGCACTTAGACGTATTTCGTCTTAACTAAAACGGTTGGATCACACCGCTTCCGCGGTATAAACAAGCTCATAAATTCCGAAAAATCTCGGTGTATTTTCCCGTGACCTTCCACGACTGAAACATGTGCACCGTTGATAGCCGACGAATTACCCCGGTAAAGTAAACGAACGGTACACAGAATTTCTATTTATGGTGACGAGAATTTAAGGCGACGTAGTTTCATAGCTACTGCGAATTTGAAAAAATTACTCCAGCAGAAAGTCAGTCTGGATATTTTGCGGCTCGTGATTCTGGCGATTATCAATCAGAAGAATGTAGGCTCCGGGTTCTAGTAGGAGGCTGATCTTACCCCCGGGCACGTAGCCGGTCCGTGCGAATGTCGGCGTTTGGGCTCCCTGTTTCCAATCTTCGAAATATCTCTCACCGATCACGGAAGCGGAAACTCTGTTGCGAAGATTTGCCGTTCTAAAAGTACCAGTGAGCCTCAGTCGCCGGTTGAGGCTAAGCCGATTCGAGTAAAACTCGCCCGCGGGAATTGTAATAGTTCCGGTGACCAGGGAGCCCGCTGAGGTGTAGATCGGAACGGGTTCTGATTCCGCAGCTTTAAAATGACGTTGATTTACTCGCAGCGTCTGTAGACCGGCGAGAAAGAGCAGCACAACCCCGATGATGGCAGGCCAACTCCAGGATTGAAGGCGCGGATACGACATAACTGACTCGGTCTGATTGCAAGTCTACGATTCTTTTTCTTACTAAAAAAGCAAAAACCGCGGACGCCCTTTGCACGAGCGTCCGCGATCTATACCAACCTCTGAAGATTATTCCTGGTAGATCTTGCTCGCGCCTGACGTGTTCTTTTCGACTGTTAAAGGGTTACCCGTATAACGAATCTTACTAGCCCCGGACGCCTTGGCCGTAAGCTTTTCGGCGACGGAGACGTTGACACGACTGGCTCCGCTAGCTCTAACGGATGCTTCTTTTGCTTTCAGACCCTCCGCCTCGATACTGCTCGCACCGCTGATGTCTACGATCAATGATGCAGCCTCTCCTGAAACGTTGACTTTGGATGCTCCACTCGTGTCTAAGCGGAGATCCGTGCTGTCAACCCCCGTGACCCAGACTTGACAGGCCCCCGACGCGCCGA
>DASUSJ010000336.1:0-4739 GCA_036375155.1 Pyrinomonadaceae bacterium
TGCGGCCTCCTATTACTTGGGCTGGTAATTGTCGCGGTAATTATTTTCGTGACGGGCGTCTATGTGCCATTCGAAGGCACGGAAGGTGTCGGTCCCTAAACGATCTAAAGGGATAGGTGCGGAAACGACGGATGCGTGAACAGGCTTACCGGCAATTAGACAATCGGATGCCGAGCAAAACAAAAGGGAGAAAACGATGAAGAGAACAGGTGAAATGGCGAACGAGAAATTGATGGTTATCGGACTATTCAAGAATAGAGACGATGCAGAGTGCGCTTATGCAATGCTCGCTCAGCACGGATATGGGAACGATGAGACAGACGTAATGATGTCCAGCGAGACGCGCGACCGTTATTATTCGGCCAGTTCAAAGGACGAAACCGCATCCGGTACTCAAGCGCTTGAAGGCACCGGTGTCGGCGGAGCCGTAGGAGGCGCGGTTGGCGCGACGATCGGTATGATTGCGGCGATAGGAACGAGCATCGCTCTGCCGGGGCTTGGTCTTGTGATTGCCGGGCCACTTGCCGCCGCATTAGTAGGTGCGGGCGCGGGCGGGCTGACCGGAGGTCTGATCGGCGCGTTGATCGGATCTGGGATTCCGGAGGATCGTGCGGCGGCATACGAATCGGGAATTCAATCAGGCGGCATAGTGTTACGGACTCACCCCCGCACATCGGAAGAGGCGTCGCTTATCGAAAGTAATTGGAGAGAGTGCGGCGGTGAGTATGTCTATTCCAGTGCTAGGACGGACGCATCTGCGGCCGGCGCGAGTAGGCTATGACGCACGGCGCCAACGCGACAGCGATAATGACGAAATGACACTAGAGTCGTCCGGTCCGCAAGCAGAGAAGGTGATTTTGCAGTCCGCGAGACGGACTAAGAGGTAGTTACGGCAAACGATCCGCGTTGTTGAAGAGGTCATCATTTCGTGAGGACGTGACTGAGCGTGACGAAGCGGTCAGATATTCGTTGCGACGCGGCGAGATGGACGTCGAGGAACTATCAAACGACGAGCAGGAACATGCAGCGAAGTGATCGCTGGCGCAGAGGAGGACCGCTGTTTAGTTTTCGCCGCCAATGATGGAAGAAAAAACGAGATCAAAATGGAAGCGAATTACATACCTAGCAATCGGCTTCGTTGGTTTGGTATTCCTGCTTTTGGTTTAGAGGGTCGGTATCGAGCCTTGCATTGTCGAGTATAAAGAGGAAACGGCGGTGGGTCTCCGGTTTACCAAATGATGTTTTTTGACGACGTATCTGGATTGTTTCGGACATTGGCTGTTGGCGTTTTCGCCTATGCCGCGTTAATTCTTTCTCTCCGCATTTCCGGGAAACGCACTCTATCGAAGTGGAATGCTTTCGATTTCGTGGTGACGATCGCACTCGGCTCAACGCTTGCGACCGTAATACTGTCGAAGGACGTCGCATTCGCTGAAGGTATTTTCGCACTCGGTTTACTTATTGCGCTGCAATTTGTAATCACCTGGCTTTCGGTTCGGTTCGATTGGGTGGAAAGGCTTGTTAAAGGCGAGCCGACACTTCTCTTTGATAAGGGAAAATTTTTGCGGGACGCAATGGAACGCCAGCGCGTTGCCGAGGATGAAGTTCGGATGGCGATCCGCGCTCAGGGGATTGCCGCGATCGAAGCAGTCGAAGCAGTCGTACTCGAAACCGACGGCAGCTTTAGTGTAATAAAGCGATCAAAGGTCGAATCCCGAACGGCGTTAGAAGGTCTGTTCTAGCGTGTGTTCTATGAATCCGCGATAAAATAGGGGAACCCCTCATCTCCAAAAACTATTGTGTCAGAATTCGACCGTGCGGAAAAACGATTGGTAAAAAGAATACGGAGAGTTTTATGAAAGGGTATCTTAGGTTTGGTGCAATGATAGCAACGTCAACAATCGTCATGTTCGGATTAATGTATCTCAACACTTATAGGTTGGACCATGTATTTTTCAGCGAAACACGGCTATACATGGCTTTGATTATGGGAGCCGTGATGGCGGTTATTATGCTTCTGTTCATGTGGAACATGTATCCGGACTCGAAGACGAACATCGCGATCGTTACGGTAAGCGTCGTTGTATTTATTGGTGCTCTCTGGCTTGTCCGAACTCAGGAAACGGTTGAAGACGTCTCCTGGATGAAAGCGATGATCCCTCATCACTCTATCGCAATCCTCACAAGTGAACGTGCCCACATTTCGGACCCGCGTGTCCGCAAACTCGCCGACAGCATCATACAGTCGCAACGAAAAGAGATCGAGGAAATGGAGGAGCTTATAAAAGACCTCGACCGCCAAGAATAGACAACGTCGAGCGTTGGCGGCCCTGCTTCACAGTACCGCGAAACAACACCCGCCCAGAGGAATTTGTAGACCGCACTCCTTTCGGAGCAGCGTTTCTGCCAGTGCGCCTCGGATAGACGCTCAGTCATATGTAAGTCCACCGGGGGAGCGAAGGCCTACTATTCCACATCATTCTCGCCCTTGACCTCAACCTCGTTTCCGAGGATGTCTTCGACGTAGAGCATTTTGACGAGTACAAAGACCACCGCAACGATCGGCACCGCCAACAGCAGCCCCAGAAATCCGAATAAAACGCCAAGTAGAAGTTGAGCACTGATTACCGCCACGGGCGGCAGGGAAACCGCGCGCTGCTGAACCAACGGCGTGAGAAGAAACCCCTCGAGAGTCTGAATTGCGAGATACATTATCGCGGTGTACAAAGCCTGCATGGGACTTTGAGTGAGCGCGATCAGAACGGCGGGAATCGCGCCGAGAAATGGTCCGATGTTCGGAATGAAGTTGAATATACCCGCTATCAGGCCAAGCGGCACCGCCATTGGCACCCCCAACATCCACAATCCAAGCGTGGTCAGCCCGCCGTTAATGGTCATAACGGCGAACCTGCCAATTAGCCACCGGCGGAGGTTGTATCCAACCGTGTCGAGTACTTCGCGGAGGCGAGCGTGGCACCGCTTGGGAAAAAGCTTAACCGCGCCCTCGTAATAGAGGGAGGGACTGTAAGCGAAATAAACGCCAGAGACTAAAACTATGGCCACGTTAACCGAAGCACCCAAGAAAGAAGAAAAAAAGCCGGTAATCTGTCCCAATACATTCGACGATCGATTTGAGTATCGCGTGGGCTCCGCAAATAACTGTTCGACGATCCACCGTCCCGCCGCGGACTGTTGAAAACTGCGCCGGATCTGCGCGGCGATCTCTGGGATCGTGTTGGATATCTGTACGAATTGTTCTTCCAACGACGGCAGGAACAACCAGACCAGCGCAGTAATAAAACCCAATATCGCGATAAGAACGAGGGTCAGGGCCCAAAGCTTCGACAGCGACGTGTACTTTGATACCAGACCGGCAAGTCCGTCGAGAACTATGGCTACCAGGAGGCCGGCGAATATCAGCAAAATCACCTCCGTGCTTTGCCAAAGCAGCGCCAGAAGTAGTCCGACAGCTGCGACGACGGCGACCAGTACCAGTACACGCTCAAAAAACTCCCGTCGTGGTGATCTTCCCCCCTCGAGAAGCCGTCTGCTTTGACCCGTATCCGGATTGGTTGCGTTCATAAGGATGATTCCATCAGCGATTTCGGGGAAGCTGATCCGGATCGATATCTCAGGTGATCACCATTCGGCGGTATCTCGCGAGTACGAACATAAACAGCCCGTAGGAGACGAAACCCGCCCCGACGAGTGCGAGCAGGTAAGGTCCGAACGGTTGCTGCTCGATAGTACGAAGCGCTTCCCCGAAATCGCGAGTCTTGGCCGCGTCCGCTTGGTAAGCGGCGAACACCAGGAAGGGCCCGACGATGCAAAAAACAACCCCGCGGGCGGCGTGCCCGAACCGACCGATGCGGGTCGCCCATGTTTCTTCCGTTTCGGTCATCTCCCCCAAAAGCAGCTTTTCGCGAAAATCGGCACTGTAAGCCCGGTAGAACTGGTAGAGGCCTACCGCGATCACACCCGCACCGGCGAGGGCCACCAACCACTGCCCGAGTGGCAGCCCGAGAATCCAAGCTGTCCAGCTCTGCGCCCAGACACCCTCCGAACGCCTTTCCCCCAGGATGATCTTCACGGCGGAGAACGCCAGGCCGATATACACAATTGCGATCGCAGCGTAGGCCGCGCGGCGAACAATACCCTTCGGTTCCGAGCCTTTCTTTTCCGTATCCATGAAAGCCTGCACGAGCCTCCATAGCGCGTACCCCACGAGCCCGAACGCGACCGCACCGAGTAGAAACTGCCCGAGCGGGAGCGTGACGATATACCGCAGCGCACTCCTCGTTCCGTCGCCGGCGGCCGAACCACTGGCAGAGTAAGCCGCTAGGAAGCCGACAAGAACGTACACAATCCCTTTCGCGGCGTATCCGAAACGCCCGAACCACACCAGCCAGGAGCTTGCTTCACGGACCGCATCCTCCGCCCCACTGTCCACCCGAATTCCGAGTCCTTCTCCGCTCATAATTGTAATTGGCCCTACCCACCAGACACTTTATTTCTGTGGTGAAGGGGCAGCTTTTGGCGCGTTCATGTTCGTCAACAAAGCCCCTGCAACTGCGCCGGCCGCCTGCGCGAATGCATTTAGCTGGTTGCGAATCTGTTCAGCCGTGATCTTATTGTAACCCTCGGGCACCTCGAAAAGAGCCGGAGCGGTTTCGGTTTTGATATCACTCATTTCAATTATTGTTCGAACCCCTTCGACCCCTTGCACATTGCCCTCTGCA
>DASUSJ010000337.1:0-11053 GCA_036375155.1 Pyrinomonadaceae bacterium
ATCGGCGGCTTACTTCTGGAGAAGTTATTTTTTTATGGCTACATTGACGATCCGCGACGCGCTCAACCAAGCGCTTCGCGAGGAGATTTTAAGGGACGAGAACGTCTTCATCATGGGCGAAGAGGTCGCAGAATATGACGGAGCTTATAAGGTGACGCGCGGGCTTTGGAAGGAGTTCGGCGACAGGCGTGTTGTCGACACGCCGATCACAGAGCTCGGGTTCGCAGCTGTCGGCGTCGGGGCGGCGATGGCAGGATTGCGGCCGGTCATAGAGTTCATGACGTGGAACTTCTCGATACTCGCTTCCGACCAGATCATCAATCACGCCGCGAAGATGCTTTACATGTCGGGCGGGCAATTCAAGGTTCCGATCGTTTTTCGCGGGCCGAACGGCTCGGCTTATCAAGTCTCTTCTCAGCATTCGCATTCACTCGAAGCTTTCTACGCAAACTTTCCGGGACTAAAGGTGGTGCAGCCTTCGACGGCAGCGGACGCCAAGGGATTGCTCAAATCTGCGATCCGTGACGACAACCCGATCGTCTTCATGGAGCAGGAGCGGATGTACGGTCTGAAAGGCGAAGTCCCCGAGGATGAGGATTTCACGATCCCACTCGGCGTTGCTGATGTGAAGCGCGAAGGAACTGATTGTACGATCGTCGCTCGTTCCATGACGGTGCCGCTTGCCATGCAGGCAGCCGAGAAGATCCAGGAGCAGTTTGATGTGTCCGTCGAGGTCGTGGACCCCCGAACGATCAAGCCTCTAGACATAGACACGATCGTCAACTCCGTCAGGAAAACGAACCGCCTCGTGATAGCCGAAGAGTCACATGCGTTCGCGTCGGTTGGTGCTGAGATCTCGCACGCGATCATGGAGCATGCATTCGATTATCTCGACGCGCCGGTCAAACGGATCTCGACTGTGGAGGCACCGATGCCCTACGCGAAGAACCTCGAGGCCGCGGCGTTGCCGGATGTAGACAAGATAATCGCGGCGGTTAAGGAAGTTTGCTACTTGTAGTGAATACCGGAACGCTGTTCGTGGTGGTTCAAGTTTTTACGAGCTAAGGATCTGGAACCACGACTCACACGAAACAACACGAACAATCCACGCGTTAGCGATCAACGATTAACTATTCACGATTCACAAGACTATGGCCGAAAAATTCTTGATGCCGAAGCTTTCACCCACGATGGAGGAGGGACAGATCTCTCGCTGGGTGAAGAACGAAGGTGATGCGTTCGAAGCTAACGAGACGCTCGCCGAGGTCGACACCGATAAAGCGACGATGGAGATGACCGCGCTCCAGGGCGGAACTCTCCTCAAGATCCTGAAGGGCGAAGGCGAAACCGCCGCGCTTGGCGAAGCGATCGCGATCACGGGAAATAAGGGCGAGGATATCTCGGCGTTGCTGAAAGAAGTTGAGTCTAACGGCGGAGGGAAGAAGGAAGGCGAAACCGGGAGAGGAAGAGAGGAGAAACCAGCCCCGTCAACGACGGTCGAGAAACCGGAAGAGCTCGAGCTCAAGAAAACATCGGCGCCGGCTGAGCCACAGACGGCGGAAACACGAACTGCCACGAGCGTGTCGGACAAGCCGGCCGACGCTGCTCCGCCAAACGGTCGCCTGATCGTTTCCCCGATCGCAGCCCGAATGGCTGCGGATAATGGTATCGATCTGCGAAACGTAAGCGGTTCAGGTCCTAATGGACGGATCATAAAACGCGACATCGAGGCCGCGCTTGAATCCAAAGACCAAAAGCCGGGGGCCGAGGCCCGCCGCGAGTTTGTCCCGTCAACGGTCGTTGGCGCGTCCGCCTATAGCGATGAACCGACCTCAAAGATCCGGCAGGTTATCGCCAGCCGTCTCGCCGAGTCCATCGGGCCGATCCCGACGTTCTATCTAACGGTCGAGGTCGAGATGGACAATGCGTTAGCAGTCCGCAAGCAGATCAATGCGAATCTCGACGACAACGACAAGATCAGCGTCAACGATATCATCGTCAAGGCCGCGGCAATGGCACTGATGAAGCACCCGTGGGTTAACTCGTCATATCAGGATAAGAATGTCCGCTTCTACCAACAGGCGGATGTCGGCGTGGCAGTCGCGATCGACGAAGGCTTGATAACACCGGTCGTGCGAGGTGCGAATCTGAAAGGTCTCGCCGAGATCTCGGCCGAGATCAAAGACCTTGCGGAGAAAGCAAAAGCGAAGAAGCTTCAGCCCGAGCAGTACACCGGCGCGACCTTCTCGATAAGCAACCTCGGAATGATGGGGATAAAGGAATTCACGGCGATCATTAACCCACCCGAAGCCGCAATTATCGCGATCGGCGGTGCGAACCCAACGCCGGTCGTGCGAGATGGCGAGATCGTAATTCGCTCGATCATGAGTGTCACGATGTCCTGCGATCACCGCGTCGTTGACGGTGCCACGGGAGCGCGCTTCCTGCAGACCTTCAAGCAGATGCTCGAGACACCGGCAATGATGTTGATGTAAGACTTTCCCTTTCATGTAGTTTCGTGTAGTTTCGCGTTGTTTGTGTGATTCGTCGTTGATCTCGCGTCGAACCACAAGGGCCATTTGAAAGTTCAGGGGCATTGGGTATCAACGTAAAATGATTCTGTTATGATCCCTCCAGCTTGAAATCCTCACACTTAGAAAAAGACACATCAACGGGACCGGTCATCGCTCTGATCCTGGTTCAGGCGTTCTTCGGCTCCCTTCCTGTTATCGGGAAAATCGTGCTTGCTGTTTTGCCGGCAGTATCCCTTGTCGGCCTGCGGGTCGGGATCACGGCCGCGGTTCTTTTCATAGTTCAGCTTTACCGTCGCCGGGTCTGGCTCAAACAGCGTGGCGATTACGCTCGCCTGGCCGCACTGAGCCTGTTCGGCGTCGTTTTTAACCAGCTTCTTTTCGTCGGGGGGCTGTCGCTGACTAAGGCCGCGAACACCTCACTGCTGGCCGTCACGATACCGATCTTCACCCTTATCGTCAGCCTTATAGCAGGAAGTGAACGGGTCCGACCGATCAGGATCGCTGGCATAATCCTCGCCGCTGCCGGCATCGTCTTTCTCATTGACCCACGGGCGGCATCCTTTTCGTCGCAAACGACGATCGGGGACTTGATGATCGTCGTCAATTCCCTCTCTTACGGCATCTACGTCGCAACGTCGAAGGAAGTTATCACCCGCAATGGCGCGTTCCGATCGATGATGTGGGTATTTCTCTTTGCCAGTGTTATCTGCGTTCCACTCGGTGCATTCTCATTATCCACGGTGGAGAATCTCCGCCGAGTGGATACGTCCATCTGGGCGCTCGTCCTTTACATCTCCGTAGGCGCGACGGCCGCTCCATATCTGCTCAACGCCTGGGCTTTGGCCCGCGTTAGTCCGGCGACCGTCGCGGTATTCATCTACCTTCAGCCGTTGATAGGCTTCGCCCTCGCGGTAATTTTCCTCGGTGAGGCGCTCGATTTCAGGTTTATAATTGCGGCGCTGCTTGTTTTTGCCGGTGTCTTTCTGACAACAAGAAAAGCGAGGTCTTCGGAGATCCATGTCACGGCCTGACGGTTAAAGTTTTGTAAAATCTCCCGGGATAAGGAAACCGGACAGCACGCGATCTCGTAGTCAATGTACAGTGAGGACGTTTTCTCATGCCAACGAACATTACGCAGACGATCGACGAAACTGACGGGCGCATGATCTTGCGGGTCGAGGGCGACATGATGCTCGACGATGCACTGTTGCTCGAAAAGCTAGCTCTTGAAATGCGAACGCATTACGGCCGCAACCTGACCCTCGACCTCGCCGATCTCGATTTTCTCGATAGCGAGTCGGCGCCCGTGTTGAAACGTCTCGAACGAGAACACGGGTTTACTATCGAGGGTATGGAGATCTTTCTGCAGTCCGCGGTCGATTCCGCCGAGCGCAAAGCGCAAAGGTAATCTAACTTAACTTGCCTTTCTTCACGGTCGCGTTTCCTTCCGAAACGATATAAATTTGTACACATGAAAATCCGCGAGATCGCTGAACTCGTTGGCGGAGAAGCAGTCGGAGACCTGGACGCGGAGATCCAATCCGTCGCCGATATCGCAACCGCCGGACCTGGTCAGATCGCTTTCGTTGATAAAGCCGAGCTTCCGGAAACGAAGGCATCATGCGTCATTGCGCCGCCAGGCACCGGAAATTCGACCGGAGTGAATCTCGTCACAATCGCGAATCCTAAGCTTGGTTTCGCGCGAGTCGCGGCACTTCTTCATCCGCCAAAACAGCGCTCCGGAGAGATCCACCCTACTGCGGTAATATCCGCGTCGGCAAAGGTCGGGCAAAACGTCTTTGTCGGCGCGTTTGTATGCGTCGGCGACGGATCAACGATAGGCGACAATACGCAACTTCGCGCGGGCGCCAAGATCGGCGACAGCGTTAGCGTTGGCTCAAATTCCGTACTTCATCCCAACGTCTTTGTAGAAGACGGTTGCTCGATCGGTGACGGGGTTGTCCTTCACTCCGGCGTAGTTATCGGCGCTGATGGGTTTGGATATGTCCGAGATACTCCCACTCCATCGGCCGAGCCGGCACCTCCTCAGGCAGGAGGCGAGTATGTAAAGTTCCCGCAAATCGGCACCGTCGTTATCGAAGATAGTGTTGAGATCGGGGCGAACACGTGCGTCGACCGTGGTGCACTTGGTCAGACACTCATCGGCCAGGGAACGAAGATCGATAATCTCGTTCAGATCGGCCACAACGTTCAGATTGGTAAGCGGTGCGTCATCGCCGCACAGACTGGAATCTCGGGAAGCACGATCATCGAGGACGACTGCGTGATCGGCGGGCAGGTCGGCTTCGGCGATCATGCCCGTGTAAAAAGTGGTGCCGTCATCGGATCGCAAGCCGGTGTACTTCCAGGCAAGATCGTCCGCCCGGGTGTTTGGTGGGGAACGCCCATTCAGCCACTGGAAGAATACAAACGTCAGAACGCGCACGTAAAAAGTATCGAGCGGATCAAGTCCGAGCTAAAAGAGCTGAAGAAGGAGATCATGAAGAAAGGGGCTGAGAAATGAGAACCGTAAAGCCTTTCCTGATTCTGTTTTTCGTGGTGGTCTTACTCACCGTCTCCGCTGAGGCCCAGCCATCAGAACTCAACACACACGATCTCATCGGAAAAGTAAAACGTGTCGATGAGCGGACCGTGGATGTTCGAATCGTCGACGGAGTTCGAAAAGAAGAAAAGGGCAAGTTCGTGTCGTCAATGGTGTTTGATGAAAAAGGCCGGCTGACATTTGAATCGATCGAGGGTGAGGTAATAACAGAACGGAGACATAGTCACTCGAAAGACGGCGTCAGGCGAACGATCAGCGACTCGAAACGCCCTTTTGAGAAGCCGGATGCGTATAAGCGTCCAAGTGTGTCCGCGACTCGTTTCACCTACGATGCCGGTGACAATTCGATTTCCGAAGACCGCCTCACGGGCAGAGACTTCGGGGATTCGGTGATCGAACTCGACCAGTATGGCCAGCGGATCAAATACTATTTTGATGTTTCCAACCGGCTGCTCAAGCAAGTAATAATGGGACCGAACAAGAGCGAGGTGATGACCTACGAGTACTTCTATCGCACGTCGGGGCCACCAACCGAGGTAGTTATCTCGAACAAAGGTCGAGCGCTGCAATTTATCAAGTACAAGTACGTACTGGACGAGGCCGGAAACTGGACGAAGCGTGAATCCGAGTCGAAGCCCGTCAATCCGAGTCACCAGACAACATTCGATGTGGTCTACAGAAAGATCACGTACTACAAAAACTAACCACCATCTACGCGAAGTCTATCTCTACGAGCGACGTCATCTTCGTCTTCGGACGGACCGGTATCACGAGGCGGCTTCGGTTTATTTGTACTGTCAGGGACAGGCCGCGGCCTAGGTGGGGCCTCGTCGAACTGATCGACGTACGGCCGGACATCGATCTGGATCTCTTCTTCCGGGTCAGACTCAAGAGTCGCGGGAATGTCGGTAACCGTTCCTTCATAATCCGTGGCGACACTTTCCGCCAAAAGCACCTCAGGCCGCGGCTGGTGCACAATGCACTTGATATTCGAAGCGGCGAGGCGGGGCAATACTACACGCTCACTCTGGGGGCAGAAGCTGTCGGCAAGCATACCCGTTTCCGGATCAACGACGACTTCGGTCAAGCCGTTAGGCATTGCGAACCGTGAACCTCCGAACTCCGGTCGGCTCTTCACCACGGCTGCCATGAAATGCGTCCACAACGGTAATGCGATCTCGCCTCCTGTACTTCGAACGTCGGAGTTGTCGTCAAAACCGATCCAAGCGACTGTAACGATGTTCGGCGTGTAGCCGACAAACCAGCCGTCCTTTGAACTTCCTGTCTTCCCGGCAAAAACGACGTTTTTTCCAAGCGCATTGTTGGCGCTACGGGCCGTTCCGCGTTCGACAACGGCTTCGAGCATATCAGTGATCATGTAAGCGGTCTGCTCACTAATGATCTGCTCGTCGGTGGGAACGAACTCATAGATCGTCCGTTCACTTCCGGAGACGATGCGATCAACAAAAACAGGAGTGACGCGGCGACCGCCGTTCGCGAATGACGCATAAGCCGCGGCTAACTGCAGCGGCGTTACCTCCGTCGCTCCGAGTGCGAGCGACGGATACGCATGTGTTTTTTGAAAACCGAACTTCTCGGCCTTTTTCGCCACCTTGTCCAATCCGACCGCCATCGCCGTCTGAACAGCGATCACGTTCGATGACTTCGCCAGCGCCGTCTTTAGCGTCAGATTCGTCATTGAATACCCTTCCCGAAAGTTCGATGGCTTGTAAGGCTTTACGCTTGTATGCATAAACTCCATCGGTTCGTCCGAGAAAGTGCTGATCGGTGTGTACCCGCGCTCAAGGGCCGTCGCGTACACGAACGGTTTGAACGTCGAGCCCGGCTGCCGCCATGCGCTCGTAGCGCGGTTAAATTGTGATTCGCTGTAATCTCGTCCGCCGACCATCGCGAGAACATGTCCGGTATGCGGGTCGAGGGCAACGAGTGTAGCCTCCAAGCGTTTTCCTTTCTTCGCGTAGACACGATCGAGTTTGGCCATCTGCTCTGCTACGGCTGCCTCGGCCAGTTTCTGCAGATGAGTATCGATCGTGGTGTAGATCCGGGTGTTGAAGTTGGCATTCAGGTAATCACCATCGAATTTGTCAGCGATCTCACTTGTCGCCGCATCGACGAAATAAGGAGCAATGGTGCTGGCTTCTTTCCGCTCGTCGATCAGCACCAGCGGCAGATTCTTCGCGATCTCGGCATCTTCCGGTCGAATCATTCCCTCCTGGGCCATCTTGGACACGGTCGCTTCGCGTCGCATTCGCGCGGCATCAGCATCTTTGTGCGGGCCAAACCTGTTAGGGTTCTTGATCATCGCAGCTATGGCGGCCGACTCGGCAAGATTTAGCGAGGCGAGATCCTTTCCAAAATAAACTTTGGCCGCCTGATCCACACCGTGAACACCGACGGACCCGTACTGGCCGAGGTAGATCTCGTTACAGTACAAAGCGAAGATCTCTTCTTTGGAAAGCTGGTTTTCGAGAGCGAGCGAAAGAAACGCTTCCGCGATCTTCCGCGTGAACGAGCGCTCCGGCGAAAGAAAAGTATTCTTCACAAGCTGCTGGGTTATTGTCGAGCCGCCCTGACGTATCTCAAGCTCGCTGACGTTCCGATAAAACGCCCGGAGAATGCCCTGGGGATCTATCCCATAATGCGAGAAAAAACGCCGATCCTCGGCGGCAAGAATGGCGTTCCGGAGATTCACGGGAATGTCGTCGAAATTGAGCACGCGACTCTGGCTTCGCTTGCTCGCCGTACGGCCGATGAGCATTTCCGATTCGATCAAATATTCGTCGACCTTAACGCCGGCAGCTTTGATCTGCGCGATCTTATTCCCCTTTAGGGTGATGACCGCGGTTCCGTAACCCGAACCGAGGTTCGGTAGTGATTTGATCTCGATAGAGTTTCCGGTGACGGTGAAACTGCCATTAAAAATGCCGTCGGGCGACTCGCCTTCTATATAGCCCGCCCGACCCAAGGCATCGACGATCGACGTTGCTGAGACACTGTCGCCAACGCGGATCTTTTTCGGTGCCGCATAAACGCCCCCGCGTGAGTGCCAGAAGCCGCTTTCGACTCGGTCTTTTACGATCGTGGAATAGTGATTATAGAAATAAATGAAGGTCAGTCCAGCAGTTAGAATAACGGCGGCAAAGCTAACGGCTAATAGACGGGTTATGCGACGGGCACGTTCGTGTTTTGGCGCCTCATGGTCAATATACGAACTACGGTGATATACCGGTCTGCTATTTGATCGATCGTTGATCCGTACCCGCCTTGACATGTTGACCTCCTGTTAAAGGTCATTGATTGCAATGTATATGCCAGTGACGGTTCAAGCGAAGTATCGCTCTTTTGCTGAGGTTTTTCAGCAGGATGTGCGTTTAGCCAGATGCATTATTTCGATTCATCGGAAGGTTCGATGAGGTCGAGAATAAGCAAAGCCGCGCGCCTGGACGCGCCGCCGTGACCGAGTTTATCGGAGGCAATCCGTAATTGGCCCCGGACGCGTTGATTCTCCGCAGGCTCTAAAAGCTTGAATAGTTCCCCTGCGAGTGAGCGTGCCGTGAAATCATCCTGGATCAACTCCGCAGCGATCCTTTGGCCCGCAATGAGATTGATGAGTCCGAAGTGGTCGACGTCGATAAGCGGCCGGAGCAGCCGGTAATTCAGGCTGGACGTCTTGTAGACGATTGCCATTGGTGTACCGATGATCGCCGTTTCGAGAGTGGCGGTACCGCTGGCGACAGCCGCGGCATCGGACGCATTTAGTGCGTTGAACGTCTCGCCTTGAACTACCGTCAACTTTCCGTCGAGATGCGCCCCGGCATCTGCTGCGCTCGCAATTGCGGAACGCGCATCCGCGAGATTCTTTTGCGAACCTAAAGCTACGACGAATTGAATGGAGGATTCCGATCGCAACATGTCCGCCGCTGCGGCCAACATCACGGGCAATATGCGCACGATCTCCTTGTGACGGCTTCCGGGAAGCAACGCGACTATAGGCTTCTCTGGATCGAGAGCGTGCCGCGTGGCGAATGCAGATTTGTCCTCTGTAGCGTGAACCTCTCGCGCGAGCGGGCTCCCAACGTACTCAACTTGATCGAGCCCTCGGTGTGCATACCAATCCTTTTCGAACGGAAGTATCGAGATCACCAGATCGACGTACCTGCGAACAGTCCGTATACGATACCCACGCCACGCCCACAGCTGAGGGGAGATGTAGTAGACGATACGAAAGCCCTGGCGCTTGAGCGCCTTTGCAAGCTTTAAATTGAAGTCGGGAAAATCTACCAGCACGACAACATCCGGCCGGCGACCTGCTGCAGCGTGCTTGAGAGCGCGGAAGGCCCGCAGGAACATCGGCAGTGCACGTCCTATTTCGGGCAGTCCGACGATGGAAAGATCGTCAGCCCGCACTACCGCCTCTACCCCTGCCTGGCGCATCCTTTCACCAGCTGATCCGAAAAAGATGGGCTCGCTATCAGGCGACAGTTCGCGAAGCGCTTTCACGAGCTTCGATGCATGAAGATCACCGGAGGCTTCGCCGGCTACGATCATGATTTTGGATGGTTTGCGCACTTATCCTTCAGGTGGGCAAGAGTGTCGCACGGTGGGCCCGGCTATCGCAACGCAGCTACAACCCTTTACAATTTTCAGCGCATCAAAGGTGTTGTCTTTCCCGGTCCAGAAACGGTTTCTCCTGCAATTGGTTGCAGAACCGTTTGTTTGTCTTTAAAATATTGGCTTTGTGCATTGGCTCGGATTTGCTGTAATTACTAGCTTAGCGCGCTTTTTGGATACGTCTTTTGGAGGAGTTTGTGAAACTTCGCTTAGGTTTACTCTTAGCAATTATATCTCTGTTCGCGATCTCGATCACGGTTTGGGGCCAGGTCGATTCGGTCATAGGGCAGTTTACCAATTCGGCCGCAGAGTCCATTGCGGGCGATATCAGCGGCGACGGCAGGTTCGTTGTTTTTGCATCCCGGGCGGACATTGCGACGGTGAATCCCCGAAATGCCGACAATAACCTGGAGATCTTCTTATGGGATTATGCCCAGCGAAGAATATTTCAGATCACCAATACGAAGAGCGTACTGACGAATCATTTCGGAGATCCCACAGTACTCAATATTCGGGTCGATATTGTCAATAAGCGGCCGGTCATAAGCAACGACGGTCGTTGGATCGCTTTTGCGTCGAATGCGTATCCGACCGCGCCGTGCAATAGTCCCAACGCAACCGATCCCGGCAATTTCGATGGGAATGCGTGCACGTCGCCGGTTCCGACGCCGACACCGACTCCGACGGGGAGCCCAACTCCAACGCCCTCGCCCAGCGCGACTCCCAACGACAATCCGCTTATCACCGATGCCAACGTTGAAGTTTGGATGTATCAGATCCCGGCGTATGGTCCGGCCGATCTGGTCTCGGGCGAAGAATTGCCGTTGACGGATCTCGCGGGCGGCTCATTCATTCGCGTCACAGACACGCCGGCGAGCAGGCCGCCCGTTCCGGCCAGCACTACGATGCTCGCGTTTGTCGCAGACGATAACCGCGATGTCAGTATTACCGACGGCGGTGAAGCGATCTCGTTTACTTCAAGTCGCGATCTCGTGATGGGTGGAAACGATTTTCCGGCCAATGATAATGACGAGATCTTTGTCTATCGCCGTGTTGGTGCCTCCATTAGTCAGGTAACGCGGACGCCGCGAGGAACCGTCTCGAGTCCGATCTACAATAAAAACTCGACCATCTCAGGTGACGGATCGCGGATCGCGTTCGCCAGTACGGGCGACGACCCGGTCCCGGCCCCCTCTCCGGCCCCGGCCTTCGACTGCGGTTCAAATCCGTCGACAAGCAGGAACGAGGAAGTTTTTTATGTGAGTCTCGACACTGCGGGTATTCCGACGGCGTGTCGACAGATCACGACAACCACTCCGACCAA
>DASUSJ010000338.1:0-18438 GCA_036375155.1 Pyrinomonadaceae bacterium
CTCTGCTCGGCAGCGGATTCGGAGCATATCAGGATGCAATTACCAGGTTCGATACTTCGCCCGGTCGCTACACCCTTGAACAGGCTCATAACGAGTATCTCGAGGTGCTAGCAAATGGGGGGCTTGCTGCAGCGATTATGTTCGGAGCATTCGGTGCGCTCGCCGGACATCGAATGATCCGTAACATGCGATCGGAAGATACGTTTCGTCGCGCTTGTTGTTTCGGTGCCATAGTTGGCATCTTCGGTGTCTTGATCCACAGCTCGGTCGACTTTGGCCTGCACGTGCTGACGAATGCCCTCGTGATTGTCGTGCTGTTGGTGATCGGCACCGCAAATACCGATAAGGAACAATGCTGATATCTTGTCCGTCGTCATATTAGTGCGGCACGAGATTTCAGGGTAACGGCATTTCATACCGCCCGAAGTCACGCGCATTGCGAACTTACTGATTCAAAGTCCTATGATCTGGCGCTCGCGCATTCCAGCGATCCTCTATCTAATTGCTATGGTCCTTCTGGCTTTTGCCGGGGTGAGGCATGCGGCATCGAACTACTTCGCTGAGACAGCTATCGAAGCCGCCTCGCTCGAACAGACGGATACCGCCGCGTTTTTTGAGCCGGCGAATCCCGCGGTGTACGAAGCGCGCGGAATCATTCTGGCTAAGAAACGAGACTTTGCCGGTATGGCCGAGGCGTTCGAGAGAGCGGCCGCGTTACGCCCGAACGACTATCGTCTCTGGCTAGCTGCGGGCGATGCTTGGTCTCAGGCGGGCGATGTCACCGCAGCCGAGCAAGCGTATCTCCGCGCGATCCAGCTGGCACCGGGCTACGGGCGCCCGCAAATGCAGCTCGGAATTATGTATCTCGGCGCCGGCGACAATAACAGAGCATTTGAATTCCTCAGCTCAGCAGCCAGGTTGGATCCGCTTTACTATCCCGAGGTTCTCCATTATGCGAGTACTACATTTGGCAACGACGCCGACGCGATCGAGAGAGCGCTTCGACCCCTCTCAAAACAGGCGAAGATACTGTTCGCGCTCTATCTCATCGACCGCTCGTGGATGACAGAGACTACACGCCGCTTCCTTGTCGGCCGTGAACTGACTGCCGAAGAAAAGAACAAACTCATCAATTACCTTCTTTCCAGAAAGAACTATCCTTTGGCCCGCGAGGTTTGGCTGTCAAGCATGGATTCGGTTAGAGCCGGAGCCGCCGCCCAACCACTGTTCGATGGAGGATTCGAGTCGCTAACCGCCAGCGACCCGAGCGGACTCGGGTGGCAGATAGATGATGATGTGTCCTTCACGTCGGTCAGCCGTACATCGAAGGATGTTTATTCCGGCGCGTCCGCAATTATCATTCGATTCGACGGAAATGCAGACGTCGGACGCCCGATCATTTCGCAGATCGCTTTCATCGAGCCCGGCAAACGCTATCGCCTGACTTTTTATGTGCGCGCCGTCGAGCTCGTCTCGGCCGGGCTTCCGAGCGTCCTCGTTACTGACGTCGAGAGTCACGCCATACTTGCGTGGTCCCAGCCGGTAAGTGATACGAAAGGCAGCTGGATTCAACGTTCCGTGGTCTTCACGGCGCCGCCAGCTCCCGTTGTTCGGGTATCAGTGCAGCGTCCTGAATGCAAGGCCAGTCCGTGCCCGATATTCGGTGAATTTTCAGTCGATGAGTTCTCCGTTGCCGTCGACCGTTGATTCGGGCCGACGTTCGTTGCGCCTTCAACGGATCCTCAACCAGCCCCGCAGCCAGGCCCTTTCGCAGATCACATCTCAATGTCCCAAAGTTAGTCGAGCAAACGCCTGTATCTGAACAACTTGCGAGAGCCGGAAGTTGCCGGCGGATGCTTTAGAACAAATGTCCGGGTCGGGGCGGCCATGCGCCCTCGGCAATTAGCACAAACATCCAATCGCCAACTAGTCGGATACCGCGCCGTCGGTATACCTAGTTGTCTAATCGGGTGCTCCAATGGCGTCGCATTCGGCTAGCCAAAATAGTCCGTACGTTGGATTTGGCTGCTTGCAGATTCTGATAAAACCTTAATTACCCTAAAAAGTTAACAAGAATCAGGATCAATTTACGCAGGGGAATTGAAGCTGTTTTTCCCAATTCCTCTACTTGGTTTTGACCCTTGGGGAGAGGTTGATGGCCTACACAGATCCAATAACAGTAGTTGCTCCCGCAAGTCGCAACGGGGAGCGCGGGTTCAATCCGCGGACATCTCCACAGATCAATGTGCCGTTCATGCGTCCCGAATTGGGCCAGGACGAAATAGCCGAAGTTGTCGATACCCTGCAGTCAGGTTGGCTAACGACCGGGCCGAAGGTCAACCGATTCGAGACGCTCTTTGCGCGCGCTGTAAATGCTCCGTTCGCAGTCGCCGTTAACTCGTGCACCGCTGCGCTTCATCTTGCGGTTGAAGCTCTTGCTCTTCGTGCAGGCCAAGCGGTCCTCGTTCCGACAATGACATTCGCTGCGACGTCCGAGGTGGTGCTCTACAACAACGCTATACCGATACTCGTCGACTGCGATCCGGTTACCGGGAACATGGACCTGAACGATGCCCGCCGCAAAATGGAAATGCTATGGGCGGGTAAACTCGAGTCTGTCGGTTCGCCCGATGTGGATGTTGTCGGGATCATTCCAGTCCATGTCGGCGGCATGATGCTGGATATCGCGGCGGTCCATGAGCTCGCTACCGAATTTGGCCTGTGGGTCGTTGAGGATGCGGCACACGCTTTCCCGTCGGCGTGGAGAACAAACAACGAAAGCGAGTGGCGCATGTGCGGAGACAACACCGCCGACGTTACCTGTTTCTCCTTCTACGCAAACAAGACCATCACTACCGGTGAAGGCGGGATGGCGGTCACGCACAATGAAATTCTCGCCGAGAAAATGCGGCTTATGTCACTGCACGGACTGTCACGCGATGCATGGCAGAGATACTCCGAATCCGGCAGTTGGGACTACCGCATCATGGCACCGGGGTTCAAGTACAACCTCACCGATATTGCGGCGGCGATCGGGATTCACCAATTGGCAAGCGGGTTCGACATGCGCGACAGGCGCGAAGCGATCGCCGAACAATACAGCATGGCGTTCCGTAGCGTCGATGAGATCGAATTACCGCCGGCCGACGCGGATCGCCTGCATTCCTGGCACCTCTATCCTGTGAGGTTGCGGCTCGACAGGCTCACCATCTCACGAAATGAATTCATCGAGCAATTGAAGAAAAACGGGGTTGGATGCTCCGTGCATTGGCGACCACTTCACCTGCATCCGTTTTATATCGACCGTTATCAATGGCCAGCAGATCTTTTCCCGAATGCGACCCATCTTTGGGAGCGAGTAATAAGTCTGCCGCTATTTCCGTCGATGACCGCGGAAGAAATAAATCGCGTTGTAGACGTCGTCCGAAACTTATGTCGAGTGCATACAAAAGCCAGCCTCTCACTGGTAGCTTGATCAATCGCAGATTTGTCGATCGGGGACTACCCCGGACCTTGGAACTTGCCGTCGCCGGCTTTACTTTGGTCCTTCTGTCTCCTCTGCTCATCTTGTGTTCGATCCTCGTTGCGATCAGTTCGCCCGGTCCGGTGTTTTTTCGCCAGGCGCGCGTCGGGCGGCGAGGGCGTGTTTTTCGTTTGTTCAAATTCCGGACGATGCGCATCGAGACGGATGGGTTGTTGATAACCGCATCGACCGATAACCGGATAACACCCATCGGACGTTTCCTTCGGAAATGGAAACTCGATGAGCTGCCGGAAATCTACAACGTATTCAAAGGCGAGATGTCGTTTGTTGGTCCTCGTCCGGAGGTGCCGGAGTATGTGGATTTCACGAACCCAGTCTGGCCGATAATTCTGGATGCTCGCCCGGGCATAACCGACCCGGTGACGCTCACCCTTAGAAACGAGGAAGCCGTGCTCGCAATGGCCGAGGACAAGGAGCGCTACTACCGCGAGGTGATACAGCCGTACAAACTGAGGGGATATATCCGATATCTGGAAATCAAGTCGTTCTGGCGAGACATCGGAGTCATCCTGAGAACGTTTAAGGTGATCCTGACACCGAGACATCATCCTCAGCTGCAGGAGGCGGTAGATCTATCGTTCCTCGAACGCTGAGATAGAAATGGCATGGTCCTATTAGATAAGAAGGATTGGAGATTAGTCGGATGCGCCGGATGGTCGAATTGTAGACACTGTGTTTACACCTAAAGTCCTTACAACTGCACAAGTGTCTCACAGAGACTTCCCGCTCGTTCGGGTTCTGGCTTTTCAGTAACTGCAAAGCCGAGGGCCGAGTGTTACCTGCAGCCGGCGAAAAGGTTCTGATGGACCCCTGTTAATCGCCACACTTTTGATACGGACAGGTTGTCCCTTCCCAAGAATATGAGCAATCAAAACGAAACAGATGTTTTTGATGATCCCAGCCAAAGGATAATCGTGCAATCACTAGCGAAGCTCGACGGAACCGCGCTCGGGATCGCCCTTGGAACATTGGGCGGGCTGGCCATTTTTGCCGCGACGAACTACCTCGTCTTCAAAGGCGGAGATGTGATTGGCCCAAATCTCTCTCTTTTGGCCCAGTTCTTCCCTGGATTTGAGGTTTCCATCGCGGGCAGTTTTATCGGATTTGTTTACGGTCTGATCACCGGCTTCGTATTCGGTTGGCTTATCGCTTTTCTGAGAAACATCACGGTCTCACTTTACATTCACGTCCTGAAGCTAAAGAGCAGCATGTCAGCCGTGAATGACTACATCGACAATCCCTAAAAGCCCGGTCATGAAATCCGACGTTAACAAAAAAGTAGTTATTATAGGCGCGGGGCCGGCCGGCCTGACCGCTGCGTACGATCTGTGCAAGGCAGGTGTCCCCTCGGTTGTGCTCGAAAAGGACAATGTGGTCGGCGGTATTTCCCGGACGGTGAACTACAAAGGATTCCTCTTCGACATCGGCGGCCATCGATTCTTCACAAAGGTCCGGGCCGTAGACGAGATGTGGCGAGAAGTGCTCGGAGACGACGGGTTCCTGCGTCGCAGCCGGCTATCCCGAATCTACTTCAATAAAAGGTTTTTCTTTTATCCGTTGAAGGCGACGAACGCGCTGCTCGGGTTGGGTATATGGAACTGTATCCGCATGGTGACGAGTTACGCCAAGGCGCAGCTTTTTCCAAAGCAGCCGGAGCGGTCGTTTGAGGACTGGATAAGCAATCGCTTTGGCAGACGTCTCTACGAAACGTTCTTCAAGACCTATACGGAAAAAGTCTGGGGCATTCCATGCAATGAGATCTCTGCCGATTGGGCGGCTCAGCGCATCAAAGGCCTTTCTCTGATAGCGACGATAAAGAATGCTCTGCTGCAGAATCAGGCAACGGACAAGGGCGAGATAATTAAGACGCTCATCGATGCTTTCGACTATCCGGAAAAGGGTCCGGGTATGATGTGGGAGACGGTCGCAGAACAGATCCAAGAACGAGGAAGTGAGTTGCGGATGAACTCCAGTGTCGAAAGGCTAGTCTGGAACGACGGACGGCTGACCGCCGTCGAGACCATCAATTCCGAAGGCGAAAGGATCACGGTCGAGGGAACCGAATTCATCAGCAGCATGCCGATGAGGGAACTGGTTGCGAAACTGGATCCGCCGCCACCGAAGCACGTCACGGAAGCAGCAGAAAAGCTCGGCTACAGAGATTTTCTCACCGTCTCGCTCATCATAAACAAGGCGGACTTGTTCAAAGACAACTGGATCTATATTCATGATCCCGATGTGCGAGTCGGTCGCATCCAGAACTTCAAGAACTGGAGCGAAGCGATGGTCCCCGATCCGAGCAAGACGTGCCTGGGTCTCGAGTATTTCTGTTTTGAAGGCGATGATCTCTGGACCATGGCGGACGGTGACCTGATAGAGCTTGCAGCTCGCGAACTGACCGCTCTTGGCCTTGTCGAGGCTGCCGATATTCTGGATGGTGCGGTGGTTAGAATGCCGAAGGCTTATCCGGTTTACGACGACGTCTACCAACAGGCCGTCGACACGATCCGCGATTTTCTTTCCGAACTTCCTAACCTCTACCTGGTTGGGCGAAATGGCATGCATAAGTATAATAACCAGGACCACTCAATGCTCACCGCCATGCTGTCGGTAAAGAATATCCTTGGAGCCCGCTACGATGTGTGGGCGGTCAACGTGGACAACGAGTACCACGAAGAGATCACCGAAGAAGACCAGACCGACGTTTCGCTTATCGGCGTGACGCAACCGCTGGTTCCAAAACGCATTGCATAGTCCATGACGCACGACGACGCGGATAACCTTTACAATCAACCCGTTCGGCAAGCCGCGCGCACCTCTTTGAAAGAGGAAGAACTCATCAAGCACGCTGTTATTAGACTGAATGGCAACGTGCTGGGCTTTGTCATCGGCACCGTGTGCGCTTTAACGCTATTCATTGCGACCAATTTTCTCGTTCTAAAAGGCGGTGACGTCGTCGGCCCGCATCTCCAGCTCCTCGATCAGTTCTACTGGGGATATTCGGTTACGTTTCTCGGCAGCTTTATCGGTGCCGCGTACGCATTTGCTACCGGCTACGTTTGCGGTTTGTTAATAGGGTGGATCTATAACGCAGTACTGTTCCTCAAGTCGCGTTTCAGGAAATGACCTCTCGCGGAAATCAAACGACTCGCACAAGTAGTCGTTGACTATCTAGAGTTCAAACGTCCAATAACAGTTAATGAGAATCGGGGTAGACGCCACGTGTTGGGGTAACAAGCGTGGCTATGGTCGTTTTACGAGGGAGCTCTTGGAGGCGTTGGTGCGCCTCGATAAGTCGAATGAGTACGTCTTCTTCGTCGACAACGAAACAGCGTCCCAGCACAAGCTCCCAGACACGGTGCGGACAGTCGTGGCACAAACGAGGGTTTCTCCGGTCAGAGCCGCGGCGGCCGGGGGAAACCGGTCGATCGGCGATATATGGTCGATGAGCCGCTCGGTGATGAGATGCCCGGTCGATGTTTTTTTCTTCCCCACGATGTACTCGTACTTTCCGATTTTCCGGAGGACGAAGATCGTCGTCACGCTTCATGACTTGATCGCGGACAACTACCCGCAATTGACGTTTCCGAATGCTAGGTCTCACTTCTTCTGGCGACTCAAACAGCGTGTCGCCATCCTGCAGGCGTCAGTGATCGCTACAGTGTCGAACTATTCGAGAAGCCAGATCATGAGCCGGTTTCGGCTGCCGGAGACGAGGCTGCGCGTGATCTCCGAAGCTGCACAACCGATCTTTTGCGTCGGAGAAGACGGAGATGGTCGGCAGGCGGTGCTTTCGCGATTAGGTCTGAGGTCCGGGGACGAGTTTCTGCTTTATGTCGGCGGCATCAGCCCGCATAAAAACCTGTCGACGCTTGTCGAAGCATTCCATCAAATCCGAAGCGAGTCGGAACGTTCCATCAGGTTGGTCCTGGTCGGTGATTACAAGGATGATCCGTTCCTGTCGGCTTACCCGTCGCTTCAGGAGCAGATCGCGCAGTTGGGCTTGCGGGATTCTGTTATGTTCACCGGCTTCGTGACGGACGAGGATCTCGTGCACCTCTACAATTCCGCGATTGCTCTCGTGCTTCCGTCATTCGACGAAGGATTCGGATTGCCAGCAATCGAGGCGATGTCATGCGGTACGCCCGTCGCGGCGAGCGACTGCGGCTCGCTACCCGAAGTGCTGGGTGAAGCCGGTACGTACTTCAATCCGCATAGCGCGAGAGATATCGCATCTGTCGTCGGAGAGTTGCTGAATGACGAGGGTAGGAGACAGCGAGTCCGCAGTCTTGGGATCGAACGGTCGCGTCAGTTCCGATGGGAGCGAGCAGCCGAGGAAACGTTGTCGATCTTCCGCGAGCTGCACGGATAGGTTCTAGTTTATGGACAGACCACTGAGATTCTGCATGGTGTCGACGTTCTATCCGCCATACAACTTCGGCGGCGATGGAATGCACATCTACCGGCTCTCGAACGAGCTTGCCGAGCGCGGGCATTCGGTCGACATTTTCCATTGTGAAGATTCTTTCCTGCTTCTCAACAGGAAGCCGCCGACCGGTGAGTTTCCGAATCACCCGAATGTGAAAGTGCATGGGCTGCGAAGTGCGTTCGGCCCCGTGTCTCCACTTGTCACCCAGCAAACAGGATTTCCGATATTTAAGAGCGAGATCAAGCAGGCTCTAGAGAGCGGCAAGTACGACGTGATCCACTACAACAACATGTCACTGATCGGGATCAAGGCTCTGTCATACGGTAACGCCGTAAAGCTTTATACCGCGCACGAGCATTGGCTGGTCTGTCCGATGCATGTTTTGTGGAAATTCAATCGGGAAGTGTGCCAGAGCCGCTCATGCTTCAATTGTCAGCTCGCGGGTCATCGACCGCCGCAGCTATGGCGGTACACGGGTTTGATGGAGCGAATGCTCAGACACGTCGACTGCTTTTTGTCCCCGAGCCGCTTTACGTTACGAAAGCATCTTGAAATGGGTCTCGATATTCCGATCCGTCACATGCCTTACTTCCTTCCGACACCAAAGCAGGAAACGCCACGCGATACGAGATCAACTGAGGGCCGTCGACCCTTCTTTTTATTTGTTGGCCGACTAGAGCTGATAAAGGGACTTCAGAATGTGATTCCGTCGTTCAAGAACCAGGACCGGTTCGATCTCATGATCGCGGGCGACGGAACATATCGCGATGAACTCGAAAAAATGGCGGCCGGCCACCCGCGGATAACCTTCCTGGGTCGACAGGGTCAGGACGAGCTTGCCGCCTTGTACGAGTCGGCAGTGGCGGTCATAGTTCCGTCGATCTGTTACGAGACTTTCGGGATCATCGTTATCGAAGCTTTCTCGCGAAAGACACCGGTCATTGTTAACGATCTGGGCGCCCTGCCGGAAGTGGTAACGGATAGTGGGGGCGGATACGTCTACCGCAACACCGAAGAGATGGAGGCGCAGATGGATAAGCTTGCGGGTGACCGGCGCCTTCGCGACAGCCTCGGGATGAAAGGATACTTTGCCTTCCTGCAGCACTGGAATGAGAAGGCACATCTCGAGAAATATCTTGGAGTCGTGGACGAACTCATGCAGGGCGGCAAGCGATCAGAGGCTCAGCAAAACGCTCTCGCGGTAGGGGCGCGTTAGCAGATCATCGATGCAGTCCGAATCACTTAAGAGGTCAGGCGGAGCCGCAAACGAGACGCGCCGTCGTATCCCCATCATCACGTACCACTCGATCGACGACAGCGGCTCAATCATTTCCACCTCACCGGAGCTTTTTCGCCGGCAGATTGCGACGCTTAGCGAGGAAGGATATCGGTCTGTCAGTCTCGGCGATCTGGCTGGATCGTTGCGGACAGGTTCGTGGCCGCGGCAGAGGTCAGTCGTTCTGACTTTCGATGATGGGTTCGAGAATTTCATCACAAAGGCGGCACCGATACTCAGCGAATATTCGTTCTCGGCAACCGTCTTTCTTGTCACCGAAAAGTGCGGCGGCTTCAATGAATGGCCTGGCAATCCGCCTGACCTTCCGCGCAGCCGGTTGTTGTCATGGTCGCAAGTAAAGGAGCTGTCTGCGGCGGGATTCGAATTTGGTTCCCACACACTTACGCATCCTGACCTGACAGTCATGGCAGCCGAAAGGTCCGCCGAGGAGATCTCGCGATCGAAGCGGACGATCGAGGATCTGATCGGGGCGCGCGTGGTCTCTTTCGCGTATCCTTTTGGTCGCATCAGCCCGTCGATCAGAACCATGGTCGAAGAAATATATGCGGTTGCGTGTTCCACGAACCTTGGACGGACAAGTCCGCTGAGTGACGTCCACAGCCTCGAGCGAATCGACGCGTATTACCTTTCTGATCCGAACTCGCTTCGAAAACTCGAGTCCCCATTGATGGACGGGTACTTTGCCTGCAGGCAGGTACTACGAAATTTGCGGAATAGGGTGTCGAGAAGTTACGCGCGTGCGTCGTACGCAGCGCCGAACAACTGATAAATATTATGTCAATAGTTGAAAGAATTGGGCGTCATACCCGTCTCTCGCTGGAAGCGGTCAGGCATAGGCAGCGGCAAACTCCTCCGTTCATGATCGTTTTTATAAACTCGATCTGTAACCTTACCTGCGAGCACTGCTTCTACTGGCAAAATCTCAACCAGCGAGATGACCTGACATTCGAGGAGTTCGAAAGGCTCTCGCTGGAGCTTGGAGACTTCGAAAACCTGAACCTCTCCGGGGGCGAGCCGTTCATCCGTAAGGAGTTTGCGGAGATCTGCGAGCTATTTATCAAGAACAACAGGGTCCAGAACATTTACGTTCCTACGAATGGTTACTTTACCGACCGGACCGAGGCCGCACTTAGAAAAGTGCTTTCGAATAAGTCGCTGAAGCTATTCGTATGTGAGCTGTCTCTGGACGGCATGCCCGAGTATCACAACCGCTTTCGCGGAAATGCCCGGTCGTTCCAGAAAGCGATGGAAACCTACGAGATGCTCGCGCGTCTCCAGAAAGAGGATCCCCGGCTCCGAATTCATGCGAACACCGTCGCGATGAGCGAGAACATGGACGAGACGTGGCAGCTGACCGAATATCTTTACAACAACTGCCCGCAGATGGAGCACCACAATCTTGCGATCATTCGCGGTGATCGGAAGAACCCGTCGCTACAGGGGCCGCAACTGGAAAGATACAAAGAGCTGTATCGACATGTCTCAAAGGTCTGGGCTGACCGGGAAGAGGGCCGGCTAGGCTCGAGCGTCGAGCCGATGCTGCAGTGGGCGAAGATCAAGACGATCGAATCGGAATCACAGTTCGTGCCCTGCAAGGCCGGGATACTTTCGGGCGTCGTCTATGCGAACGGCGATGTAAGTGTCTGTGAGCAACACTTTCCGATCGGAAACCTTCGCGAGAAGAGCTTTTTCGAGATCTGGGATTCTCCGGAAGCAGAGCGGCTTCGTGCACAGATCAAGGCGAAGGCTTGTTACTGCACGAATGAGATCTTCATGTGGTCGAGCATCGTGTTCCAGCCCGTTCAACTCACGCGTGCGATGGTCGGCGCACGCAGCTTTCGCAACTCGAAATCGGCGATCGCGGCCGCCACCAGCGCCGAGTAGATCAACACGTCGGTTCGTAAACAAGTTATCTTGATGTCTGTTTCGCATCCCTACATTTCGGTCATCGTTCCGGTTTATAACGGAAGCAAGTTCATCGGCCGGTGTCTCGACGCCCTGATGTCTAGTACATACTCGTCCTACGAGATCCTTGTGGTGAACGACGGCTCGACAGATGACACCGAGGCGATCTGTAAGGCAAAAGGTGTCATGCTGATGCAGTCCGAAAGACCGAGATCCGGTCCCGCCGCAGTCCGCAACTTTGCGTCGTTGCACACACGAGGCGAGATCCTGATGTTCGTCGACGCCGACGTTGTA
Organism: Pyrinomonadaceae bacterium; assembly: GCA_036375155.1. GTDB lineage: Bacteria > Acidobacteriota > Blastocatellia > Pyrinomonadales > Pyrinomonadaceae > OLB17. Next base: position 11,470 of record DASUSJ010000338.1, read on the forward strand.
GCAGCAAGCGATGCTATCGAGAAGGTCGCGGCATGCTTTGAGGGTGACCCTAAACTGTCGGCAGTCTTCGGTTCCTACGATGATTCGCCAGACGAGCGGAACTTTCTCTCGCAGTACAAGAATCTTCAGCATCACTTTGTACACCAAAATTCATCGCGCGAGGCCTCCACGTTCTGGGCTGGCCTGGGCGCGGTTCGGGCTGACGTCTTCCGTTCGATAGGACGATTCGACGAGGTTCAGTTCGCGATCCCATCGATCGAAGACATCGAACTCGGTACCCGTCTGCGCAGGGCAGGGCACCCGATCCTGTTGGACGCCACGATACAGGGTAAGCACCTCAAGCGGTGGGACGTTGGTTCTTTGCTGAGGACCGACATCTTTTGCCGCGCGGTTCCCTGGTCAAGACTGATCCTGACAAGTCAGGGTTTGGTCAACGATATGAATCTCAAGACAAACGACAGGGCGTGTGCTGCGCTTGTTGCAGTTATGATCCTGCTCGTCCCCCTCTCGATCTGGCAACCGCTAACGCTGTTAGGAGTCCTCATGGCGTTAGTGCTTTTTGTTTACTTGAACAGGAGTATCTTTCTCTTCTTCGTGAAGAACAAGGGATGGCTTTTTGCCGCGATGACGCTTCCATGGCAACTTCTTTACTTTCTTTACAGCGGAACGGTTTTTGTCGCCTGCTGGATCATCTACGCCTTACCGGCCGCGATCGGATCACTCAGGAGGGAGATAAGCTAGCGGGTCTTACTGGCCCAGCAACACACGGCCATATGAGCGAGCGACGCACCATGTTGTACCTGTTTCTCGTGGCCGTCGTCGTGCGCGTTTTGATCCACGTGGTTTTTGCCAACGACCTGATATTGGGAAGTGATCAGATCGATTACGTTAATATGGGTCGAAAGTTTAGTAGCGGAGATCTGGGGGGAGTACTCAACACGTATTGGCCCCCCTTACTCCCTGCTCTTATTGGATTTGTCAGCCTTTTCGTCGACGACCTAACGCTGCCGGCGGTGGTGGTGGCGGTACTGACCGGCAGCCTTGTTGCGCCGGCCACTTACCTTCTCGTCAGGCAGTCCTACGATCATTCCGCGGCATTGATCGCGGGTGTTCTAGCCGTCTTTTTCCCCCATCTTCTCAACGCTGTTTTTGACGTCGGTTCGGAGAACGTCTACATCGTCCTGATCACAGGCTCGCTTATTGCGGGCTGGAACGTCCTCAGCTCAGACTCGCTCAAGTACTGCATTGTTGCAGGTGTGCTGCTGGGCCTCGCATATTTGACTCGGCCCGAAGCGTTCGCATATCCGGCCTTTTTCGTCTCTCTCATATTGCTCAAAGCGTGGTGGAACAAGGCTTCGTTAAGACCGGCAGTATTAAGTTCGGCGTTGCTGCTTCTCACCTTTTCTGCGGTCGCGACGCCATATCTGCTCTACCTTCGAGCGGAGACCGGTAGTTGGACAATTAGCGACAAGACGGAGATCAATACGGTCATGGGGGAGTATTCCCAGGTCATCGGACGCAACCCCGCTGCGGAGGCCAGCGAACCTAACTTCGACGTGGCGACTACGATCCTCCTGCTAAAAATATTCGGCTTCAACCTCGTACAGATCCACAAGATCATTCCAATCCTCGTGCCGTTGCCTCTCATGGTCTTTGTGGCGATCGGCCTATTCTCGACGGGGTGGAGTCGAGGGCGTATGGCGCGTGAGATCTACCTTTTGACCTTTTGCCTTCTCACCGTGATCGGTTACGCGGCCGCCGTTATTCAGACCCGCTACTTCTATATTTTGTTGCCGGTAGTATTCGGCTGGGGAGCAAAAGGAATCGTCGCTTTTGGAAGCTGGCTTCGGCAGACGGCACGGGGCATCGACAACCGGTTTCTTAACTCGTTTGCGACATCGTCCTTTCTCCCCGCATCTTGTGTCGCCCTCGTGCTTCTTTACACGCTTCCTCTCAATTTCTTCATGAGCTCGCACGAGACGGCCTGGCGCGATCGACCTTATGAAGAACGTGCCGCCGGAGTCTGGCTACGTGACAACGCGGGCCCAAAATCCATCGTCTTTTCGGCCCGGAAGGTAGCTGCCTTCTATGGCGAAGCAGTTCAAGTGCCGCCTCCTTCGAACGATTTTGAGGAAGTGTTCGAGTCGATTCGGAGTGGCAACGTCGAATATGTGGTGTCCGGTCAACGAGAATTTAGGAGGAACCCTTTTCTGAAAGATCTCGAATCAAGAATGGAAAGCTCTGAAGTATTTGAACGTGTGTACACGAACACCGAACACCCTGATTACCGGATCTCGATCTTCAAGCGTAATCGAGTTCAGACTGGTCATGAATGAACTAAAAAGCCTTCTCAGGAGTCGCGACCCCAAGATCTGGTCGACACTGAAGCTCAGGACCGCATCGGCAAATTCGTTCAGCGAGTTCATGGCGCTGTCGAATCTACGGAAACGCGCGCTCGCCACAGTGCCTCCTGTTTCAGATCCGGCAGATACCACACTTAATGTTGCTATCGTCGGAGGCAGTACTCTGTATCCGCTCTCGGAACTCGTTGAGCACGCACTGTCGACTATGGTCCAGGCAACGAGCGTCTGGGCCGGAGAATTTAACAACTTCAGATTTGAATTGCTCAACGGCTCCGATGAATTGACTGCCTTCAAACCGAATTTCTTCGTTGTAATACCCGACCAAAAGTCTTGCCGGTACGACGGGGATCTGACAGATGATAAGGGACGAATAGACCGGGCAGTCGACAGAATATCTGGTGACCTTCTTCATTTATGCGAGAGGGCGCACGAGTACCACGGCGCCGAGATCCTACTCTGCAACTACCTGCCTGCTCCGTTCCACGATCTTGGTGAGTTCGGGGTGAAAAGTCCGGCCTCCGATTGGAATTTTAAGCGGGCTGTGAATCTCGCTTTGGCCGAGCGGGCGCCGAACTATGTACATATTTGCGACCTCGAATTCCTCGCGTACCGGCTCGGGGGACTAGAGGCTCGCGACGATCGCTCCTGGTTTGAAAGTAAACAGGCCTTCTCGCCAGCAATGATGGTGGCGATCGCGAAGGAGACGGCGCACATTGTTTCTTCCATCAAAACAGCGCCCAAGAAAGTACTGGTCCTCGATCTCGACAATACGCTGTGGGGCGGCGTCATAGGCGATGACGGTATCGAAGGTATCGAGATCGGCGACACGTCGCCCCGCGGGGAAGCGTTCAAGGCTTTTCAATCGTACATTCTTTCCTTGATGGACCGGGGCGTCTTGCTTGGCGTTTGCAGCAAAAACGATTACGAGAACGCCATCGAACCCTTTCGCATCCATCCCGAGATGGTTCTCAGGGAAGAGCACATTGTGTCCTTCAAGGCGAACTGGGAACCGAAAGCTGCAAACCTGATCGAGATGGCTGAGGAGTTGTCGTTGGGGCTGGACAGCTTCATCTTTGTCGACGACAACCCCGCGGAGATCGAGATCGTCAAGCAGTTCGCTCCGGATGTGACGACGATTCTTCTTTCTGACGATCCGGCTGAATACGTTCGACAGCTTCAGGAATCGAGACTTTTCGAACGGTCCGCCATCACCCGGGAAGATGCCGAGCGTACACAACAGTACAAGAACGAAGCCGACCGGCGCCGCCTGGAGAAGACGGCGGTGGATATGGATTCTTACCTGGAGTCTCTCGACATGGTCGCAACGATCCGGGATTTCGATCGACTGGACCTGCCCCGCATCGCACAACTGATAAACAAGAGTAATCAGTTCAATCTGACGACGAAGCGTCGAACCGAGGCCGAGATCGAATCGCTGATGGCGGATCCCGACTACGTCGGTTTCACGGTACGACTTGCCGACCGGTTCGGTGATCACGGACTGATCTCGATCGTGGTCTGCCGGACGGTCGGGAACAGGCTCGAGATCGACACCTGGTTGATGAGCTGTCGCGTCTTGAAGCGGCAGGTCGAACACGAAGTGCTGAACGAGATCGTCCGTCGCGCCCGGATCGGAGGCTGCTCGATCGTCCGTGGATGCTACTTGCCGACCGCGAAGAACGGGATGGTGCGCGATCTGTTACCGTCACTCGGCTTCGAGACCGTCACCTCGGGCGATGAGGGCTCGGAATTCGAGTTGCTTGCCGGCGAATTCGAACAGCTTTCTACATTCATAAAAGTAAATACCGATAACCATGCCAACGAACCAACAGGAAGTATTAGCTCGGCTGCAGTCAATATTTGACAACATCTTTCTTGACGAAGTTGTGGTGACGCCTGAGCTCTCGGCCCACGACGTCGAAGAGTGGGACTCACTCCTTCATATCTCACTTGTGGTCGCCGTGGAGGAAGCATTCGGGATCCGCTTTCGGGTCGGAGAAGTGGAGGCGACTAAAAATGTCGGGGATTTTGCCGATCTCATCATGAAGCGCGCAAATAATGGGACTGCCTGACAGAACAAAACGATCAAACTCCGACCGCGCGGGCTGGAGAGACGAAGAGGCACTCCAACCCGCCTTCAAGACGAACGTCGGAGCTGTATGGTTTCTCGTTCTTGTTTTCTTCGCGCTTGTACTCCCGAAAATAATCACGAGCACCGAACTGATCTCCCGCCGCCACTCATACGAGATGCTTCCCGAGAAACTCGGCGGTTATTCGTTCATGACGGATGAAGTATTCAACAAGAAAGAAGAGCTCGACATCCTTTTTATTGGCTCTTCGATTATCTGGAATGGCGTTGACACGCCGCAGGTGCAACAGGCGCTGAGCGACCATCTTGGACGGCAGGCACGCACTGTCACGTTCGGCTACAGTTTTAACAGCTTCGACATCTCCTACTCCTTACTTCGCGATCTTCTGGAACGGCGTCGGGTTCGATTAGTAGTACTTTCAATTCCCCGCCTGACCTATCCCGAGGGTCCTAGCGCGACCGCATTCAAGTTTCTGCGGTATGACGAGAACCCGGAGATCGTTGCGGGGCTTCCGCTCGAAGGCAAGATCTCACTCTATGCATGTAGCGTACTTCGATCTCCCCGCGATCTGCTGACGATCGCACGACCCAACTCTCCGGTCGAATCGCCCTATGCGGACACCTTCGGGGCTTTCAAGCGGGAAGAGGGAGTGGGAGCCAACCCTCTTACGTTCGAAAGGTTTGCCCCACAAGCTCCGCGCCTGCCGGCCACCGATCTCATTTACTCGGACTCGACCAAAGATCTTTTCAAATTCAGTAACACGAGGATTCCTGCTCACCAGGATTATTACCTGGAGAGAGTCGTTGAGTTACTTCGGGAGAATGGTGTTCCGTTCGCGATCCTCAACGTGCCTCAGTACAGCGAACGACGCCACGATAAGGTTATCGAGCTGGAGAATTGGCAGGAACGTTTTGGCGCCGACATCCCGCTGATGGGAATATCTCCGACCACCCTCTTCGCCGGCCTGAGCGATAAAGAAGTTGAGAAGCTCCATAGCGACCATGAGCACTTCAATTTGAACGGGTGTGAGTTTTACACCGACGCCATTCTGCCTGCGATCCTGGAGGTCTACTCAAATCATGCGAAGAAGAGCTTTTGATTTTTGGATCGGATTACTCCTCACGCTGGTATGCGTAGGAGCCTGCGCTCTGTTTACCTTCCTGCCGTTCAAGGTCTTTGACACAAGCCTGGTCTATCAGGGTTTTTAGATGACCAATCTGCAGAGTTACATCCTCCCGCTGGCGGTCTACGTATTCGCTGCTCGATTCTCCCTGTCGGCTGCGAATAAGCGGATCAGAGATCTGCTTTTTGTGTCGGTCAATCTAATTGCCTTCGTCTGGATAAGCCTGCTGGCTCGCTGGAACACTTGGAATGAGGAGACGATATGGAGCCTCGGCGGCGAAATAGTGCTCCGCCATATATTCCTGATCGGCGTATATGTGCTCGTGATCGCGGCCGGATATTATTTGGTTCGCTTCTTTGTTCAGAATGACCCGCGATTCTTGATCGCACTCCTGTACCCGATCTTCCTCCTGATATCGGTAAAGCTCTTTCCGGGGTTTTGGGGTTCCCTCTTTGACAGGCTCGACTGGGAAAACTGGAGTTTCGGCGCCGCGATAATCGGACTGTCTTACATGGCGTTTCGGCTTAGCTATCTCGTATTGGAAGTGCGAAACGGGATAGTCACAATGCCAACACTCAGCGAGTATTTAGGATTCGCTTTCTTTCTACCCACGCTCGTCGTCGGCCCCATCAATCGATTTAGCCTGCATCAGCGCTCGCTTGAGACCGACGACAGGTCAGGTCTGCCCGCCGAGCGCGCCCTGCTGAGGATCATCGTGGGAACTACGAAATACTTTTTTCTTGCGAATCTGGCGAATCAACTTTCGTACGGCGGGATATTCATGGACGGCCGGCCGCACGGACTGTTCGACCTCGGCATCGCCGTTGTCTTTTACTACCTGTTCCTCTATTTGAACTTTTCAGGCTTCTGCGACATAGCCATCGGCGTCGCCGCTCTCATCGGGATAAGGGTCAGTGAGAATTTTAATAACCCGTTTGCCGCACAGAATGTCAAAGACTTCTGGAACCGCTGGCATATCACTCTGTCGCAATACACGCGCGACATGATATTCGCTCCGCTCTCCACATTTCTCGTCCGGAAGTGGGGAGTAAAACATACAAACTTTAGTATCGCCGTCTCGATCTTTGTCGTGTTCATTGTGATCGGATTGTGGCACGGGTTCGGGGTGAGGTTCGCGATCTTCGGCCTGATCCATGCCGTCGGTGTGATCGCCAATCACTACTACACGATTTTTCTGAAGCGCCGGCTCGGTCGGGAGAGATACAAGCGCTACAACGAAAATCCCTTTGTGAATGTTGTCGCGGTCGCGCTCACATTCGTCTATGTCGCCTTGAGTTTCGCGGTCTTCGCAAATGGGAAGACCATGTTGATCACAATAAAAGATGCACTCACCGCAGGAGTTTGATTTTTGTGAGATCGAAGTCGACTCGGA
>DASUSJ010000339.1:0-8063 GCA_036375155.1 Pyrinomonadaceae bacterium
TAAGTTACAACGACGCGCTCGGTGCAGGAGGCCCGCGATCGTTGTTTCTGAAGATCCCGCATGTGTTAAGCGAGAGCTCGGCGGTATTGGGTGTGGACGATCATGCGGAGGTCGATTTTTACCGAGAAGTTGCGCCGGGGATCGGGTGTCCGCCCCTTGTGAGATGTTATGACGCGGCGTATCTGAACGAGACGAAACACTCGCACATTCTCCTCGAAGATCTGACCGAAACGCATTCGCAGCCGGAACAGAATACGGCACCGTGTGAGGATATGAGCCGACTGGCCGTCGAAGCGTTAGCAAAGGTCCATGCGCGGTGCTGGAAGCAACCGATTTCGCATCTGGGATCTGCGCAGTCGGATCTTGCGCACTGGGGCATCCCGGCCTCATCTGCCGCCCCGCCGCTCAAGCGGCAACACTCCTATCTAGTGCCGGAGTTTGATCTGCGCCGGTTCATCTCAAATCTGAACTCGAGTGTGACGCGGTTTCTTGACGTGGCAGATCTCACGCCGGCGCAGGAGCGGGAGTACCGACGGATGCTCCATGCCGCCGACTTGATCTGGGGCCGTCTCACACGACGGGAACATCTCACCGTTACGCACGGCGATTTGCACTGGTGGAACTTTCTCTATCCAAGAGATCCTTACGCACACTCGGTCCGCCTCATCGACTGGCATCTCTGGCATATGGACGTGGGCGCACGCGACCTCGCATTCCTCCTCGCACTAGGCGGGTTTGCCGAGCCGAGGCCGGAGATCGAGGCGGAGTTGCTCGATGTTTACCACGAGACGTTGATCCAGAATGGCGTCGCCGGCTATTCAGCGGAAATGCTGATGGAAGACTATCGATGGTCGGCGATAAGAAACCTCAACATTCCCGTGATCTACTGGTCGCAGGGAAAGCATTACACCACATGGCAGACGGCGCTTCGGCGGGCGTTGGCGGCCTACGAGAGGTTGGATTGCACTTCTCTGCTGGTTGTTCGTTGATCGTTGATTCGTTTAGTGTCGTTTCCTCTGCTTCGTAGACCCCTGTTGACTACATCCTGTCGGAGGCTAAGCACAAATCCCTCGTCCAGACTTCTCGGTATGTCTGGGTGACGGCGGCGATTATCATGTTGACACCGGCCGTCCCGAGCCTTACGCTATTCCCATGTCGATACGCATCCGCGAACTTAGAGTGGACACAGGCTCCACGTCGTACCTGCCGGGTTCGCGGTATCTCTACCTGTAAAATTCAATCTCTGAAAGTTTAGTCGCCGCGAACCTGCACGAAGCGTAAGTTCGCGGCTCTTTTCGTTTGCTGTCGATAACGCAGGCCGGTGTGACCCGATCGGAGCCGGTGTCGCGCCGGTACGCGTGCGTTTTCGATTCACCAAAAACCAAACGGAGGTGAACCGTGAACAGTCAGCGGCAGCACAAACAATTTCAATTAGCTCAGAACTTTTTAAGGAGTGAGCGGCTTGTTCGGAAACTGGTAGAGCTCGCAAATATTTCAGCCCGCGACACCGTGCTCGACGTCGGAGCGGGTCGCGGCGTGATCACCGCGGAACTTGCACGGCGAGCAGATCGAGTCATTGCGATCGAAAAAGATCCGCGTCTTGTGCGATCGCTTCGCGAACGTTTTCGAGCAGCGTCGAACATCGATATTATCGAATGCGATTTCCTTAGCTTCCGGATTCCCGTGCGCGATTACAAGGTCTTTGCGAACATCCCGTATAACATGACCGCGGCGATCGTCCGCAAACTGCTTGATCCGAGAGATGGGCCGAGAGAGGCACACTTGATCATGCAGAAAGAGCCGGCCAAAAAATTCGCAGGACTTCCTAATGAAACGCTGTTCTCGGTTCTTGCTAAACCGCATTTCGAATTTAGCATCGTGCACCATCTTCGCCGGACCGATTTCCGTCCGGTCCCGGACGTTGATTCCGTGATGGTCCGGATCACCCGCCGAGCAACTCCGCTGATCGATGATCTAGCCGCCTACCGAGAGTTCGTGCAATACGGATTTACTCGCTACAAGCCAAATCTTAGGCTCGCGTACAAGACCGTATTCACGTACAAGCAATGGAAACGACTGGCGGGTGACCTGCGCTTCGGAGTAAATGCGACGCCGACCGAGCTGAAGTTCGATCAGTGGTTGGAGTTGTATCGAATCTATCTGAGGTTGTGCCATCGGAAACCGAGCGATGGACCGGCGGGCAGCAACCAACAATCTGGTAGCTAGCAACTAGGACTAAGGGGGCGTGGCGCTAAGAATCACCACAGAGATTACGGACTGACTGCCAACTGCTACTCGCTCGTGCTAACAGTCTCGTCATTCACTTCTTTCGCCGGTAACAGCAGATCAAGAATCTTTAGCTGGTCGGCGTAAATATGATGGATGATCTTGTCCGGATCGAGCCGCTGGGCTTTTTCATATAGACGCTTATGTTCCGCTGCGTACTTCGGATCGTCGAACATCCTTTCCATCGCAAGGTAATCGAGCGCCGTCAGGTATGCTATCCATGACTGCTTCCCTTCTTTTCCTTCGACGTCGACCACCAGGTTGTCGGTCATCAAGAGTCTCGCCACCAGCGGATAACGGTTGTCGCCAAGATCGCGCAGGGTCGGGTCCGACATTATCTTCTTCCCGTAGCCGTGATAGAAGAGCGACAGTTCCGGGTTGACCGAGCGCGAGACCTCGCCGAAATCCATCACAATATTCAACTGGTTGAAAACGAGGTCCTTCGCCCGGCCGCTTTGCACACTAGCTTCGCGGATCAATGAAGATCGCCCCTCCGCATCCGGCTCGCGGATAGCCTTCATGTAGAGCGCATACCCGAGCCCGTGATAGCCGCGAAAGTCGTAGGGGTCGATCTCGGTCAGCTTCCGGAACATGCCCTCCATCGCGTCGATGTCCCCGTCGGCCTGGTAATGCTGCCATCCTAACGCAAGCAGCGCGTCCGGATAGTCGGGCTTGCGATCAAGCGCGGACCGGTAGTACTGCGTGGCCTTCGGAAAGTTCGAGATACGAATATGCAGATCGCCGAGATATTTGTCGATGATGTGCAGATGCTGCTCCCGCTTTAGTCCATCTGTTTCGGTCATCCGGCGCTGGATCGCAAAGCCGATCGCAGGATCGGCGGTCGGTGAGCCGATGTTGATGAAAAGATTTGCAAGGTACTTACCGTTTAGTGCGGTCTGGTCTTCGGCCGAAAGCTTGAGTGCTTCTTCAAATTCCCCCAGGGCCTCTGTGAAATGTCCTGACTCGATCAGCGAGTAGCCGACGCCGTTGTGAAATCGCACCCGATCGCGGCGCAGCTTTACGGACCGCTGCTGGTCCCACGGGTTTACCCGAAAGACGATCATGTACGCGAGCGTTAACACGATCGACGCGACGAGCGTTATCAAAAACCAATAATCTTTCGTTGCCTTTAGGACGCTGTCGAGAAAGCTTTGATCCATGGTCGGGTTCCCCCACAATGCACTGGCTGATGATGAGATCTTCCGTGCTGCCGAACCGCGAGAATTTTAGGATTGCAGGTAGCAAGTAGCAAGTAGTGATCAGTAAGCGATAATGCCCGCGAGGGGTCACCGTAGGCGATGCTTGCCCTCTACGTACTACTTCCGACTAGCTACCTACTGCTTATCGATCGAAATTTGGTTAAATACTGGCGGGGGATAAATCAATGTTCAACGTAGAAGTCGAGGACTCAGATAAGGACGACGAAAAGGAAAATGGCGATGAGGAGAAAGACCAGGACCGGGGCGAAGAAGGTGTGGACGAAGAGGAAGCAGAGTAGCCACTATAGGTTGGCTTCCTACTTTCTGTATATCCGGAAAAAGGCAAATTCCGGCTAAAGCCAAGATCTGTTGGAGGCCTTCCACTAGGCTAACACTAGTGGAAATTAAATTGCGGACGAGAGCTGTAGCAATTTATTTGCGAGTGAAAGCTGGTGGCAATTTAAGGGAAAAGCTTAGGGGCAATTCAATAGGCCACCGTTCACAGGCAGCTTCTTATTATTCGCGCAGGTACGGGGCGCGGTTCCGGGCGATCGTCTTTATCTCGCCGCTTGTCAGCCCGAGCTTTGTGAGTTCCGTCCACGATTCGCGTGGGCGAAGATTCGATCCGAGAGCGGCGTCGGTTCCGTAGAGTATCCGCTTAACACCGATCTCACGTATCCGCTTGGTGACGGCTGCCGACCGTTCGGGCGAGTTGGTCGGATGGGCGACCGTCGTAACATCGAACCAGAGATTTCCACTGTTCCTGCACCACACGGTCCGCGTGGCGTTCGCGCCTTTGCATGCATTCAAGCCACCGATCAAAGCATCCATAAAGGCGTCGATCTTCGGATCGTTATACCCCGGACCCGCACTGCCTAGATGCGCGATCTGCACCGTTATGTCGGTCGCCATCGGCAGCAGGTGCCGGAGAAAGGCCTGGGCCTGCTCGGACCCATACGGGCGGTCGAGGGATATCGACGCGCGCATATGAATAACCATCGACATGCGGTTGGCATTGGCCGCACGAAAGATCGCTTTTAGCTTCTCGATATGCTCTGCGTTTTGTAACTGCACATCGGAGTTGCCGAAGTGCATTTTGATGCCGCGGCGCAGGTTTGGATTCTTCGAACACCGTTCCAACTCGCTAAGCGCGTACTCCTTTAATGGGTTGAATCCACAGAACCCGATCAAACGCTTTGGAAAAAGCGCTGCCTGCGCGCCCACCCAATCGTTTTCTTCTTTTACTTTCTCGTATTCGTTCTGCGGCTCGCGTCCCGGCCGACCGTACGCGTACGCAGTCGAAAGGAGCACAGCCCGTTCGATACGAGCAGCATCAAGTAGTGTGATGACATCCTGCGCGGTGATCGATGTGATCTTTTGAAACTCCGCCATCGCGGGACTGAAAAGATGTTGATGATGATCTGCCGCCGGTGCCGGTTGAGTTTGGGTGTATGCAGCGACCGTAAAGGCGACGATCGAAAGAAGCGTGAGGATCTGTTTGAACATCTGAGGTATCTCCCAAAATAGATTTCTACATTAAAAACACCGCAGAGTGGAAATTTGTTACGGCTCCCGGTTCACGTCTTCATCGCTTAACCGCTCGCTACTCTCTCTGTTCTCTCCAATACATCCTTTCCCGGCAGCGTGCAGCAGAATCACAAAAGGAGAATAAATATGAAGAAGAGAGCTATCTACTTTGTGATTTTGATCCTTACCGCGAGCGTGACAGCAGTCACGACCCACGCCCAGCGGGCGACCTTCAGGGGCACCGCCGTCATTTACGGTTCGGGCCTAAGCACGCGCACGGTCACGCGCCCTTTCACGATGACCGTAAACAGTCGGACATCAGAAGCCGATACAACACGGTATCTTCGAACACTCGAACGCGGTGGGCAGGACGCCCTTCTTCGGGAGATCGAGAGCAATAACCTGGGCCGATTCGCACTCACCGGATCTGTTGGCGTTCCGCTCAGTGCTGTTGTCGTTGACCGGGTCGAAGGCGAGACCAGGCTTCGCGCAGTATTTCGCCGCTGGATAGGCTTCGGCGAGCTTCGACGTGGATACCGCTCAGTCGATTATCCGTTCGGCTATGTTGAGATCCACTTCGATCCGCGAACCGGCCGCGGCGAGGGGACTATAATCCCAGCCGCACGTATTCGATTTCGCAACTCACGCGATGGCGGGCCGGACACCGTAGAGATCGAAGACTTCGGAACTTTTCCGGGCCGTCTGCTCGGTGTGAGAGTGCGCGGCGCCGGCTCACAGCTGTTCTAGCTCTAGTAAGCCAGTGACCGATTTCCAGTTGACATCGAAAAGCCCGTGATGGCCTGCGGGCTTTTTGTTCACTGGTCCAGTTTGATAATCACCGCCTATCTTTCTCTTCCGCCTTTCCCTTTTTTCGTTTCTGTGTCATATTTCGCGGCACAAGCTCTCTAAGTCCAAATCGAGATTCAAAGGAGAAATTTTATGAAGACTCTATTGAAGGTCTCCCTGCTTGCGATCGCGGGGTTTGCATTGATGTCATGCGCGCCGCCGGCAAATACGAACACCAACGCGAATTCCAACGCGAATACAAACGCTGCATCGAGAACGGCCGCGCCGCCCACCGCCGACGCGCTCATGGCGATGGATAACCAAGCCTGGGAAGCGTGGAAGAACAAAAACGCAAAGTTCTTTGAAGGAATGCTCGCCGATACCTTTGTCGGCTTCGACGATAAGGGCGTGCGTAGCACTAGAGCCGACATGCTCAAGGCAGTGGCCGAACACAAGTGCGAGGTTAAGAGTTACTCGCTTTCCGATCCGCACGTTACAAGCGTCAGTCCCGACGTCGCCGTTCTAACTTACAAAGCGACGCAGGACGCGACTTGCGACGGCAAGAAACTTCCCGGCACCGTTAGAGCGGCCTCGGTAGTCGTACGCAGTGGGGACACATGGAAGGGTGCCTATCACAACGAAGTTGCGATCGTAGAATCGCCGGCGGCAAGCAGCAACACTAACAGTGCGAACACCACCGCACCGCCAGTACTGGAAAGGAAGGAGACTCCGGCCGCGAATTCCGCTACTGCGGCGAATACCAACACCGCCGCTCCGACATCCGGCGACGCTTTGACTGACGAGCTCATGGCTGTCGAGAAGAGAGGCTGGGAAGGTTGGATGAGGAAGGATGCCGCGGCCCTCGAGGCGGTGACTGGGAAAGATGTGACGTTCGTCGATGCCATGGGTCGGGCGACCATGGGCCAGACCAATGTGATCAAGATATGGACCGATGAAACGTGCAAGGTATCGAGCGTCAACGTTTCCGACGGAAAAGCGACGATGATCGCAAACAATGTAGCGATTTTGACCTACAAAGGAACAGCTGAGGGCACCTGTGGAACGATGAAGCTCGAGCCCCTTTGGGGAACGACCGTAGCCGTTAAAGAAGGCAACGCGTGGAAGGCCGTTTACATTTTCGAGACGCCTATGGCATAGAATTTTGATGTATAGATTTCCCGGGCGAACTGGAGAGAAAGCTCTGCTGTCCGCCCGGTTTTTTGTTGGCAGAGCGTTTTCGGAGGTCGGAGGATACCGGCCTCTACCTTCCCATCACTGGCGAGCCTTTTCAAACATATGCGGCCTGCGGGACAATATTCTTTGCCTGGCATCTCGGTCGGTGCTATAAGATTCCAACCGATCTGATCCCGGAGACATAAAGTGATCATGAAACGCTTTCCCACCTTGCTTTGTTGCATCGCTCTGGCCGCCGCGTCGGTTTTTCCGCTCGGTGCGGATGACGCCGCCATTGACTTCCGAACGCTTTTGCCGGGGAGTTCAGGCGAACCGGTGACCAGCATCGAGCCGATGCCATTTCCGGCACGCGGTGGAGATGTCGACTGGGGACTCGCGCTTTCGGGTGGCGGGTTAAGATCGGCCGCTTTCAGTATCGGTGCGATGAAGGCTCTCTACGACATCGGCCTGCTGGATGATATCGACGTGATCTCGAGCGTCTCGGGAGGCGGTTACGCGTCCTACTGGCTTTATTCGCGTTACGACGGCCGCGACTCGACGCGTTTCGGTGACGGTGCGTTCCACCCGCAAGTCTTCCCGAGCAACGTCTGTACGCTTGGAGGCAAGAGCGAATTCTTCCCGCTTAGTCGAATGATTCGCGCCGTCTTCAGTTCCCGCGATAAAGCATTTTCGAAGTATCGTGATGCAATAGAGTGGAGCTTCGGTGTCGAGGACGGGCGGTCGCGTGAAGCAAAACGCAAGGCCGGGATCGTTGCGCTCCGACGGCTTCAGACCCTGACACCGCAGATCGCGGCGGCACAGGCGCCCTATTTCATTCTCAACACGACGATAGAGAACGGCCGCACGAAGGGCGGCAAGATCGAGGAAGCGATCGATAAGTCATTCGAGATCGGTCCGACATACCGCGGCAGCCGCCGGCTGAAGTTTGCTGACTGGCCCGCGGGCGAAGGCAGTATTCGCACGTGGTGTGACGGGGTCGCCATGTCTGGGGCGGCCGTAAGGTTCAAGCTCTCCCGAACGATCCCGAACTATTCGGCCGAGATCGAAGGTGTCGAGATCGATCTCGCGGAT
>DASUSJ010000340.1:0-47644 GCA_036375155.1 Pyrinomonadaceae bacterium
CAGGTTGCCTGCGGTCGAGAAGATGGGTTGATAAGTGCCCTGTGGCCGACACTGTCGCCGGGGGAGAACAACCTCACACAAAAAATTAAGCTGTCCGCGAGGCACGCGCCGAAAAATACCGCGACAATCGATTTATCTAAACTGTTCGTTCCGGTCGCGGCTCTAAATTTGTCGTTGATGTGATGGAGGTGTCTCCGCTTGCAAGTCGAACGAGTCATCTTCGACGGCGTCCGATGGAGCGGGCTCAGTAGACGATCGACCGCAATTAGCGAACACCGGTGATCCCCTCGCGCCTTGCCTCGTCGAGCCGAGGACGGACCGGCGATGGCTTTGTACCACTTGCCCGCGCCACCCGTACGGGATGATGCGATATGGCAAGATCAAACCGAACTTGACCGCTGCGCACGCGGTACACGATACTTTATGAAAAGGTCAGGTTTCAGACCGGACGATATTTTAGACAGTTTTAAGAGGAAAATTTATGCCATATCCAGAGATCATGATCCACGGGATGCGTGCCGAACTGGCACAGCTCGGGATCGAAGAAACTAAAACACCCGAAGAAGTGAAGAGTGCCATCGAGAACACGGACGGTACCGTGATGGTCGTCGTTAACTCCGTCTGCGGATGCGCCGCCGGCGGTGTTCGGCCAGGAATCGCGATGGCGTTGCAGAATTCTGAAGCAAAGCCGGATCGTGCGATCACGGTGTTCGCCGGGGCCGATATCGACGCAACCGATGTCGCGCGCGAGTATTTCACAGGCTACACGCCGTCGTCGCCGTCCATTGGATTCCTGCGAAACGGGAAGCTGGTCGAGATGTTTGAGCGACGCGATCTCGAGGGACGTCATCCGGCGATGATTGCCGAGGCACTCGTCGCCGCGTTCAACAAACACTGCGGAGCCGACAAGGCCGTAACTGCGTAAACCAATACGCAGCTGCGGCTGCACTGGCGTATTGACAGTTCGTGAAGCGGACAATCGAGAATAGCCCAGTGACTCGTCGCTGGGATCAGGGTAACGAAAGTGAGTCCCGTAAAGACGGCTGGAAAATCTTGAACCCGGCCGTTCAAGCGGGACTTGCTTTTTAGGTTGGATCCGGTTATTCGGCCCGCTTCTGCCAGAGATGCACACAAGGTGCGGGGCGAACGAATACTGAGCTTTTCGGTTCTCATGGTGGCCCTGACCACGGTCTTCAACAGAGCTGGAACCCCGAACCACACGAACCACACGAAATCTCACTAAACTACGCCACATTTCAAAGAGCCAAACACACGAAATACACGAGTATTCGGGCAAAAACTTGTTGCCTAATCGCTCGGCGAATCGTTAAAATAATACCGGCCCTTCGCGGACATCCCGCCTTCCGCATCAGCAACCCATGTCGATCAATCAAAGAAAACACGTACGATTCTCGCTAGATATTCCTGCGACGTTGATCACCAAATATGGTGAAAGGCAGCAGACGCTTCTCCAGCAGATCAGCATCGGCGGCTGTTTCACCGACTGGGAGGAAAACATCTACGCCGGGGACGAATTCCGTCTGGAAGTCGAACTGCCGAATAAGAATCGTTTGCCGCTTAGCTGCAAGGCCATCTATCGCTTCGAAGATACCGGCATCGGTGTGAGGTTTTTGAATATCTCGCAGTTTGAGCAGGAGCTGATCTCGAAGGTGATCGCTCACCGGCTCGAGGTCGAAGGCGTGCCGTTAAGCATTTCGCCGTTTGACGAGCCGGCATCTTATCAAGAGCGGGAGAAACAACTCAGGGTCGTGACGTCGAGAGAGCAGCGTGAAGAGATGCTGACGGAAGCGATGTCGACTGATTAGGTTTCTTGTTCTTCGTTCGAGTTCCTTGCTTAGTTTTAGTTGGTCATCACCGTTTCTGGTCTTCTTTGTGGCGTTCGCGAGCTCTGCGTGAACCTATACCCAAACCGCTCGAACGATATTTTCACGCAGAGCTCGCAAAGGCCGCGAAGAAAACCAGAAACAAGGAACCGGGTATAAGGAACTGGACAAGACTAGAAACCGGAAACGATCTTGTCGGCTGACAGGGATGTCGCCTTTTTTATTTCTTCCTCCTCAAAAGCACCGCAATCCAATCCAAGTCTGAAGAAGTTGATAAGGCCGTTCGCCGACGCGGCGTCGTCAAATGTGCTGCCGGTCATGTTTGCCTGCCTGGCTTTGTCGACGAAGCCGCGGAGACGTGCTGCGTCCGCCTCCTTCGACTTTAGAAAAAATGCGTAGACCGCGGCGTATCGGGCGACCAGTTGATTCGGATGCAGGTCCCAGCTTTGATAGAAACCGTTCTTCATCGATGCGGTGACATTCTCAAAATGCTCGCGCCAGCCCGCATGAACGGAACGGCGGTTCTCGTCCTTTTGTTCGTCTGAGAGATTCGACTCGCGGTGGATCGGTACGGGCATCCTAGTGGTGACGGAATCCACAAGTCTGACACCCAGCGGCGCGAGTGCGAGGAGCATTATCTGCCTGGCAAAGTTGCATGCCTCCTGTTGCAGGTTTTGGTGCACACACGATATCCCGAGCGCGGAAGTGTAGTCGTACGCCCCGAAATGTGCTGAAGCACACCTGCCCTCCGCCGCAGCGATCAGACGTGGGGTCGCAACACGCCCCTTTTTGTCGAGGATCGCTTGCGGCGTTTCAACCATGATCTCGACTCCGATCGTACCTTTCTCCAAACCCGCTTCCTTTTCGATACGATCGAGTATTTTGCAAAGACCGCGAACTTGCTTCCGCGTGGAAACTTTCGGAAGTGTGACTACGAAATTATCCGGTATACACATCCCGGTCTTCTTAAGAAAATTATGGAGGAACAGCTCCAGCGTCCTCGCCGCGCGGCCGTGCGTTTCCGGAGCGAACGATTTGATCCTTAATCCACAGAACCGGGTGATCGTATTACGCATGTAGGCAACGGCCAGATGATCCGAGGCACGTATGGCGTCCTCGTCTTCTTCCTTATCGGGGCGAAAGCCGTAGCCATCCTCGAAATCGATGCGATAGTCTTCGACCGGTTCGCGGACTAGCTTGTCGAGTGTCTTGGCGTAAACATTCTGAAGAAACACCGCCTCGTTCTTTTCCAGTCCCATCGCCGACGCAAATTCGCGCATGTTCGAGGCGTACAGACGGACGGAGTCGAGTGCTATCTTGCCGAATTTTGGAGGTGTATCGACTTTGAAGAGATGTGCTCCGCCGTATACGACGTGAACGGGTGATCTGCGATACGTTCCAGACATATGCTAGCGATGTTCGGGCCAACCGAATATCTTGTTCCGTCAGAACAGCTCGTCGAGTGCTTCTTCCAGGTTCTTAACGCCGACGACCCGGGTGCCCAAAAGCTTCTCTAACCCCGATTTGTTCGAGGCAGGAATTATCAGTTTCTTGAATCCCAGGGTTTGCGCTTCCCGTGCACGTGCTTGTGCCTGCAGAACGCCTCGAACCTCCCCGGTTAGTCCAACCTCGCCGAAGACAACCGTCTCGGGCGGGATCTGAAGGTTGCGAAAGCTCGAAGCGATCGCGGCTATAACGCCGAGGTCGGCTGCTGGTTCATCGATCTCCAAACCGCCAGCGACATTCACGAAGACGTCGTCACCGGCGAGTTGAAACCCGAGACGTTTTTCGAGCACGGCGATCAGCAGCGATGCACGATTGTAATCGAATCCCTGCGCCATTCTTCGTCCTGAAGCATACTTAGTCCCGCTCACAAGCGCCTGCACTTCCACAAGCATCGGTCGCGTGCCTTCCATACAAACGGTAACGACCGACCCGCTCGCACCTTCGGGCCGCTCCTGCAGGAAAACTTCCGACGGATTTCCGACGGCGACCAGCCCTGCGTTCGTCATTTCGAAAATGCCGATCTCATTCGCCGCGCCAAAACGATTCTTAGTCGCGCGGATGATCCGATGATTGTGGTGCCGGTCGCCCTCGAAATACAGCACTGTATCGACAATGTGTTCGAGCGTTTTCGGGCCGGCGATAGAACCTTCCTTGGTAACGTGTCCGGTCAGGAACACGGGCGTCGCGGTTTGCTTTGCAAACATCATGAACTCATTTGCCACTTCGCGGACCTGCGAGACGCTCCCCGGCGCCGACTCGACGCGATCGCTGAATATCGTCTGAATCGAATCAACGATAACGAAATCAGGCCGCAACTTTTCGGTCTCGGCCACGATATTCTGAAGATTCGTTTCTGGAAGGATAAAAAGATTGTCGGCCGCAAGACCTAATCTTTCGCCCCGCATCTTGATCTGCCGCTCGGATTCCTCGCCCGAAACGTAGAGAACCTTCGCTCCTTTTCGGCCAAGATGATCGGCCATTTGAATGACGATCGTGGATTTTCCGATACCGGGCGACCCGCCTATCAGCACGAGCGAACCCGCGACAACGCCACCGCCCAGAACACGGTCCAGTTCCGGGATGCCGGACGGAAAACGCGAGTCATCCTGAGATTCGATCTCCGCAAATGCGACGGGCGAAGTCTGTGTAAACCTTGCGCTGAAACCGCTGCCGGCTGCGGAAGCCGCCTGAGCGGATGCGCGAAACCGCTCCTCGACCATGGTGTTCCACTCGCTACAGTCGGGACACTGGCCGACCCACTTGCGTGATTGGCTACCGCAGTTTTGGCAGACAAATATGGTAGCGGGCTGCTTAGCCATAAGTTATCGGGCGTAGTTCTAAGATAATACATGCTGGCGTCGCCATTCTATACATCCGGCGGATTGGGATTTTATAAATTGGCGAAGTAGGAAAGTTATTTTCGCGGCACGGTGATTGTACTTCTCATGAATTACCTGGCCCGCAAAAACGGGCGGGAAGAAATTCATACAAGGGGGACGAATATGCCGAATAATAAAAATAATCAAATGACGGGTTCGAAAAGCTCTATGGGCCATGATCAGGACCGCGAATTCGAGAGTCAGGGAAAGAACAAAACTTCCGGAATGGGCGGTAAGGGCCACCAGTCGGATAAGTCAGGCGGATACGGTAAGGATACCGGACCGCAGGGAAATATGGAGGATGATGAAATGAATACGGCCGGTGGTCGAGAAGGACAATTTTCGGATTCTAACCGCGGCAAAGAAGCCCAGTGGAGTCCGAGTTCCGATCGCTCACCCGACGAATAGCCTAAAATACAACTCGAGTAGGGATGACGCAGGAGAGAGAATTCTCTTTTCTGCGTCTTTGTGTTTTATGGCAAATTTGCAAAGAAAAACATTGCACTCAGGGCGCGATCTCTGGGACATCGGGTATTTTCGTTCTTTCCTGTAAATGATTCGTGGTAAAATTTTTTCGATGAAGTGGGACGTAGTGACAATCAGGTTCACATTTGTAGCACTGCTCGCGGCAGTCGGATATCTTCTGAACCCACTTTCCAACACAACACATCTTGACCTTGCTCCGGCTTCCAAAGAACGTCAATTGATCTCCGCTATTCTCGGTGCACTCGTCGCGCTTTTTATCATTGCGTTCGAGATGCGTGCGAGGAGGGCTAGTCTGCGAACGCTGATCGGCGCGGCGATAGGGTCGATCCTTGGCATCGTTGGCGCATATCTGATCGGTATGCTGATCAGTGCCCAGGACATCAACACGATTCCCGGGGAGATGCGCACGTTCTTGACGATAGTGCTCGCCTGCTTCATGGGTTACGTCGGGCTGATGGTTGGTGCGGCAAAGGGCGATTATCTTGATCTTTCGGCACTCGGCGGAATATTCAGTGACAAGAACGTAAAGCGAGATTACAAGATCCTCGATACTTCTGTGATCATCGATGGCCGTATCGCCGACGTCGCGGAGACGGGTTTTCTCGGCGGTAGTCTGATAATTCCGAATTTTATCCTGAACGAGCTTCAGCAGGTCGCTGATTCCGCGGATTCATCCAAGCGTCAGCGCGGTCGTCGTGGCCTGGACATGCTGCAACGTCTGCGAAATAACAGCAAGCTTGATATACAGATCGTCGAAACGGATTTCCCGGCCGTGAAAGAGGTCGACCTGAAGCTGATCGAATTAGGAAAGCAGCTCGACGCGGTGATAGTCACCAACGACTTCAACCTCAACAAGGTGTCACAGCTTCGCGGCGTCTCCGTTCTGAACATCAACGAGCTGGCAAACGCCCTGAAACCGGTCGTGCTTCCGGGCGAGGCAATGCGGGTCTTCGTGCTGAAAGAAGGCAAAGAATACAATCAGGGTGTCGCGTATCTCGATGACGGTACGATGGTCGTTGTCGACAATGCACGTCGGCTTATCGGCAAGACCGCAGACATAGCCGTCACCAGCGTTCTTCAGACGACCGCGGGAAAAATGATCTTCGGCCGGCTTTGGGAAGACAAGGACGAGCATCACGAGTCCAACGTCGGTATTCACGATTCGCGCTCGCTGGGTTTCAAAAAGGCCACCCGCGAGCTTCGCCAGACCACCATCATCGAAGAGCTGAAATAGACGGTGAAGACAACAGCGATCATCGTCGCAGCCGGCACCGGTTCACGCTTTAACTCCGATACTCCAAAACAATTTCTTGAACTCGCGGGAAAGCCTCTCATCGTGCACACGCTTGAACGCTTTCAATCCGCGCCGTCCATCGATTCCATTGTCCTTGTCCTTGCGGCCGATAGAACCGATACGTTTCGAGCCCTCGCTTCCCAGATCACAAAGCTCACGGCTGTAGTGGCCGGCGGTAAGTCGCGAGCGGAGTCAGTGATGAAAGGACTCCATGCCGTGGATCGCGAAACGGGGATCGTCGCCGTACATGACGGGGCCCGGCCGTTCGTGTCCGTGGACGAGATCGACCGGACCGTCTCGAAGGCGAGGGAGATGGGTGCGGCTTGCCTGGTCGGGCCCGTGACGGATACGATCAAGTCCGTCCGCGGCGGTGAGATATCCGCGACCCTGGATCGAGCGAAGCTACGACGGGCGCTTACTCCGCAGGTATTTCGGATCGAAGTTTTGCGGACGGCATTTGAGCGGGCCGAACTTGACGAACGTGTCACCGACGAATGCTATCTCGTTGAACAGCTCGGCCACCCGATCGCGATCGTCGAGGGCAGCTCGCGGAATATCAAGATCACACATGCGGAGGATCTGGCGTTGGCGGAAGCGTTGTTGCGAGATGGAGGGAGGTAGCGGCGGTGCTTGAGTTCAGAGTGCGAGCTTCGGCTCGTCAGCGGCCGGCAAAAACGGGCTGGAGCCCGCACTCTGAATCGACAACTGACCACTGACAAGTGACTACTTACAATGTTCCGAATCGGATATGGCAATGATACTCACCGATTGGTCGGAGGACGCCCGCTCACACTTGGCGGCGTGCTGATTGAATCGGATCTCGGCGCGGAGGGCCACTCGGACGCAGACGTCTTGACACATGCGATCACCGACGCGTTGCTGGGGGCTCTCGCTCTCGGTGATATCGGATCGCATTTTCCGAATTCCGACGAACGATGGGCGAATGCGGAAAGCTTCGTGTTCCTTCGTTTTGCTGTCGGTCTTATCAAGGAGCGTGGCTACTCCGTGGCGAATGTGGATGCGACCGTCGAGCTGGAAACTCCAAAACTCAGAACCTACATAGAGCAGATCGTTGATGGACTGTCGATGGCTTTGGAAATTAGCCCCCGTTCCATCAGCATAAAAGCGAAAACAGGCGAAGGTGTCGACGCAGTCGGCGAACACCGCGCGATCCGCGCCACTGCAGTCGTGCTGATTCAAAAGGTATGAAGTTATCCGTCCTTAAGTTCACACTCTTTTTACTGGTCCTGCCGGCTGCGCTGGCGGCTCAAAGTAAGAACGTCAAACCGCTTCCCGCCGACGCCTCGCTCGGTGATACGCAGAAATGGCTTGTCGCGGGACTCAGCAAATACGCTTCGTTCAAGACGCGTGTCAATTCTGCCTCGGTGTCCAGCGTGAAGTTCGACGGGTGCAAGCTCAGCTACACTATTATCCGCAGATCGGGCTCGACCGCGCACGATACGATGGGGGCGACGACCCGAACGCACATCGTCAAGCAGGATGTCGCTTTCGACCTTTCGTTCATCGCGAACGACGGCGTCAAGCTCACCGATCACATCTATCCGGACTTTCGGACGATCACTATTGCATTCCGCTCCGACCAAGGCGGCGATGTCGAGATCGTCGTCAAGCACGAAGCGGGCGAACCCATCCGCTCGGCGCTTGATCACGCACGCACGCTTTGCATCCCGAAATCCTGAACAACGCGACGGTTTTGTTGCATAGACTTACGTGCTGACCGTATGCGAAACTCTGGCCAGCGTTCTTGTATGCGGCCACAGGAAATAATCGAGAAAAAACGAGACGGATCCGAACTCTCATCGGATGAGATCGCGCACTTCATCAAGGGCGTCTGCGACGGGTCGTGGGCGGACTACCAGATCTCAGCGCTCCTCATGGCGATGTTCATCCGTGGGTTGAGTGACGCCGAGGGTGAGACTTTGACGCGCGATATGCTGTACTCGGGAGAAGTTCTCGATCTCTCGGACATCGACACGCCGAAGGCTGACAAGCATTCCACAGGCGGAGTAGGCGACAAGACGTCGCTTCTCATCGCCCCGATCGTTGCGGCTTGTGGCGTAGCCGTGCCGATGATCTCCGGTCGCGGCCTCGGTCACACAGGTGGAACGCTCGACAAGCTGGAATCGATCCCGGGCTATAACGTAAACCTCTCAACGGAAGAATTTCGAAAGATTGTAAAGAAATGTGGCTTTGCGATGGCGGGCCAAACGGAGCAGATCGCACCCGCCGACCGAAAGATCTACGCGTTGCGGGATGCGACTGCCACGGTTCCGTACATTCCCCTCATCGTTGCATCGATCATGTCCAAAAAACTTGCCGAAGGTTTGGACGCTCTGGTGCTCGATGTAAAGACGGGGTCCGGCGCGTTCATGCAACGGCTGGAAGATTCGCAAAGGCTTTCTGAGGCTCTTGTCGCAACAGGTCTGAAATTCGGGGTACGCTCGCAGGCTGTGATCTCCGATATGAGCCAGCCACTTGGCGAATACGTCGGAAATGCTCATGAAGTGTATGAGTGCGTTCGGGTCCTGCGCGGTGAGTTCGACGGTTGTGCAAGGCAGTCCGCCGAGCTCTCGCTTGAGCTTGCCGCCCGGATGATCCTGCTTTCCGGTGTTGCCGCGTCGATCGAAGAGGCACGCGAGACCGTTTCGACAAAACTCTCGAGCGGCGAGGCTCTCGAACGATTACGACGCAACATCGGATGCCAAAGCGGTGATCAGTCGGTGTGTGATGATCCATCGAAGCTACTCGACGGCACTGTCACTGAGGTGCAGATCAAATCCTCCCGAAACGGATTCGTTTCCGTTATCGATACGCTTGCGATCGGCAACGCACTCGTCGAAATGGGTGGCGGCCGCCGCCTCGCCAGTGATGCTATCGACCACGCGATCGGATATCGCTGCGTCGCTCCGCTCGGCACAGAGATCCGCGCGGGCGAGACGGTCGGTGTTGTGTTCTGTCGGGGTGAGAGTGGCGCGGCTGAAGCCATACGCAAGATCGAGAGAGCGTATGTTGTGGATGACGCACCGACCCCGTCAATCCCCCTTGTCCGAGACGTGATCCCCGCGTGAAGTGCCCGCAGCTCGCTTAGCGCGCGACGGCGTAAAGCCCCAGCGAAAGAAACTGTGTCAAAACTGGGGGGCAGGCTGTTTAAATTGCTACGCCTTCCGGTCGTGGGAATTGAAATACCTGCAGCGCGGCTTTAGTCGGCATAAAAACTGCAAAAAGATCCGATAGGCTTCAGCCGAAAGGCTAAAGCCAAAGGAAGCTCATTATGTTATTTAGGGCTAAAGCCAATCGCGAAACATGATGGCTGTCCACGACCTGAAGGTCGTGGCAATTTAAACAGCTGGCGCTATCGTGGGCAAAACGATCCGGGGCTTTGAGGCGATCACGGAGCCCGCATATCAAATTAACCCAATAAAAATTTAACCTGCAAGAACCCACGCGGCTGTCCGTTCGCTAGATGCAAAATCAATTTCTAGGAGTGCATTTAGTATGAAGAACTTAATCGCAACATTCCTCCTTCTGCTTCTTGTTGGATCCATCCCTGTCGACGCTCAAAAGCGCGTCACCGACACATCTCCTGCTGAACCAAAGCCCGGCGTCACTGACAAACGGGACACACTCGAGATGGTCTTCGTCCTCGACACTACCGGTTCGATGGGTGGATTGATCGACGGTGCAAAGCAGCGCATCTGGGGGATCATCAACGAGGTGATGCAAAAGCCTTCCAGGCCGCGCGTCCGCGTCGGGCTGGTCGCATATCGCGACAACGGTGACGAGTACGTGACAAGAATTCTGCCTATCACGGAAGACCTCGACAAAGCTTACATGACGCTCATGGATTACCGGGCGGACGGCGGCGGAGATACGCCCGAGAATGTTCGAAAGGCGCTGGCCGACGGCGTTCGCAACGCGGGCTGGTCGAAGGCGAGGAGCGGTCTGGCACAGATCGTATTTCTCGTCGGGGACGCACCGCCGCAAAATTACGAGCAGGAACCCGACGTGCTGATCACTACGGCTGAAGCGGTCCGAAAGAGCATGATCGTCAACACTATTCAGTGCGGTAGTCTCGATGGAACGCGTGAGATCTGGCAGACGATCGCTCGCCGTGGCGAAGGCAGGTATTTTGCCATCGCTCAGGACGGCGGCGTCCAGGCGATCTCGACGCCGTTCGATTCTAGGCTTGCAGAGCTGGCCGCTAGGATGGGCAAAACGTACGTGACCTATGGCGATAAGAAAAAGCGTGAAGCGAATGTCGCGGTGCAGGCCGCAGCCGAATCCCGCATCTCGACCGACGCGGCCATGGGAGCCCAGGCCGATCGAGCACTCAACAAAGCCGTCAATAGCTTTCAGTACAACGGCGATCTCGTGCAGGACGTCGAGAACCAATCGGTAAAGATCGAGGACGTGAAGAAAGACGATCTTCCGGAAGAGATGCAGAAGCTGTCGATAGCGGATCGGAAGAAAGCGATCGACAAGCGCATTGCTGAACGCAAGGCCATTCGTGCGGAGGTACTAGCCCTGTCGAAGCAGCGTGACGAGTTTATAGCTGCCGAGAAAAGGAAACAGGGCAAGGCAAACGGCTTCGACACGGCGGTCGCTCAGGCATTGAAGGAGCAGTTGTTGAGGAGGGGGATCAAGTAGGGCTTAACTGTGAACTGTGAAATGTGAAATGGTGAATGGTGAATGATGAGCTTGATAGTCGTCACTATGAATAAGCCATCGGCAGCCAAGTCTTCCCACCATTCACCATTTCACATTCAACCCATTCGGTTAGACCAGCTCTTTTTCATATTCGAGTTTAAATTGCCACTAGCTCGAGCTACTGGAAAAGAAATAAAAAAATTGGGTTTTCGCCCCGAGTGGAGACTTTGAGCCCCGACTCTCGTCGTGTGAGTTTAAATTGGCTCTAAAAGCCCAGCAGCAATTTATACTGGCTGCTGATATCATCTTCGTCGCCAACTGAGCCTCAATCGTCATCCTTGCCCATACCCTCCGATTGCCTGTACTCTAGGTGCAAATTCCGATGGTTCGCGGAAATTCGGTGTTATTTCGGTGATTGTTTCTATAACCGTCACCCAAATCACTAAATGCACGCACAGCTAATAACGAAACCGGAGCGACGCGAACAGTAGCGTCCGCATCGAAAAGGTAATGAATCTTCGATTTCTATCACTACTTATTCTCTCGGTCGCTCTTATCTCTTCTTCCTGCACCGACCGCACGGCGGAAGCGCGTCGTGAGGGCTGCCAGATCAAGGTCGGCATCGTTTTTGACATCGGCGGAAAGAACGACCGCTCGTTCAACGCCGCCGCGTGGGAGGGCGTGAAGCGCGCCGAGCAGGAATTGCCGATCTGTCTCTACGACGTCGAGCCCGGCAATCCTACGTCTATCGAACCTGCGATGCGTGCATTCGCCGAAAAGGGTTTCGATCTTATAGTGGGCGTCGGCTTCGCGCAGGGGCCGATCCTGAAACGTGTCGCGACCGATTATCCGGACATCAAGTTTGCGATCGTCGATGGCGTGATCTTCGAAGACGATGGCAAAACTCCGAAATCCAATGTCGCGTCGCTGGTATTTCGTGAACACGAAGGCTCATATCTCGTCGGAATGATCGCTGCCGAAAAATCGAAAACCGGCGTGCTTGGCTTTCTCGGCGGGATGGACATTCCGCTGATCCACCGATTTCAAAAGGGATACGAAGAAGGTGCAAAGTCGGTAAATCCGAATATCACCGTGATCCCGAACTATGTCGGCGTGACCGATGGTGCGTGGAACAATCCCGGAAAAGGAAAAGAGCTCGCACTCGCACAGATCCAGAAGGGAGCCGACGTGATCTTCACCGCCGCTGGGAACTCAGGTCTCGGTGCGTTCGATGCCGTCGAACAATACGGCAAGAATGATCAGGGCGAAGCGAACCGTTTCGTCATCGGCGTCGACTCGAACCAGAATGCAGTGAAGCCGGGGTTCGTGCTGACATCGATGGTCAAGCGGGTCGACAATGCCGTTTACGACGTGGTCAAAGAAGTCCTAGGCGGGAACTTCAAGGGTGGATTTCACGTCTTCGGTCTCGACAAGGACGGAGTGGCATACGCAATGGACGAGCACAACAAACCGCTGATCTCGCCGGAAACGATCCAACGCGTCGAAGAAGCAAGAGGCAAGATAGTGGGTGGCGAGATCAAGGTCACGGACGCAATGGCGAATTAGTCCGTCTGGTAGGTTGTTCGTTGTTCGTTGTGCGTTGATCGTGGTTCGTGGTTCGTTGTTCGTTGTTCTTTGTTAGTTGATGGTTGACGGTTGTTGGGACTTGGCGACACAGGTCAGTACCGGGAGCGGTAGCGATCGTGTGGCCCGATTGTGGATTGCAGATCTGGAAATGCGGCCTGGAACTCGACGGTCAATCCGCAGTCCGAAATCCCCATTCCCCAATCGTGTGACCCATCCGCTCACGCGGACGGTATTGACCTGCCCGTTGCTCCAGGGGCCATCTAAACCATCACCTATCAACGCACCACGAACAACGAACCACGAACAACGATCAACGAACCACGAACAACGAACAACGCACAACGCAAACGAACAACGCACAACGACCGACGATCACTTATGCTTGAGCTACGAAACATCACAAAGACTTTCGGCACCGTCGTTGCGAACAATGACGTGTCTATCACCGTCCACAAGGGAACCATCCACGCGATCGTGGGTGAGAACGGCGCAGGGAAATCGACGGTGATGCGCATCGCCTATGGCTTCTACAACGCGGACAGTGGCGAGATATTTGTTGACGGGCAGAGGGCCGACATCCGCAGCCCGCACGACGCGATCGCTCTCGGCATCGGCATGGTGCACCAGCACTTTATGCTCGTCGACACGATGACCGTAGCGGAGAACATCATCCTCGGTGCCGAAACGGGAAGCGCAACGAGCCTTGATCTCGATAAAGCGAATCAGGAGATCAAAGCCCTGTCGGATGAACTGAAGCTCAATATCAATCCGACCGCTTATATCGAAGACCTCTCGGTCGGTCAGCAGCAGCGTGTCGAATTGCTCAAGGCTCTCTACCGAAACGCCGAGCTTCTGATCCTCGATGAGCCGACCGCAGTTCTAACGCCGCAGGAGGTCGAAGAGTTTTTCGGCATCCTCAGGCGAATGAAGGCGCAGGGGAAGACGATCATCATCATCACGCATAAGCTCGAAGAGGTACTCGCGATCTCGGATGAGGTGACCGTAATGCGCGACGGAAAATCCGTCGGCAATGTGCGGACCGCCGAGACAAGCGCAAAGGATCTCGCACGCATGATTGTCGGGCGTGACGTACTGCTGCGTGTCGAGAAAACAGATGCCTTGCCGAAAGCGACCGTACTCGAGGTAACGAACCTAAACATTGGCGGAAAGCACGGTGCCGCGGTCGATAATGTGAGTTTCACGGTCCGTGCGGGCGAGATCGTCGGAATTGCGGGGATCGAAGGCAACGGGCAGACCGAGTTGATCGAGGCGCTCTCGGGGTTGTGCAGAGTTTTGTCGGGGCGGGTAGAGTTCGAGGGAAAGGACGTCACCAACGTAAGTGCCCGGCGATTGAAAGAGCTTGGCATTGCACACATTCCCGAAGACCGCCATAAACGTGGGTTGCTTCTCAATTCGAGCCTTGCCGAGAATTCCGTCCTCGGTGTTCATTATCGTCCCCCGGTCGCCGCCGCCGGCTTTATGAACGGCACCGCCATCGACGGCCGCATTCGCGAGATCGTCGAGAATTTTGACGTCCGGCCGCCGATCCCCGAACTGTCCGCAAGATCGCTATCCGGTGGCAACCAGCAAAAGCTGATCATCGGCCGCGAGTTCGAACTGAATCCCAAACTGCTGCTCGTATCGCAGCCGACCCGCGGCGTCGACATAGGCGCGATCGAATTCATTCACCGCAAGCTGATCGGCCTCCGGGACGCCGGCACCGCAGTCCTCCTCGTCTCCGCCGAGCTGGAAGAAGTTACCGCCCTCGCCGACCGCCTGATCGTCATGCGGGAGGGCCGCATTGTCGGCGAAGTCGACCCTCATGTTGCATCGACCGAAAAAATAGGACTTATGATGACAGGCGGATGAGATTTTCGATTTTCGACCGGCGCTGGCAGGCTCTGACGCAAATCAAATGTCAGAACTATAGAACAGCTCTTTTGAACACGGATCCATCCCTTCCGCCTGATTGGAGACTTCCGTGGCGCGACCCGGCCGCTTACGCGGTCGGTACTGACCTGTGAAGAGACGGTGTCGGGCCGCTTTTTGCGAGGTACTCACTACCTATCGACGAATCAAAATAGCTCTTAAGATCCATTCCTATCCGTGTCATCCGTCCAATCCGTGTTCAACAAAAACATCACCCGTCGACACCCAGCGCCAAAGGCTTTCAACCTTTCATGGTTGTCTAACCTTTTCCTGTTGGCTAAAATCTACTCTTACGGAACTAACTTAATATAAGGCAAGAGATATCAACATGAGTGGAACAGAATCAACCGCCGCGACCGCTGGATTAAGAGGCGTTGTGGCCGCGCAGAGCGCCATCGGCGATGTAAACGGCGAAGAAGGGAAATTAATTTACCAGGGTTACGACATTCACGATCTGGCAGAGCATTCGACCTTTGAAGAGGTCATTTTTTTGCTTTGGAATGGACGTCTGCCAAGCCGGGCCGAGCTTGACGAGCATAACGCGCGAATTCGTCGCAGCTACGAAGTGCCGAAAGAAGTGACCGATCTGATGAAGCAGTACCCGAAGGAATCAGATCCAATGGATGTCCTGCGGACGGCCGTTTCGTCGCTCGACCTCTACGATCCCAAAGGACAGGGGACAGATCGGGAATCGGCTGTCGGTGCGGCGGTACGCATCACCGGCCAGATTGGGACGATCGCGGCGGCTTGGGACCGCATTCGAAATGGCAAGGATGTTGTTGCGCCGGACCCGAGTCTTTGCATTGCGGAAAACTTCCTTTACATGCTTCGCGGTGAAAAGGCCGACGCTGAAGAGGCTCGGATGTTCGATATAGCGCTTATCCTGCACGCCGACCACGAGCTGAATGCCTCGACATTCACGACGCGTGTTGTCGCAGGAACGCTCGCCGATATGTACGGCGCCGTCACTGCGGGTATCGCCGCCCTCGCCGGTCCGCTGCATGGCGGTGCGAACACCGCGGTGATGAAGATGCTGATCGAGATAGATGATCCGGCAAAGATCGACTCGTACGTCGAGAACGCTTTGGCAAACAAGCAGAAGATCATGGGTATCGGTCACGCTGTTTACAAGACGGAGGACCCGCGTGCGACGTGGCTGCGCAAATTCTCCAAACAAATGGCGGAAAAGAAAGGAGAATCGAAGTGGTTTGAAATGTCGCAGCGCATCGAGCAGTTGATGCACGAGAAGAAGGGAATGTACCCGAACGTCGATTTCTATTCTGCTTCGACGTATTACCTGATGGGCATACCGCTCGATCTCTACACGCCCATCTTCGCGGTCAGCCGCATCTCTGGCTGGACCGGCCACATCCTCGAACAATACGCGAACAACAAACTGATCCGCCCGCGCGCCGAGTATATCGGCAAGCGCGATCAGAAGTACGTGCCTATAGGCGAGCGTTGATCGTTGTTCATTGATCGTTGCAAGTTGTTGAGGCTCCGTGGACAGGAGCCTTTTCACTTGTTTGGAGCCCCCCTTCAGGCGCCCGGCCGCTGGCGGCATTAAACCGCGAGTCACGCGGATGACGCAGATCTTTTAATTGCTCTTAGTGCTGTCGTCTGAGGCTCGTGTTCGGCGTCTCCGTGCCGTCCGTGTATTCCGTGGTTCCAGATCCCCCGTGCAGACGCGAGGAGTAAATTCCCGAAGGCCATGAGTCACGATACACGTGATCCCAAAACAAAATCTGCGTGACCTGCCGTCGATAACTGTTACCACGTGGAAATATGAGTTATCTTCATCCCGATGCGTCTCTCGATCGTCATTCCCGCCTACAACGAAGAAAAATACCTGCCCGCGACACTCGACGCGATCAATGCGTCAAAAACTGACTACTCCGAGGTAATAGTCGTCGACAACATGAGCACGGACGCAACGAGACAGATCGCCGAAGAGCGCGGAGCCACCGTCGTGACCGAAACCGAACACAACATCGGCAAGGTGCGTAACACGGGCGCCGCTGCTGCCTCAGGGGATGTTCTCGTCTTCATCGACGCCGATTCAATTGTGCGGGCGGGTATATTCGAAAAGATCGTCGAGTCGGCGGCGGACGAACGGTGCTTCGGTGGAGCCGCGGCCGTCGAGTATGAGCCGATCGAGAACCGCACGCTTATCCGGTGGTTCATGAAGCTGTACCCGATCCTCGGCAACTGGATGAAGATGCGTGGCGGTGCGCTGCAATTCTGTCGTTCCGATGTCTTCCGTGAGGTAGGCGGTTTCGACGCGACGATCTATGTCGGTGAAGACATCGACTTCGGCTGGCGGCTCGACCGTTTCGCCCGCGAGCGCGGTGCGCACACCAGCTTCATCAACGAACCAAAAGTCATAACCTCATCCCGCCGTTGGAGCCGCATGGGCTTCGTTCGACTAATGTTCTTCACTCACCCCTTCGTAGTCCTCACCGCCTGGCGCATTCGATCGTTTTGGAAAGATTGGTACGAAGACGCCATTAGATGAATTTGGGAATTGGGATTTCGGATGTCGGATTTGTTAGTGATGTTTCGTGTGATTCGTGTGTTTCGTGGTTTGGTTTTAGCGCAACCGAGTGGGCACCCAAGTGTGGATGCGGATCTTACCGAGCCCTAGAGCAGGCGTGTAGTCAGCGCAATTAACCGAGGATGACGCGGATTTCTTTAATTACTTTTCGTGCTGTTTCGTGTGATTAGTGTGTTTCAGGGTTTCAATCTGCTCGGGAAGGGGACCACCAGATTCGCAAATCCACACAAAAGCGCGATCGCGCTTAGCCGTGGTAAGTTACTTCTATGGACAACAGCGATATCGTAAACCTCGCGTCCGCGCTCGAATATCAGGAACGATCCGTCATCAGCCGCGTCCTGCTGAAGAATGCCGGCGGGACGATCACACTCTTCGCATTTGACGACGGCGAAGGCCTCAGCGAACACAAAACCCCATACGACGCCTTCGTAACGGTCGTCGAAGGAAAAGCCCGGATCCGTATCAGCGATCGTGATCACTCCTTGCAACCCGGCGATTCCCTTATTCTCCCGGCCAACATTCCGCACACTGTCGATGCCGTCACGAAATTCAAAATGCTCCTTGTCATGATCAAAGCGCCAAAAGTGGAAGCCACCTGACGCACTTTTTTCACTTCTCTCTCCACCACTACTAGAACAGTGAGCGTCTGAGCTCATCCCATCACCACCGACCTTGACTGCCGCGCAGCACGCTCAACCCCTTAGCGCGTCACGATCGCGCAACCTCTTAAGTAACTCAACCGTTGCGATCGCTCGCCCTTTTAAGCCGCGGCAGCGGTGACCATAAGGTAGCCAGCGGTGAGCGAAGCGAGCCTCTGGTACACGAGCAAAACGTGACCGAGCACCTGAGGTGCGAAAAATGAAATTTCGCACCTCCGGTCACGTGTCGGGCGTTCATACCAGACTTTCCGCTTTCGGCTCCACGACTGGCTACCTTTATCCCCGCATCTCCGATGCGCAATCCGTCGAAACCACGACGCGACTGTCTTCCATAGTCCGATGGCCGGTGATAGAATTCGTCCGCCGGATAATGTGGAGGTTCGTATGAAGTCAAAGCTCGCTGTCTCGTTGTTTTTTTATGTTTCCACAGTTTTGGCGGC
Source organism: Pyrinomonadaceae bacterium (assembly GCA_036375155.1). Lineage (GTDB taxonomy): Bacteria > Acidobacteriota > Blastocatellia > Pyrinomonadales > Pyrinomonadaceae > OLB17. Next base: position 18,347 of record DASUSJ010000340.1, read on the forward strand.
TTCGGTATTTACTCAATCACCGTCCCTGATGCACAACCTCGAAGAGGTGTCGCATGTTCCTGAAACGATCCCGCGCCGGATTCAAGCCGTCGCATTCGACGGGAAGAAATTGTGGTTTGCGATATACCACCATCGCGGCGGCTACGTGACGTACGATCCGGAAACCAAACAGTGGGACACGACACAAGATCCTAGGCTCAGGGATGCGATCGCGGCTACGATGGGCAGATTCATGAGTGCTGCGGGAATGGTTTTCGTCGATGGAAAGATCTGGCTCGGGAGCGCGTACGGCGAGTCGCTGGGGTGGGTCGACCCGTCCGGTCCCGCAACATTTGTTGTCTCCAGTGGTCATTACAAGCCGGACTTATACGGATCTCAATCGTATTCCGATCTGACTTACGACGGCACGCACCTTTGGGCAGCATGGCATTCGTTCCACCATCCATCCCCAAGATCGAAAACCCAGCTCCTTCTGAAGATCGACAAAGACACTGGCGAAGTATTAGGCGAGTTCCCTTTACCTCCCGGCGAATCCGGCGACGGCACGCACGGACTAACATGGGACGGAACCACCCTCTGGCACGCGAAAGGGAACAAGCTCTCACAACTGGATCGAAACGGATCGCTTCTCCGTCAGTATGCAATCCCTAATGTGAACCGTCCCAGCGGCTTAGCGTGGGACGGCCGGGCTCTTTGGATCGTCGAATTCGGCGGGAAACTGTGGCGGCTTCCGTTGAAGCGTTTGTAGGTCGAAGTGATAATCACACACTCACGAACTACCCGTTACGCTTCGTGTCGAAGCTTCAACCTCCGATGAAGTGTTCAAAGGGATGTTTCAGCATCGGCATGGACGCTATCTTGACCCACTGACGAACTCCGTTGCTAAATACCCCATCATTTACTCTTTTTGCTGAAAGTTTTAGCACTTGGAGCGATCACAACTCTTTGCCGAATGTCGAGTTCGTCGAAGAAGAGAGAACCACCGTCAGCGGAAGCCGCTGCCACCCCTCCTTTGTAAGGAGGGGAGTTTCGTGTGATCTTCTTTTCGTGTGCTTCGCGTGATCCGTGGTTAGACTTTCTAAGAGTGAACCACGAATCACACGAAATGGCACTAATCTGCGCTGGATTTCAAAGTATAAAGTTCTTCATGTTATGACTCAGACCTCGCGATTGCTCTATTACGGAATTTTCGAAACTGATTCGGACACATTTACACTCGTCCCCTCGGGGAGGGGATACATCGTGAAGGAGGTAAGGCGGTCGACGGATCCCAGCTTTTTTGAACACGGATCGGACGGATGGGACGTATCTGAAAAAAGTATTTCTTTTGTCGACAGGATAAAGGAATTGCAGATCCGTCCTGATCCGTCTCATCCGTTCAATCCGCGTTAGAAAAGGAGATGGAGACCTGCGATCACAGGGCAACCCGGTCGCTTGCGCTCGCGGTTCTGACGGGGCGTAATTTTTGTCCAACTCTGAACGGCTGGATTTCTTCTAACGAAAAGTCGCACCCGCGATACGGACTAAAAAGCTTATGAAAAATATCTTCAGATTCCACGTAGTTATTCTCGCTATAGTCGCTACTCTTACGACAGTTTCTGCTCAGACGGATGGGAAGCAGTTTCAGCATATTAAGATCAAGAACTTCGGGCAGATGGATACGAATTATTTTCGGGGCGGGCAGCCTAAGGAAGACCAGTATAAAGACCTGGCTGCGCTTGGGATAAATACGATCGTTGATCTTCGCAACGATCCGGAAGACTACGAAAAACCGAGTGCCGAAGCGTTGGGGATGAAGTACATCAACATTCCGATGGACGATGCGGAATATCCCTCGGAAGCGTCGATCAACCGGTTTCTCGAGGTCATTAACGATCCGGCGAATGGGAAAATGTTCGTGCACTGCAAAGGCGGAAAGCACCGCGCCGGCGTGACGGGGGCCGTATACCGATTCACGAAATACGGGTGGAATTACGATCAGGCTTACGCGGAGATGATGAAGTTTAAGTTCAACACGAGCTGGGGCCGGAAAGTGATGAAGACCTTTGTGCAGGATTACGCGGCAAAGATGGCAAACAACGCGGCCGCCAAGGACGCGACTGGGGCAGGTAGATAGATCTTTAGAACACGTTTGGATGGAAGGCGACCTCGTTGGTCGCCTTTTTTGTGTTGAGAGCTGCGACGCCTTGCAGCCGCACATTCGCAACCGGTCCGTTCAAATCCGCGTTCGAATCTCGTTTTGTCCCAACGCTCTATAACCACTTCCGCCCTGTTTTTTCTGTCTTTCGTGTAATCCCCGTCTGCTACGTGGAAGGGGAATAAGAAAGAACCACGAAACTCACGAAGCACACGAAAAGGCACGAGGAAGGAATAAGAGGGAATCACGAACAACGCACCCCGAACAACAGACGCTCAACGTCTCCCGCACACTTCGCGGTACTTGCATGTCTTGCAGAAATTCACGAGCGGGGTCATTTCGAATCTTTCTTTGGGGAAGGGGATGTTCAGTTCGGGGACCTCGCAGTATTCGTGCATCGCGGCGGTCTGTTCGCGGATCCGCATCGCGAAGTCGTCGATGTCGTATTCGGTCAGAACGACGGTCATCTCTTTGTATTCAGGGAGTAGATAGGCGACGGTGGTCGTGATCTGCGAGAAGTCTGTGCCGAACTGGAAGTTCGCCCAGCCGGCATAGCCTCGCAGTTGCACGCTGTGCTTTGCGTAATCTTCCTTTCCGGTCTTCCAGTCGATGATGTGAAGACGCTCGTCGACCGGGAAAAGAAAATCGACCTTGCAGTATGCCTTGTGGTTGTCGATACGGCATTCGCCGTATTTGTTGTTGTCTTCGAACTCGATGATCCAATCCTCTTTTGAAACGAGCGCTTCTTCGAACAGCCACTGAAGCCGGTCGCTCTCGAGAAAATTCTTCATCGCTGCCATCACGGGTTCAAAGATCTCGGTATCAAGATCTACGCGGTCTCGCTTCCCGTAATGGACGTCCTCGAAGTTCTTCTCTTTGCACACGTCGTGCGTCAACCGTCGTGCGTAATCGTAAAATTTCTCGCGATCGATCGCCTCGGCAGTCTTCTGCAGCCGGCTGAGTAGAGCCTGGATCAGTTTGTGAGAGATGTTGCCGATCTCGAGCGGAACGGTCGTGAGGTCTTTCAGGACGGCGAGCTTCGCGAGGTTCTCGATGTCACGCTTGCGGTAATACTCGTAGTAGTACTTTCGCTTGCATTGCTGAAAAGTGGCGTAGCGAGAGTACGACCATCCGAGATTGTCCGTGAATTCGAACTTACGAAGGCGTTGATAGTACGTGGACATCGGCCGAGAAAGAGGTTGGGTTAATTTAGCATGGAAGCGGTGGCGACCGGTAAGCAGTAAGCAAATATCCAGAGGGCAGGCGGAGGGCGGGACACAGCTGGTGGACGTGCGTGGCAACGGCGTTGAGCTCGGTCAGTGTGGCGATGAAACCCGTGGGGTGGTGATCACTTTCCGGTACACCGTACGCAGTGTGGATGCACCGTTTGCTCCTTTTTGATGCGATGCGTAACCCCCCTTTTGAGCTAAGTCTAGGCGAACGCTGGCGCCTTGGGGGTGGCTCGTCTTTTGCACTGAAGCAGGTGAAATTAAAAGAAATGCTGAAACATCTATCGTTCATAGAACCTTATAAATCCGGTCTTCAATTGGGAATCCCGGCAAGTAGTTAAGCTCGAAACGGCATTTTCAAGGAGACCATTTTGAAGTTACTAACTCTTAAAAAACTTGCGGGCGCCTCGGCTCTCGCGATAGTGGCAATGCTCGGCACGGCGAACGTTGCTACGGCACAATATGATCGGAACCAGGATCGAAAGACTATCAAACGCGAGCAGAAACTCGCTCGCCAGCAGGCTAAGATCGAGCAGCAGCGTGCACGTCTGATTCAGCAACGGCAGGCCGAGTGGGCGCGACGTAATGGCCGGCTCGTAGTAACACGCCAGAGTGGAACGGGTTATTACATACTCGATCCAAATACGAACGTTGCACCTCCGGGCCGTTATCGTGTAAACCGCGACGGCAGGTGGTACAACACCGACAATCGCGGCGCCGATCTTCTCAGAATGGCGATCAACGAAGGCTATCGCCAGGGTTTCAACGCTGGACGGTCTGACTTGAACAGTACGCGACGCGTCAGCTGGTCAAACTCGAACATTTACCGCACGGGAACCTATGGGTATCAGAACGGGGTGGATCGCAGACAGTACCAGTACTACTTCCGGCAGGGATTCCAGCGCGGTTACCAGGACGGCACGAACAGCCGATACCAGGACGGCTACAACGGCGATTTCCAGTACGGGACATACAATAACGGAACACCGAGCATACTGAGCACGATCCTCAATCAGCTTCTGAATATTCAGAGCTACTAAATTGGTTTTAGTTCCCCCTTGGGACGCTCCGGGTCGGAAGACCCGGGGCTTTTTTTGTTTAGCGCTGGCAGTATTTTTCCGTTACCTGGCGAAAGTGATAACCCATGGCTGCGAGGGTCAGACCATGCGCGAAGTCGCGAGTGTGGTGGCGAAGCAGTTGGTAGAAATAACTCCAAAAATCACGTCGGGCCTCGTCACGAATGCCCAGCGTGAGGATGATGCTAAAGAACGAGCGAAGGTCGTTACGGATGCTGATCTTGCGCGGTTCAACGCGATCCTGGTGAAAACGTGAAAGGCAATCAAGGGCACGGCGATAGTACTCTTTCGGACTATAGATGTTTCGGACGACACTCTTATAACCTTCGATCAATCGGTTCATCTCCATCCGCGGAACGAAATTCATGGTGCAGTCGGTGTTGTTACCGGTACTGACATCGAGTAGGCGTCCTTCTTTTTCAAGTCTCCGCCAGAGCTGCGTGTCAGGGAGCGCCGTCAACAGGCCGACCATTGCGAGCGGAATACCGCTTTCGCGAATGAAATTCGTTTGCAGATCAAATATGTTGTCCGGATCATTGTCGAATCCGATGATGAACCCAGCCATCACCTCCATTCCGTAGCTCTGAATCTTGTGTATTGAATCGAGCAGGTCGCGGCGAGTGTTCTGTCCTTTCTGAGCCTCCTTCAAGCTTTCCTCGACCGGTGTCTCGATGCCAAGAAACACACGGCGAAAACCGGCATCTTCCATCTGTTGCAGTAAAGCGTCATCTTCGGCAAGGTTGACACTAGCTTCCGTGATGAACGAGAACGGATATTCGTTTGACCGCGACCAGTCGATAAGTTCAGGCATGAACAGACGCACGTTCTTCTTATTGCCGATGAAGTTATCGTCGACTATGAAGACGAGCCCGCGCCAGCCTGTGTCCTTCAACGCATCAAGTTCCGCCAGCATCTGTGCGTTCGATTTAGTACGCGGGACGCGGCCATAGATCTCGATAATGTCGCAGAACTCGCAGTTGAAAGGGCAGCCGCGGGAATATTGCACGTTCATCGCGCTGTAATATTGAGGATCGATAAGCGAAAAATCCGGGACCGGGGTGGTAGCGAGCGACGGACGCTCGTCGGCCTGGTAGATGCGTCGGGCGATGCCAAGTTCAAGGTCATTGATGAATTCGGGAAGCGTCGCTTCGGCCTCTCCGATAAAAATGTGATCGGCGTCCGGCATGCGATCCGAGCTCGTCGAAACATAAGGACCTCCGACAACGACCTTCGTCCCCATCGAACGACAAAGCTCGACGACATATTCCAGGGATTCGTTCTGGACGATCATCGCGCTGACCATTACGATATCGGCCCACTCGATATCCGCCGGCGATAGGGTCCCGACGTTCATGTCGACAAGCCGCCGGTCCCAGTCCATAGGCAGCATTGCCGAAACGGTAAGAAGTCCGAGCGGCGGAAAAGCGGCCCGCTTGCCCTCGAACTTCAACGCGTGGCGAAAGCTCCAGTAAGTATCCGGGAACTCCGGGTAGACAAGCAGTACTCTCATAATATTTTCAGACTAGACCGGGACGCACCGACAGGCAAGAAGTTTTTGCAGCCATTACAGAAGAATTACATTTGCGGCCGGCGGAGCGTTGAGGTTAACAAAGGCGATCCGGGCTCTAAAATACGTCCAGCTCGCGGGTGGCCGCCCTTGTGTGTTTGGTATTGCTTCGCCACGATCTCGGATGGAGTCCGTTGTTCTTCGTCGCCCGGGAAGCGGGCCGCGAAGGCAATTCGCCCTATCCTTGACATGCTGCCGTTCGTTTCGTAGCATTGCAATTCGCTTCTTTGTTCGATAAAGAGGCGTGTTTTTTTGATAATTGGTGTGGGTACGGCGTGCTGTTCGGTGTACGATAAATAAAGTTTAGGGCACGTACGTCAATTGGTAGACAGCCTCTCTTACAAGGAGGAAGTTAGGGGTTCGAGTCCCTTCGTGCCCACCATTTCGATTTTGGATTTTAGATTTTGGATCTTGGATTTGCCGAATGGAACGGGTCCTTTTCAAATCCAAGATCCAAAATCTAAAATCCACTTGCGGGGTCGTAGTTCAGTTGGTTAGAACGCCAGCCTGTCACGTTGGAGGTCGCGGGTTCGAGCCCCGTCGGCCCCGCCACTCAGTAGATCAAAGCCGTTGCGTAGGACACGCAGCGGCTTTTGTTTTTTAGTTCGGTGGGTCGACGACAGTTAGCATGACGGCGTCCGTCGAGAGCCGGCCCCGAATAATAGCCGCCCGTTTTCCGTCGCGCGAAAAAGAAAGTCTGGTCACGTAATCCGGCGCGGTCGAAAGGAACACCCTGCTTTCGCCGGTCGCAAGGTCGTACTCGAGTATCGTTGAGAACGGGTTTGCTCCCTTATCGCGTTCTCGAACGAAAATCGCGTTACTGTCGGATCTCCACGTGAGCAGATAGATCGGAGACGAATTCAATATCCTTTCCGGCGTCGGCGAGTCCATCCTGGCGATGGCCAGCTTTACGCGGCCGGCCTTGTCGTCACGCATAACATATGCGATCCGGGATCCGTCGGGTGAGAAGGCCCATTCCGATTCACTAAAACTGTTGAGTTCCGTAACGGTGCCGCCGGTGACGGGCATTTTTCCCATTACTGCCCGATTCCCGTGTTCCCAATAGAAATATACCGTTTGGCCGTCAGGTCCGAAGCGTGCCGCGGCGGTGGCACCCTCGACATCAGCCAACAAAACCTGATTGCTGCCGTCAATGTTCATCCGCCAGACCTGGTCGTGTCCGTTGCGATCGGAGGTAAAGATGATGAATCTCCCATCGCCGGAAACGCGGGGATTCTGATCGCTTGATTCGTTCGGAGTTAGCTGCTGCTTATTGTTTCCATCCGAATCCATGATCCAGATATGCGGTCGAGAGTTGTCGACAGCGTCATAGACGATGCGGCCGTCAGGAGTCCATTCCACTTCTCGATGTACGTTTGGCTCCGGCGTGATCGACTGCGATCCGTCGAGAGCGTCCGCGTCACCGACCCAGATCCTGCGCTCGTCGTATCGCTGGGCAGCGACGATGGACCGGCCGGCGCGATCGACGCTGATCCCGAAATAGGAGTTGATGTCATTGGTCAGGCGTGTGAGCCGTCCATCCGGCAGCGAAACGTGAAAGAGCTGCGAGAGATTCGATGTCGGATCGGCCCCGTTAAGCAGAAGTCCGCGGCCGTCGCCGAGCGTGACGAGTTCGTTCATTCTCTCTTTTCGCCGCGGGATGATCACTGTTTCTTCGCCCCCCTCGGCCGGTATCCGAACGAGTTGCCACCATTCGACGCCGTCGATACGGTCCATCCGCGAATAGTAAATATGACGGCCGTCGAACGAATACTGCGGGTCGCGGAACACTGTAGTCTCAGTTTCTTCTTCGCGTATCACCTGCTCGCCGCTTCCGTCCTCGGCGTTAGCCGAAACTATTCGCAGCAGCGGCTTGTAGCGAACAAACAGAACTCGTTTGCCATCAGCGGACAGCGAGCCTAGATCGTTCACGCCGTCTGTGAGTTTTCTAGGTGTACCGCCCAGGGCAGAGATCCGGTACAGCGTGCTCTGGATACTGGCGCGGTCGGCAGTGACGTAGTAGATCTGACTCGCGTCGGCGTTCGCGGTCAGGCCGCCCCAAAACTGAACCGGCTGGTATCCGACGAGCTGGAGCGCGTTGTGATCGTCGATTCGGCGGATCCAAAGCGCGCGGTTGCCGTTCTCATCAATGGTGTTGAAGATCACGGATTTTCCGTCGGGCGTAATCGAGGCAAATACTACGTTGCTCGATTGCGACAGCCGGCGGATCGTGATGTTTGCAAAACGGAGCGACGCCGTGTTTTCGCGAGAGAAATAAAACCAGCCCGCGAGTGCAAGCAACAGAACGATGCCGGCGCCGACCAGGTTAGGCCATACACGAGCTGAGCTGACCTGCCGGTAGAAACGCTGCGAAAAGCTTCGATTCGTCGCAGCAGAGCTGGTCGGTGCTACAACAAAGCTCTCAAGCACCGCGCAGACCTCCGCCATCTCCTGCGGCCGATCACGCCGCCGCTTCTGTATGCAATGTGAGATGAGGGCCGTCAGCTCAGGCGGGACCGACGGCTGGATCTTTTCTATCGCGGGCGGTGTGGTTTTGAGTAGATTGCTGACGATCTCGGCATTGCTGTCGCCCGTGAACGGCCGCTCTCCGGTCAGCGCCTCGTACATAACAACCCCAAGACTGAAGATATCCGATCTGTGATCGACCTCTTTTCCTTCTGCTTGCTCGGGCGACATGTACGATGGCGTTCCAAGCAATTGTCCGGCTTCCGTCACGTGGATCTGGGAGTCGGTCGCGGATGCGGCTGCGGGACGGAAGTAGGCTAAACCGAAATCAAGGATCTTCACGATACCGTCGTTCGTGATCATTATGTTGCCCGGTTTAACGTCGCGGTGGATCACGCCCCGCGCGTGTGCGTGGGTAAGGGCGGCAGCCACGGGATGAAACCACTTTGCGAACGTCTCGACGTCCACACCGTCACGCGGGATAAGCTCACCGAGTGTTTTTCCGTCAATGTATTCGAGCGCGATAAAGGGCCGGCCGGCATGTTCCTCGACCGCATAAACCGTCGCAACATGCGGATGATTCAGCCTCGCGGCGGCCCGAGCTTCATTCCGGAATCGTTTCAGGAAGCTCTCGTCGCCATCGAACATTGATGACAGAGTCTTTATCGCGACGTTCCGCCCTAGCTTCGTATCGGCCGCGAGAAACACCTCGCCCATTCCTCCGGTCCCGATCTTCGAAAGGATCCGGTAGTGTCCGATCAAGTCGCCCGGCTTGAGACCGTTTCCCTTGAAAATATCGGCAGCGAACGCACCGACGACTGGCTCCGCAATGAAATCTCCGGCCGCAGCTTCGGCTGCGAGAAGCGATTCGACTTCTCGTCTTAGCGTCGCGTCATCTGCACACTGCTCGTTGAGGAAGCTCGCGCGGGCATTGCCGTCGAGCTCGCTCGCTTCGTGGTAGATCTCGCTGATCTTTTCCCATTCTTCCGGCGTCATGTTCAGCTGAGTTCCCGAAAAAGCCAGGCCCGAGCGAGGTTCCAATCCCGGCGAACAGTTCGGGAGGAGATGTTGAGTGTCTCCGCAACCTCATCTTCCGTAAGCCCGCCGAAGTATCGCAGCTCGACGATCTGGCACTGGCGCTGGTTAAGTTTTGCCAATCGTTCTAAAGCTTCGTCGATCGCAACGACATCAACTTGATCGGGCACCGCCGATCGCAAATCATCGGCCAGTGAAACCTGGATGCGCTCACCGCCGCGCTTTGTGCTGTTCTTCCGCCGGGCGGCGTCGACCAGAACGCGTCGCATAAGTTGCGCCGAGATCGCGTAAAAGTGCGACCGGTCCTGCCAATTCACTTTGTCGGAATCGACAAGCCGGACGAAAGCCTCGTTTACGAGAGCGGTCGTCTGAAGCGTGTGACCGACGCGCTGCCGACGCATGAAGTTGCGAGCGATCCGTTTCAATTCACGATGAACGAGAGGCATCAGGTCATCCAGCGCTGCGGTTTCACCGTTACGCCATGCGATCAGGAGTCGCGTGATGTCCTCAGAGTCTCGCTTCATTGGTTACACGAATGAGGGTTGAAAACATCGCGATTTTATCACACGCGGAAAACGAGACAGAATTTGTGTCCGCTTTCGTTCGCGATTCGCGTCTCTATTCATGAGGCGAGGTAGCAGACCCGCTTTTGGAGGCAATTATGTTAGGTGAAGCAATTACAAAAATGAAGGTGTTCAACCTGCCGCAGCCGACCGGCCTGGTGCAATCGATTTCACATGAGTCGTCGGTAGTCGCCACTATAACGATGGCATTCAGTACCGACCCGGTGGCACGTTGGGTCTATCCGAAAGCGGCGGATTATTTCAGATGGTTTCCGGGCTTCGTCCGCGCTTTCGCCGGGCGGGCGATAAGCGACAACACGGCAATATGCACAACGAATTATTCGGGAGTCGCGCTCTGGCTGGGACCGGGAGCGAGTGCCGACGAGGACGCGCTGGTAAAGCTTGTTGAGAATTCGCTTCCGACAAAGCGGCACGCGGAATTGTTCGAGCTCTTCGAAAAAATGGGAAGTGGACATCCGGCAGAAGATCATTGGTATTTGCCGATGATCGGCGTCGACACATTTCGTCAGAACCGTGGTATCGGAAACGGTTTAATGAAACTCGCATCGGAGAGAAGCGATGCGGATGGGCTTCCGTCCTATCTGGAGTCGTCCAATCCGAGAAATATATCGCTCTACCTCCGCTGCGGCTATAAAGCACTCGGTGAGATCCAAGTCGCCGACTCGCCACCGCTAACGCGGATGATACGGCGAGCGAAGAGCTAGATAGTCGCGTTGCCGAAATCTGTGCGTTTTGATTCGGAACGGCTAACCACGAACGCAGTGGTAAGACACGGAAATTTATGACTAAACGAGCAGGGGAAGACATAGATAAATTAAAGGAGCAATCATCATGCTAGGTGCAACAGTAGTAAATGAGAACACAGTAGCGACGACGTCGCTTGAGTACGACTATCGCGATACTATCGTCGCTTCGCAGAAAGTGAACTGGCGGATCGAAGACATAATCGGAGGAGATAAGAAGCTCGATTTCTCGAAGCCGTTCATGCCGGAATCGCTGGCACGCGTGTCGGGACTTACGTTCCTCAATGCGGATGAAAAGCGCGTCCTGAACCAGATCCGCGGTCACGCGTATCTCGCGATCTTCGGGCTGGCGGAAGAATTTATCTTGCCTTTCGTGCTCGATCATATTCGCCCCACACTCGACGGTGACGATTACCGCGTGCGTGCATTTCTTCAGTTCGCCACGGAGGAAGCAAAACACATCCAGCTCTTCAAGATCTTCAGTGAAGAGTTTCAGGCGAACTTCGGAACGGAGTGTAAAGTGATCGGGCCGCCCTCGGAAATCGCGAAGGCGATTCTTGCACACGAGCCGCTTGGAATAGCCCTCGCGATCCTCCACATCGAATGGATGACGCAGCGTCACTATATCGAGAGTGTTCGCGATGATAACGAGCTCGATGCGCAATTCAAGAGCCTGCTGAAGAATCACTGGCTGGAGGAGGCTCAGCATGCAAAGCTCGATTCGCGAATGGTTGAAACTCTTGCCGGCGCGATGAGTCCGGAAATGATCGAGCGGGGCGTCGACGAATATCTCGACATCGGTGGCTTTCTCGATACCGGCGTTCGGCAGCAGACGTTGTTCGATCTCGAAGCTTTCGAAACAGCGACCGGCCGAATTCTCAATGAAGCAGAACGCGAGGAGTTCATCGATGTACAGCACCAGGCGAACCGGTGGACGTACATCGGAACCGGGATGACGCATCCGAAGTTTCTGGAGGGTCTCGGGAAGTTGAGCCCGGCGCAGCGGAAGCGTATCGAAGATGTCGCACCGGCGTTTTGTTAAGAGATTCTCTCGTGTCGTGATACAGAGACGCCGTCCCAAAAAGGCGGCGTCTTTTCTTTGATTCTGCTAAGAGTGACGATCCGGCTGACGCCGAAAAACTGTTGGCAATCGATTCCCACTAGCAATGTAAAACTCGGCCGCCGATAGATCACGGCAAGATGTGAACGTCTGGAAATACCCAAATGTCAGTTCCGCACTGGAGGTGCGCCAGATCTAGGACCTTTCAGATCCTGCAGGGCTCGGCCGGTTTACTAAACCGTACCGAAGCTTCGTATCTGGCTCTGATCTTCTGGCCGCTTCGTCGCAGAAAATTCTAGTTTTGACACAGGCTCTATCGCTCGTGGCAATGCAGATGGTGGATGAAGCTCGTGGCAATTCAAAGAGGCCGCCCTTTCGGACAGCCTCTTTTTGATACAACGGGATCTACTAAACTTAACTCTTCCGCAGCTCTGTCAGAACCTGTTTCGCTACCGCTTTCAGCGTGTCGAATACGCCCGTGCCGTCCATGGCGACTGCCTCGAAGACCGGTTCGCCTTTGCGTTGCAGCTCGCCGATGAGATCCTGCGCCGGCGTGACATTCGGCAGATCGCGCTTGTTCAACTGGAGTACGTAAGGAATATTTGCCAGGTCGTAACCCTGGGTCTGCAGATTCTCTTCAAGGTTATAAAGCGATTCGATATTCGCATCCATTCTTTCTTCCTGGCTGTCGGCGACGAACACAACGCCGTCGACGCCCTTCAGGATTAACTTTCTCGAGGCGTCGTAGTAAACCTGTCCGGGAACTGTGTAAAGGTGGAAACGAGTTTTGAATCCGCGCACGGTACCGAGTTCGAGTGGCATGAAATCAAAAAACAAGGTTCGGTCCGTTTCGGTAGCGAGACTGATAAGCTTGCCCTTTGCCTGCGGGGCCGTCGAATCGTAGATGTACTGCAGGTTGGTGGTCTTCCCGCACAAACCCGGGCCGTAATATACGATCTTGCAGTTGATCTCGCGGGAAGCGTAATTGATAAAAGTCATATCGATTTTCGATTTGCGATTTCGATTTGCGACTAGCTTGGGGATCGATTCTCGCGGTACTTTACTTCTGTTCTAATCCAAAATCCAAAATTAGGAGAACAGGCTGTCAATATCTTCGTCGGTGATCTCTGCGAAGGTCGGGTTATTGTTCATCGTGTAAGCCGATTCTCGAACGGCTTCCTCGAGAATGGCGGCCACCTCGAAGCTGGCACGTTTGGCGCGGATCTTCACCAGTCCGACGGTCGATCGTTTATCGAAGACGACAACGAGTAGGCTTCGACCGATGACACTGATGAAAATACTCTCACGCTCGCCTTCGTGCACCACCGCAGGGAAAGCGTCTTCGCCGATCAGGTTCGCCATGCTGCTTGTGGCAGCAACGTTACCGGCGGCAAGCGACGAGAAGCTCGTCGTATCCATGTCGCCGATGTCACCGTGAAAAGCGATGGTTTGCCCGTCGCGATCGACCAGGAATACAACACGAGCGGCGCACTCGACGCAAAGGCGGGCGAGGACGGTTTTCAGCCGCTGAAATTGCTGTTCTTGAATTATGAAAGGCGATTGTGCCATTTGAATATTCTCGCAGCTTAAAAAGATGAGCTCGGTGTGGTTTCGGCGTAACTTTTTGGAAATACGGGTAAGGCGGGGTGTTGCGACAAACCGCACTACTCAATTTAACACAGCGTCCGAATAGCCTACAAGTGTTTTTTACAGGCCGGAAGGCGGGAAACTATGGAAATGAAATCGGTTGCACGGCACATAGAATTTGGCTAAATTGCGAGATAGAAATGCAGCGACCTGAATCAAACAAGCACACCGGTCCGATAGATCTGGTAGCTATCGGGGGCGGCACTGGTCTCTCGACCCTGCTCTCCGGCCTGAAGCGATATGTGGACCCTGACGCGACCGGTAAAGCGCGGATCGGCCGGCTCTCGGCGATAGTCGCTGTTTCGGACGACGGCGGAAGCTCGGGCCGGCTTCGCGATGAGCTCCAAATGCCGCCGCCAGGAGACATACGGAATTGCATGGTCGCGCTGTCCGAAGATTCGCATCTGCTGTCAAAGCTTTTCAAACATCGGTTTTCCGGCGACGGCCCTTTGGCCGGCCATAATTTCGGAAACCTGTTTCTCGCGGCTCTTTCCGAGGTTACAGGCGACTTTGCAGAGGCAGTGCGCCTCTCGTCCGAGATCCTCGCGAGCAAGGGGCATATCTTTCCCGCCACCGTTTCTGATGTGCGGATCGCGGCGCGACTTACCGACGGTTCGACCGTGCGAGGCGAAACGAACATATCGAAAACGTGTGGTTCTATCGAGCGGTTGTATCTGGAACCGGAGGACTGCGATCCGCACCCCGATGCGATCGCGGCGATCATGCAGGCGGACATCGTCACGGTCGGACCGGGCTCGCTGTACACGAGCATCGTGCCGCCCCTGCTGGTAAATGGTGTTGTCGAGGCCATCGAGGCCGCTTCCGCCATCAAGGTATTCGTCTGCAATCTGATGACACAACCCGGTGAGACCGACGGGCTCAACGCTCGCCGGCATCTCGAAATAGTTAGTGAGTACGCACCCGAGCTCAACTTCGATTACCTTGTCGTAAACAACCGCCAGATCAGCGAGCGACAGGCGGAGCTCTACACGCGCGACGGCGCGGAACAGATCGGCGTCCACGGGTCGATCGAGTCGGCCGAGGTTGAGGGGGCACAGGTGATATACGCCAACCTGCTCGATGACGGTGATCTCGTGCGTCACAGCCCAGACCGGCTTGCCAGTACCGTTCTTAACTTGGTTGCTCGTTTCTAGTTCTAGTCCTTTGTCCCTAATCCTTAGCCCCGGGTTCTTCGTCCTGTATATGTCCGCCCTTCTTTTGCGGTTTTGCGGGAACATCCACCTCGGTACAATCAAATTTATGAAGATCGGGTCAGGGGTTCCCGCAAAGCCCGCAAAGTCGCAAAGAAGGGCCGACCGTTGGACCGAGGACAAAGGACCAAGGACACGGGACAAAGGACTTACCCGCCAGTGCGTGAGTTTTATTGCCGATAGAAAAGCCTTACTATTACCATTGTCTTCGTTGTAGTAGAGTGTTTTGCGTATGGAAGATGTTCAAGACGAGCATAGACAGCTTGATGTCTTGATCCTCGCTGCCGGTCTCGGGACGAGGATGCGCTCCGACCTCGCAAAGGTCCTCCACCGTCTCGACGGACGCCCGCTCATCAACCACGTTTCCAAAACAGCGGCGGCGCTCGCGCCGGGAAAGATCTACATCGTCGTGGGGCACCAAGCCGATGACGTAAAGGCCGCGGTTTTGGAGGATTTCGACGAAGATCACGCGGTTTTTGTCGAGCAGAAACAGCAGCTTGGAACCGGCGATGCCGTGAACGCGGCACGCGAGTTTTTGGCTGATCGCCGCTCGACGCTCCTCGTTCTTTCAGGTGATGTTCCGATGATCCGGCCCGAAACTCTCGGCGGTCTCGTTCAGCATCATTTTGGTCACCGCGGCAAGGGTGCGGCGTGCACGATACTGACGGTCAAGCTTAAGGATCCGACCGGCTACGGCCGCGTCATCCGTGACCGCGAAGGGCTCTTCGAACGAATCGTAGAGCAAAAGGACGCGACCGAAGAAGAGCTTCAGATTACAGAGATCAACGCGGGCATCTATTGCTTTGATACGAAGATGCTGTTTGCCGCACTTGAGAAAGTTCGCAACGACAATGCACAGGGCGAGTATTACCTGACCGATGTTCCGGCGCTGCTTCGAGAGGCGGGTGAGGATGTTGCGATCTTCCAGCACAGCGACGCGTACGAGATCGAGGGCGTAAACAACCGCGCGCAGCTTGCCGATCTCGAACGGTTGCTGAACAGGCGAACGATTTCCCGGCTGATGCTGGATTACGGTGTCACATTCATCGACCCGAAGAACGTCTATGTCAGTGAGCGGTCACGGATCGGCCGGGACACGATAATTTATCCGAATGTAACGATCGAAGGCGAAACGGAGATCGGCGATGGCTGCACCATTCGTCCGGGCACCCGGATCACCGATTCGCGCGTAGGACACGGTGTTGAGATTCGCGACAATTGCCTGATCCAGGATTCCGAGATCGGCAACAACTGTACGGTGGGACCGATGGCTCATCTTCGCGGCAGCGCCAGGATGCAGGCTCGATCAAAGGTCGGGAACTTCGTCGAGCTGAAGAAGACGACGCTTGGCGCCGGTTCAAAGGCGAGCCACCTGACCTACCTCGGCGATGCGACGATAGGCGAGAACACGAACATCGGTGCGGGAACCGTCACGTGCAACTACGACGGCAAGAACAAACATGAAACAAGAATCGGTGACAACGTTCGCATCGGCTCGGATACCATGCTGGTTGCTCCGGTCGAGGTTGGCGACGGCGCGGTCACGGGCGCTGGAAGTGTGGTTACAAAAAACATTGAGCCTCACCAGACCGTCGTCGGTGTCCCGGCAAAACCTTTGAAAACTAAAGTTGAGCCAAAAGATGAGGGTATTGGTAAACCCACGGCGTAAAACGATTATTGAAACGTGAGATATTTGCTGATCGCATTGTCGCTCATTAACGGCGTCTGGATGCTTGTAGATGGCATCTATGTGATCTTGAACGGCAAGTACATTGGCCCTGAGAAGCCCGGGCCGTGGGCATCATTAGCGTCGTTGACCGGCGTCGATGTTTTTAAGCTGGGCCCGGTCTTTGTGTTGTACGGGATCGCGTGGCTGGTATTCGTCGCGGTGTTCTGGTTTGACAAACCGTGGGCAAGGACTTTTGGTATCGTATTGTCCTTGCTGACACTTTGGTATCTGCCGTTCGGAACGTTGATCTCGATCATCGTGCTCGCCGGGCTCATTTTTTTGCTGTGAAGAAAAAGAAACCGAAATCGTCTGATTCGCCGGAACAAGTCTCAGGTGACGAGGCCTTGAAACGGATGAAGTCTTTTGCAGAACGGAAGGAGGCATTCATTGCCGCTATTAAGAAGAGCAAGGATCGAGATCTATCTACCGGACAGGGGACGGAGTGACTATAAACGGATGCAACGGGCGTTCGAACAGGAATTCCTGCACACGTTCGGGGGCTGCACCGTTATAAAACGCATCAAAGGTATGTACCTCGATTCTGTGGGCGGTACGGATTTCGACAAGATCAATCTGGTTTACGCGGACACGCCGTTCGATTTCGATGAGAACTTTGAAGCGTTGTCAAAGTATACGGACGAGTTAAGATCAGCAGCGTTGGAAGCGTCAGAAGAGGAGTCAATCCTGATCGTCGTGCACGGAATTTATCACTCCTTATAGCTATCGGTTTAATGTGAGTCTGGAAATGCAATGAAAACACGAGGCTCTTTCATAAAGTCCATTGTTCTCCTAGGGCTCACGGTTCTTTTCAGTCAGCCGCTGTTCTCTCAGAATACACAGCCGAATTTTTCGGGGGAATGGCTGCTGGAGGGGAAAGATGACGAGCATTGGAATTCTCTGTTTGCCGGTTACCTGAAGAAACGCGGAAAGTCCGCTTCACAAGTCAAATTCTCGACTATCCTGAGCGTAGTCCACGAAGGTTCCCGAATAGTCATTGATAGTAAAACGACCGCCGAGATCCAACACGGCGGCGGCTTAATAGTCGAAAAGCACACTGTTCGTCACGAAAGAAAGACGATTGTCGCCGATGGCAGCGTAAAGAAAACGACCCGACCGGACGGTGGAAGAACGAAACGCAAGGTTGTCTGGAAGGGAGAAAAGCTGTGGGAAACCGAAGAGTTATCGCTTTTTGTAAGTTTCCATGAGAAATCACCGACTCACACGCTGCAGACGTGGGAGACTACTTACTTCTTGTCGCCGGACGGGGAAGAGCTGACAATAATTCTGGAGCGGAAGGTTCATGTGACGGGTCGAATTTTTGCACGAGAGAAGCCGTTTCGGGACATCTACAGAAGAGTCAAATGATCGGGACTTACACTGCACAGGGATTCTAGAGAGAATGAAATGTGTCGACTTCGCTTCCGTGATCAATGGTATGCAGGTGCTGGTCGAGGGGGCATAGCCAGCGGAATATCGCACTGGAGAACCCGCGACCCGGCCAAGGGAGGGCCTGACTCGATTGAAGTCTTTTAAGCTCGGAGTGGGGGTGTTTTATTTGCTGTTAAGGGTTGTATTCGGGAAACGGTTTTTGCGCAGACGGCATGGGAAAGAAGTGTCTAAGTGGGTCTTTCGACGTTAGCGCTTTTCTAATTGCTGTTTGGTACTATCGTCTCGAGCTTCGTTCGCCGCGCTCACAGTGTTTTTGTTAAGGCATAGTTTTTTATGTGTGGAATTGTCGGATACGTAGGAAATAAACAAGTCGTGCCGTTGATCATCGACGGATTGAGGAAGCTGGAGTATCGCGGGTATGACTCCGCGGGTATCGCTGTCGTCGATGGCGCCCATCATCTCGAACTCAGGCGGGCGGAAGGGAAGCTGCGGAATCTGGAAGAGTGCATTCGCCTGAATCCGCTCGATGGCAACTACGGCATCGGTCACACGCGTTGGGCGACGCACGGACGTCCGACCGAGGAGAACGCACACCCGCATCGCGATCAATCGGGCAAAGTCGTCGTCGTTCATAACGGCATCATCGAAAACTATCTGCCGCTGAAAGAGCGCCTCGCATCCAACGGCAGCATTTTCAAAACGGAAACCGATACGGAAGTTGTCGCTCACCTGATCGGGCATTACAAGGACAAAGAAAACCTATCGCTCGAAGAAGCTACTCGGAAAGCCGTTAAAGAGCTCCGCGGGATATTCGCTTTGTCGATCATCTCGGTTGACGAGCCCGACACTGTTATCGCGGTGCGCGAGGGTCCGCCGGTCGTGATCGGATTAGGCGATGGTGAGTTTTTTGTCGCGTCCGACATCCCACCTATTCTGCAGCATACGCGCGACGTCTTTTTTCTCGGCGACCGGGAGATCGCGGTACTAACGAAGGATTCTGTCCGCGTCACCGATTTCGACGGCAATGTCGTCGAGCCGAAGCAGCAGCGGATCACATGGGACCCGATCATGGCCGAGAAGGGCGGCTTCAAGCATTTCATGCTGAAGGAGATCTACGAGCAGCCGCGTGCGGTCCGAGATACCGTCCAGGGCCGCGTGTCGTTGGATACCGGCAAGGTCTACCTCGACCAGATGGATATTTCGGAAGACGATTTTCGCTCGCTTACCTCGATCAAGATCGCCGCGTGCGGCACGAGTTGGCATGCGGCGCTGGCTGGAAAATACATGCTGGAGAAGCTGGCTCGCATTCCGGTCGAGGTCGATTACGCATCCGAGTTTCGTTACCGGGATCCCGTGTTGACGGAGACCGATCTGCTGATCGTGATCTCGCAGTCGGGCGAGACTGCCGATACCATCGCTGCCATGCGTGAAGCAAAGCAAGCCGGTTGCAAGGTCCTTGCGGTCTGCAACGTGCAGGGCTCGATGATCCATCGCGAAGCGGACGGCACGATCCTGACGCATGCGGGGCCCGAGATCGGCGTTGCCTCGACAAAAGCGTTCACCGCGCAGATGGTCGCGTTGTATCTGTTCGCGCTTTATCTGGGCGAGCTGCGGGGAACGATCTCTGCGGATGAAGGAAAGAAGCTCGCACAGGACCTGGCGGAGCTGCCGCTGAAGATCGAGCAGCTTTTGAACGATGCGGATTCGATCGAGGAATTGTCGAAGGAGTTCTTCCGCGTGCAGGATTTTCTTTACCTCGGCCGCGGTATCAATTTCACGGTTGCGCTCGAAGGTGCTTTGAAATTAAAGGAGATCAGTTACATCCATGCCGAGGGATACCCCGCGGGCGAGATGAAGCACGGTCCGAACGCGCTTATCGATGAGAAGCTGCCGGTTGTCGTCGTAAACACCCGGGAAGAGGGAAATGCGGCGAGCGAGCTGCGATATGAGAAGACGCATTCGAACATCGTTGAGGTGAAAGCCCGCGACGGAATCGTCATCTCCGTGCTTACAGAGGGCGACCAGATGAGCTCGAAAGTATCCGATCACGTCATCGAAGTTCCGGAGACGTCCGATCTGCTCGGCCCGATCCTGTCGGTGGTGCCGCTACAGCTTTTGTCGTATCACATCGCGGTGCGTCGCGGGTGTGATGTGGATCAACCGAGGAATCTGGCGAAGTCGGTGACGGTGGAGTAAGCGGGTGTCGACGGGTCGGTTTTAACCGACATGTGAAAGCTCGCGTAGCGGGCGACAGCATAATGTCCCCGGCGGGAGCTGGAGTGAGTCCGTCAAGGACGCCAACTCGGTATGCGAGCTCAGACGTGCCATTTGTTGCCTTTGATATCAACCCCGGGGCACGCGTGCGGAATCGCAATTGAACGATCTCGCATATGTCGACCTTAGCGTCTGTCGCTGGCTAAGCGACGAGCCCTGCGGTTGCCGTGATTGCACCACCAGCTTAGGCCGCGGGCTTTATGCTATCGCTCGCTACACGAGCTTGGCGTTGTGCAAACCCATTTGATCGGGCTCACGACAGCCGCTCTATTGCTGTCGTGGTCTACGACGGCTTTGGCCCAGGGTTGGGTTATCCTCGAGACCCGGTAGGTTCCCTATGAAATCAATCGTCGTCCACGAATACGGACCGCCCGAGGTAATGCAGCTCGAGGAAGTTGCCGTTCCCGAGCCAGATCCGGGGCAAGTACTCGTGAAGATCGAGGCCGCCGGTGTTAATCCGGTCGATACCTATATTCGGTCGGGAAATCATGCACACGCCCCGGCGCTCCCATATACGCCCGGCAAAGACGGAGCCGGTGTCGTGGCAAAGATCGGCGAGGGGGTCACGAAATTCATACCTAACGACCGCGTCTACACGGCCGGAGCGATCACGGGCACGTATGCCGAGTATTCACTCTGCGAAGAGAAACATCTCGGCCGTTTGCCCGACAACGTAAGCTTCGAACAGGGAGCGGGTGTTTGGACGCCGTATGCAACGGCTTACCGGGCCCTGTTTCAAAAGGCACAGGCCAAGGCGGGCGAGGCCGTTCTCATTCACGGAGCCTCCGGTGGAGTCGGGATCGCGGCCGTTCAATGGGCAAAGAATGCCGGTCTCATCGTGATCGGCTCCGCAAGTTCCGACGATGGTAAGAAACTCGTCGCTGAACAAGGTGCCGACCACGTGGTGGACCACTCCGACGATTCGCACCTTAGCCAGATCCGCGACTTCACAGACGGTCGCGGGGTCGAGGTGATCATCGAGATGCTGGCGAATGTGAATCTACAAAAAGATTTCGACGCGCTTGCGATGTTCGGCCGCATAACAGTGGTCGGAAATCGGGGCAGCCTCGAATTCAACCCGCGTCTCGCGATGACGAAGGACGCGACGATCTATGGGATGTCGCTCTTCAACGCACCTGCCGAAAAACTCGCCGAGATCCACGCCGCGATCTTTGACGGTCTCAGCGGCGGATACCTTAGACCTGTGGTGGGCGAAAAGATCTCGCTGGCCGACGCACCACGGGCTCATGAGCAGGTTATCGCGAACAAAGCTTTCGGAAAGATAGTTCTTATCCCCTAATTCTGTTTCGTTTCCCGACAACTTAAGCGCTTCGAACTAGTACGATAAAGCACCCGACGCATCTCTGCGATCTATGCGGACTTGGCGTGAGATGGTTTTTTTCCCGCAGAGCTCGCGGAGACCGCAGAGATACGGACTGGCCGGAGCTCGTCGTCTGCCATTCCCATTGATTTGGCCCGCTTGGCACGTTCATTGCACCTTGCACAACGGAATCTAATATCAAACGAAATTTGCGAGGCAAGGAGAAACAATGAACGCGATCGAATTATTGAAGGAAGACCACGACAAAGTGGACAAGCTGTTTCAGAAGGTCAAAGCGAACGAGGATGCGGACCACCGCGACACGTTCGAGAAGATCAAGGCTGAATTAGAGGTACATACTCATATCGAGGAAACCATCTTCTATCCGAAAATGAAGGAAGAAGGAGACGAGGAGATCAAAAAGATCGTACTCGAAGGAGTCGAAGAGCATCATCAGGCGAAGATGTTTCTACGCGAGCTAAGCAGTCTCGTCGATGACAGCGAAAAATTCCAGCCGAAGCTGAAAGTGTTGATGGAAGACATCGAGCATCACGTCCAGGAGGAAGAGGGGAAGATGTTCCCGATGATCCAGAAACAGTTCGACGAGTACACGCTTCAGATGCTCGGCGAAGAAATGGACAAGGAAAAGAAGAGTTTTCAGAAGTCGAATAAGGCCGCGGGCGGACGGTAGTTTTTGGAGCGGCGCGTCGAAAGGCGTAGCCGTAGAAAGATAAAAGGGAGACGGGTAGATCGAGCGATGTATCCCTCTCCCTTTTTTCGTGTCCCCTTACTTCCTCTTCCAATTTTCTGCAGCGATCAACGCAAATCCTTTAGCGTGCCAGGGAAGGAGCAATTCGTTGCC
Source organism: Pyrinomonadaceae bacterium (assembly GCA_036375155.1). Taxonomy (GTDB): domain Bacteria; phylum Acidobacteriota; class Blastocatellia; order Pyrinomonadales; family Pyrinomonadaceae; genus OLB17. The sequence goes on from DASUSJ010000340.1 coordinate 40,677, forward strand.
GTTTCTCAGGCCACTAGTGTTCAACCTTGATCGATCGCCGGGAGCGCCATGGTAAACCGGGCTGAAATCGATCTCGAAGGTCCCGGATCGAAACGGCACTGCATCCAGCACTGCATCCATCTCACCGACATTCACGAAGCGAAGGTTCATAACATCGCCCTTGTACTTCAGAGATAGTTCGACGAGCGGCAGCCCGCAGCCCATCCGAATTGCAAATGTGCTGATATCGAGCCCCTCTATGTTTCCGGGTTTGTGTGTTGCCTTACCTGCATCTGACATTTCGCGCATTGGCGGGCCCGACAGTATCGGACCGCGGTGTTTGTTTCTATTGAAGCGTTCGAGCTGGTCCGCTGTCATATCCGCCCCAAGCGGAAGTCGTATCAAAGTGTATATCGGCTGCGGCCCGTTTCGTATCACCTCTACATCCAATGCTTCGATCAAGCGGCCTTCCTGATTCCGCACAACATATTCCACCGTGCCAGCGCAGTAATGAGCGGTCGCGAACGTATGCATCGCAAAAGTCATGTTAAGGAGAACGAAAAGAAAGAACGTGTGCCGCGAGATCATGAGGTGAATCCAAAGCCTCCTGCAGCTATGATTCGCGACGATGGATCTAAGTTGCGCACCGCTCCGTTTTCTGTGAGTTAGTTTGATTTTGGGGTCAAGCTCGCGTTGATCTTCTGAATGAACTCGTCGATCCTGCTATTCTCGATCCACCGGGCAACGATGACAAGATCTGCTTCGGGATCGACATAAATGATGTTGGTCCCGTTGCCGAGGTGTGCAAAAGCAGAAGCGGGTGCGCTCGGGTAATACTTTCGATCGGTGTTTAGAAACCAATTCATAAACCCGTAGGTCGGCTGTGCTGTAGTAGGCGTCTTTGCCTGGCGGACAAATTCGGCGGACAGTATCTGCTTGTCTCTCCATTTGCCGCCGCGGGATGTCAAAAGACCAAATCGCGCCATATCGACGGCGGAGATCAACATACCGCCGCCCCAGTGGCCACCGCCGCTGACCGACTGTACGATCGAGCCATCCAACACCACCCAGGAATTTTCGTAGCCCAGCCATCGCCAAGTGTTCGAGGCACCGATCTCGTCCATTAACTTTTCCTTCAGGACTAGCGGGAGTGGGCGACGCCAGACGTTGAGCGCCGCGAGCGCGAGGACGTTCACACGGACGTCGTTGTACTCGTAAACGGCGCCGGGTTCGTTGCGTTTGCGTGTGAGCCACGTGCTTGCGTCGCGATCGGGACGGTCGGCCCAATCCGGCTTGCCCCAGAGTGTGCCTTCCCAATCGCTGGTCTGGCGAAGCAGTTGTTCCCAGGTGATTTTCCGGTTGTGCGGAGTGGCGAAAGGATCGATAAGACGGGATTTGCCGAAGTCCTCGGCACTATCCGATTTACGGTTCGGGTCGTGAAGAAGCGTTGGCGAAGAATAGTCCGCGACTCGATCCTGGAGACTTCGGATCAATTTTTGGTCTAAGGCAATCCCCACTGTTGCAGAAAGGAAACTCTTAGTTACGCTGAAGGTCATGTCGACGCGACGTGTGTCACCCCACTCGGCGACTATGTAACCGCCGCGAAGGATAATGCCGGTGGCAGGGCCGCGCTCCGCGAACGGTCCTACGGCTTCTCCGAATGGCTCCCGTCCGAAGGTTTGATAGTGTGCGAGTTCGAGATTTTTCGGCGCCTTGGATTCATTCGCGATCGCGAAGTCGATAGCCTCTTTGAGCTTCGCCGCGTCAATGTTTACCTGCTGCGGAGTGCGGCGTTCCCATTTGTCCGACTCCGGGAAATATGGTCTTTGGGCAACCGAAAACTGGACGAGCAGGAGACAGACTACTGAGCAGATAATTGTTTTCATAAACGCGCTAGTTGGGTCGAAATAATACTCCCCCTTTCGTTTCGTACATTCCAGGTGCGCATCATCGAAGGCACGGAAGTTACGGAAGACTCGAACTTTCATGTGGATTCGTGTGCTTTCGTGGTTCCATTCCCAAATGACATTCCTCGGGCGCAGAGCCGCGGAAAGCTGGAACCACTAGCTCACACGAACACACAACAAGAAAGAAAATCAAAGTGTTGCTTTCGGTTATGACGTTCGAGATTCTAGACAGCTTCGACCTGTCGGGACGTCTTTGTAGCGCCGAACTCGGGCAAGGCATCAAAAACCTGGAGCGCGTATTTCACATTTCCGAAAGGCGCCGAAACCTGCACACCTTGAATGATGTCGCGGACCTCGATGAGCGATTCTCGGGCGATCGCAATACCTTCTTCCCGCGCTTCTTCCTTACCCTGCTCTGACGCGATACGCATGCGTTCGAGAATCTCAGGCGTCACATTTACGCCCGGGACCTCGTTGTGCAAGAACTCAGCGTTTCGGAAGCTGACCAGCGGCCATATGCCGGCTATTATCGGGATCTTCACATGTGCGATCTTTTCGAGGAACGTCCGGAGCTGTGCGGTATCGAAGACGGGCTGCGTAATCGCGTATTCCGCACCGGCCTCGACCTTCCATTCGAAACGCCGTATCTCTTCTTCGAGATTTACCGCCCCCGGATTTACTCCGACCCCGATCGAGAACGCGGTCGGTTTGCCGATCGGGTTGTTACCGATATCCAGTCCGTGATTTAGCTTGTTGACCATGTTGGTCAGGCCGATCGCGTCGATGTCAAAGACGGCAGTGGCATCCGGATACGGCCCCATCTTTGGCGGGTCTCCGGTGATAATGAGCAGGTTGTGCAGACCAAGAGCGGCGGCGCCGAGCAAGTCGGACATCATACCTAGCAGATTGCGGTCGCGGCAGCAATAGTGAAGCACTGCTTCGATCCCTATCTCGCGTTCGACTAAGACCGCGGTAGCTTGTGCCGACATCCGCGTTTGAGCGCGGGGTCCGTCAGGAATGTTCACGCCGTCAACGCCGGCATCCTTCAGAAGACGGATCGAGTCGAGGGTCTTATCCGCGTCGCAGCCCTTCGGCGGCAGAACCTCGACGGATGTAACGAACTCACCGTGTGCAATCTTGCGACCCCACTTTGAACGCTCTTCGGCCGGTACTACCTGTATATCCACCGGCTTCAGGTCGAGGACCTTCGCGGGTGATGATTTCGCGAACACTTGTGCCTGCCGTGGGCTGATCGATCGGATCGCATCCGCGATGAGCTTGATGTGTGTAGGCGTCGTGCCGCAGCAGCCCCCCACGAACTTCGCGCCTGCCTGAACAAATCGCTTCGCAAACGTAGCCATGTATTCCGGCGAGCCCATGTAAAACTGTCGTCCCTGCACATCGCGGGGAAGCCCCGCGTTCGGCTGCGCGGTCAAAGGTTTCGTCGTCACCGCGCGCATCGTCTCGAGCGCGTGCAGCACGTGTGTCGGCCCCATCCCGCAATTCAGACCTATGACGTCGGCACCGAGCTCATCGAGGCGAGCGGTGAATTGTTCTGGCGTCGTTCCGAAGGTCGTCTTGCCGTCCATCTGTATCGTCATTTGCGTAACGATCGGCAGATCGGAAAGCTCGCGCACTGCACGAATCGCTTGTTCGATCACCGGCAGCTCGGAGAAAGTTTCGAGAATGAAAAGATCGACTCCGCCCTCTAGAAGACCTTCGACCTGCTCTTTGAAAAGATCTTTAGCCTCGTCGAAGGACGTTGGGCCGAAGGGTTCGATTCGAAGTCCGAGCGGCCCGATAGCGCCTGCGACAAAGACGCGGTCACCAGCCGCTTCGCGGGCGATGCGTGCGGCAGCAATGTTGATCTCGCGGATCTTCGTTTCCAGGCCGTATGGCTGCAGCTTGTGCCGGGTCGCACCAAAGGAATTGGTCTCGATAACGTCCGCTCCTGCTTTGACGTACTCTTCGTGGACCTCGCGTACAAGGTCCGCTGCAACGAGATTCAACTCGTCGTAACTGCGGTTGATGTAGACTCCTTTGTCATACAGGCGTGTGCCGACCGCCCCGTCAAAAACGTAAACGCCATCGGACTTCAGGATGTCGCGAAAGTTTTTCATGGTAGTTGCGAATTTCGATTTTCGATTTGCGATCGAGTTACGGCTGCCGCTGGAATCCGGTTATGATCCGGCGGCCTCACGATAGCAGATCGCAAACAGAAAATCGCAAATAAAAAGTCTCGCCAAACAGCGAGACTCTCAAAATCGAAATCAGTTTAGGCTGTTTAGCAGTTTATTTAACGTGGTCGCAAGTCGCGTTAACTCACCACGAAGATTAAAGAGATGATGCGCTTTTACGAAATGAGTGTCAAGCTGGACCATCGCGACGTAGATGTATATCAGGTATAGCATAGAAAGGCCTGCTTCAAAGTAAAGACTTATTGATCCGGTTTCCCGCTCGTTTATAATTTCGTTCCGCCGTCTGTGTTTTCTGTACTCACGTGGTAGCTGCTTTTCATGCGTGTCAAAACATGGAGTGTCTGGGATGTCCACGAGCGAGACAGCAAGCCATCACCCGCGCTGGCATCGACGACAGAAGTAAGTGGAACGTCCGCCCTGGACGATCCGCCTAATAGGCGACTTGCAGGATACGCACGGCTGGTTTTCACGGTCGTAAACGCGCCATTCCCATTCGCTCTCGTTGCCGTAAATGCTGCCACCGATATTTTCAGGAACGATCGGCATCATTAAACCGAGCTCCACCGCTTCCGAAAGCACCAGCCGGATGTTCTCGAATAGCAAAGCCGTTTTCGGTTTTGATAGCTTAAAAGCCCGTGTTCGCGGATTTGCACGCGATAGAAACATTGCCTCCGACGCATAAATGTTCCCGAGGCCGCACACCTTGGTCTGATCGAGAAGGACTTCCTTCAAGGTTCGTCGGCAGCCCCGTAGCGTCGCGCGAAGATACTCGATAGAGAAGGCGTCTGACAGCGGTTCCGGACCGAGCTTCTTTATTTCGCGCGCATCGTTCAGCTCGTTCGTCTTGACGATCTTCATTAGTCCGAAATGTCGCTGGTCTTGAAACAGCAGACGGCGGCCGTCGTCCAAATGAAAAACCGCGTGTGTGAATTTCGGATCGGGAACGTCTGTGGTAAGCAGCATGAACTTGCCACTCATTCGGAGATGAGTGATCAGGGTCAGTCCGTTGTCGAGGTCGAACAAGACATGTTTTCCGCGACGATGGACGAAATTGATGGTCGATCCGAGGAGGAGCTTCCGGAAGCGTCGCGGATTCGTCTCGGGTGCAAGTCGCTCACGTCGCAACTCGGCTTCATCGATCTTTCTATCGCGAATTATCTTGTCCAAGGATCGCGCAACGATCTCGACTTCAGGAAGCTCCGGCATAAGGTGATGGATAATATCTTATTCGAGGCAGGGAAAGGTGCAAAGCAGATGGCCTTCGCGGCATCCCCAGTCGCGATGTAAAAGCTGGCGGCAATAAAAGAGCCAGTGGCAAATTAATACCACCGGCTCCTGACTTGTGGCCGCGAAACTTTCAGTCCTTGCCCTGACCTCTGCCTGCTTTGTCCTGTCGGGCCGAAGCGGTGTTCTTCTTACCCGGGTCCTTGTTGACCTCGCGCATCCTCTGGTTGTTTTTGTTCTTATCCTCGCCGTCTTTCTTCTGTCGTTTCTTTTCGCTCATTGGTTTGAAGCTCCTTTTACCTGGTATCGCAATATGGCTCCGACGCCGCCGACTGTTTTCAGAAGATGCGGATCTTCGATGAAGGTGATGCCTTCGGCCGAAAGGGCCGCCTGCCGGATAAGCTCGTCGATCAGGAACTCCTTCTCTCTGGTGTCGAGATCGCCAACAGCAGGTGCGTAGTTCGCAAGCAGCAGTTGGACCTCATCGTTTCTGTAAACGATGTCATCCGGATTCGAACTCAGGTAAAGCTCCTGAACTTGTCCGTTAAAAAGCGCCGACAGCGTATTCTCGAATCCGGTCACTCCGACGCCTTCGTCATAATTCACTTCGAAAAGGTAGTCGATCTTCTCCTTCTCCGCCTCCAGGTCGTGCTTCGCCACGGCGTCCCGCGCCGCTTCGGCGATCTCGTGTTCCGGTGTATCGATATTCAGCGAGAGAGTATCGATAACCTTTTCCGAAAGCTCTTTCGACATGTGCTCGCGAAGCAACGGAATGATCACTGCTTGGTCGCCTGCCAGCACGACCCGCTCGATCCGTTCCGTCGAGACGATCTTCTCAAGTTCCTCGACAACTTCCTTTGCGTGCTGTTCGTGGAAGTTCTCGATATGTCGCTGGTAGCGTGCCTGTGACCAGCCTCCAACCTCGCTGCGATTGGTCTTGGTATTCTGGATCTCTTCGCGCCGTATTGTTTCTGCCCGCTTGAAAACGAAAATGTTTGCCGAATTCGTGTCAGCTAAGACAACCGCGAAGGTCGGATTCCGGTCGACAAGTCGAACGAGCGGAAACACGAATGGCCGGTCGAAAAGATATAGCCGATTTTCCTCAAACGGGATCTCGAACTCGAATGTCTGGAAAAAATCGTTCTCCCCGGAAGAGGCGAAGAGAGCGACGCCGCGGGTCGAAGCATCGACCGAATCCAGGAAGCCCTCGATCTTTTCAATGTTTTTCTCGAAGCTCGCACGTTTATCTGAGCCGGCCTCGAGAACCCCGAGGTGATCATTGAGCTGCTTCTTTACAAAGACATCAAAGTCCTTTTTCCCGGTCTCGTTGGGCTCTGTATTAAGGTAGAGGGAAATAAACTGGGATCCACTCGGCTGCAGCTCGAGCAGCTTACTTAAGAAATTGAACTGATGCATCTTCCAAACTCTCCTTAGCTGAATGTTCCGGGCTGTTGCTGTTGAGAAACGTTCTCTTCTGTCTCCACTATGGACTTCGCTTCATGCAGCATTCCCTTCGCGCGATTGCTCATGTCTTTCACGCGGCCGCTCACCGCTTCCTGAGTCTGCCGGTTCAGTTTGACCATCTTGTCCCGAATCAATGCCCGCCGACGGTTTCCACCGTCCGGGTCTAGCAGATACATCAACGCGGCTCCCGCACCCA
>DASUSJ010000341.1:0-2522 GCA_036375155.1 Pyrinomonadaceae bacterium
TAGTGGTTAGTGGTTAGTGGTTAGTGTCTCGTGCGGTTAGTCGACCCAACTGTCCTCTGTCAACTATCAACCGTCAACTCCCCCCATCTATTCCCTATTTCCGATCTACTATTTTACTATTCAATTGTGAAGCTAAAGCTCTGCCCAAAGTGCAAGCGGCCGTATCTGGCTGCTAAAGAGTTTTGTCCGCAGTGCCCCCAACCGTACACGTGGGATCAGGAAAGCTTCGCTAATCTCGGGTGCCTCGTCGCGACGATCCTTCCGCTCTTTTTCTTGATACTTTTCTGGCTTTTTCTCTTTCTTGGAGCCTTTCTTCGGTAGCGCGAGTTCAGTTCGGGATCCGAAGATCGCTTCCCGTCATTTCGGATGGTTTTTCGAGGCCCAGCATACCGAGGATCGTAGGTGCGACATCGCAAAGCGATCCGTCGCTCCGAAGCTGAATCCCGGTCCCGGAGTCGTCAATGATGTGAAGCGGAACCGGATTATCCGAAGCAAACCGGTCGGGTCCGCCGGTTGCATCGATCATCCTTTCGCACCCCGCATAGGACGACGTGACGATACTGACACCACCGGCCTCACGTACCCTCTCAATTACCCCACCGAGACAGGTGTCGACATATTGCACCGCCTCGATCGTATGCTGAAGATTGCCGGTCTCGGCCGCGATCGCCGACGCTGAGAAGTTTACGACAAAAACGCTCGGCTCGTCGGTCGTTAGGTACTGAAGGGCCCGATCGGCAACCTTGAAACTCTCCATCTCCGGCTCTGTCTCCCGGTGTTGCGACGCGGGGAGCTCGACATTCGAGTCACACTCGAATGGACTCGGATCGGATCCCGCGTTGAAGAAATGTGTGACATGCGGAAACCTATCCGCTCCCGCGATCCTGTAATTCGCGATCTTTCCGTTGGCGAAAACCTGACCGAGGACATTTCCCTCTGTGGCCGGGGCGAACGCAACTGGCAGATCAAAGCTGTGATCATACTCGGTCAGGCACACCGCATCGATGGCCGGTTTTGCCGACGGCGAACCGATCTCCGGGACGGCCAGCGAACGCGTCAGCTGCCGCATGGTGTCGGCACGGTGATTGAAGAAGACCACGACGTCGCCATTTCGAACAGTAGCGACCGGAACTCCCGTGTCCTTTTCGATCACGATCGGAGCGATGAACTCGTCGCCTATGCCTCGCAGGAACGAATTCCTGATGGCTGTTAGTGGGTCGCGGGCACGTTCACCCTCGGCATGTACGAGCATCGTGAAAGCTCTAGCGGTGCGCTCCCAGTTCTCGCTGCTGTCCATCGCAAAGAAGCGGCCGCACAACGTCGCGATCTTCCCGATGCCAATGTCGGCCATCTTTATCTCCAGAGCTTCGACATGAACGTCAGCCGTTCGTGGGGGCACATCCCGTCCGTCCAGAATGCCGTGAACAAATACATCACTAACTCCTTCCTGCTTCGCCATTCGCAGCAAGGCGTAGAGATTTTCGGGTGAAGAATGAACACCGCCGTCGCTGAGGAGGCCGATCAGATGGACAGGCTTTCCGGAGGCAGCGGCTTTGGCCATCGTAGGCTGGAGCACCGGATTGCGAGCGAATTCACCGCTTCGCACAGATTTCGCGACCTTCGCTATATCGGTTTGAACGACCCGGCCGGCACCGATATTTAGATGTCCCGCCTCGGCGCTGCCCGGAGACGTCGCCGCCAGCCCAACTCTTTCGCCGGCGGAAGCCAGCGATGTTCGGGGATAACGCGAACAAATTTCGTCGTAATACGGCGTGTGGGCGAGAGCGATTGCATTGCCTTCGGTTTGGGACGATACGCCCCAACCGTCAAGGATAATAAGGGCCAGCGGTCGTTGATTTGCGGTAGTCATAACAGGTCGAAAAGGCAGGAAGTGTAGGCAAAATCAGGGGCGGGATGGCGAATGGGAATTCCCGACGAGCTTTATTATAACCGAAAGCTGTTCCGGCTCGGCAACCTAAATTTCTTAGAAGTCTGGTGAGCGCGGCGGGCTGTCGAGTCTGTCGAGTCTGGCGCGGTTTTGGGGTTAAACGATCCTATCGGGTTCGTCGTGTGTGTTCGTGTCTTTAGTGGTCTCGGCTTTGGAAGATCGGTTGGAGGTGCTTGTTCAAGGATTCGACGGAATGGACTCACCGACAGGCTCGATAAAACGAGAGACTCGAAAGCCTCTCAGTACGCACCTGGAGCCGTGCGTTCCATCCAGCGTTCCGGAAACCGCAACGCAGAGAATTCGAACTGCTCGTACAGACCGTGAGCATCTTTGGTCGCCAGGATCCAGCGCCGCAGGCCTTGAAGCTCCGGATGTGAAACCATAGCTTCCATCAAACTCTTACTAAGCCCGGTGCCTCGAAATGCGGGCAGTACAAAAACGTCACCGATGTAGGCAAAAGTCGCGCGATCGCTTACCACCCGACCGAAGCCCGCAAATCGCCCGCCGACGAAGATCCCGAAACATATCGAATTCTCCAACGCGGTCCGAGTTTGATCAAACGTTCGATTTTTCG
>DASUSJ010000342.1:0-18436 GCA_036375155.1 Pyrinomonadaceae bacterium
TCTGTGTGTCCGTAACTAATCCCGGCATCAACGCAGCCTCAACTTGCAAAGCCTTCGATGGCCACACCGGGGTGTTGTTATTTTCAGTTGACGACATTTGTATACGTCGTCACGGGACGCTGGATGACAGCGAGCTCGGCCGCGAGGTCGATGGCCGCTCTCATGCTTGATTCATCCGCCAGTCCCTTCCCAGCAATATCGACGGCGGTACCGTGATCCACTGAGGTCCGAATGAGCGGAAGACCGAGAGTGACATTGACAGAGGACCCGAACGAGAGTGACTTCACGGCGATAGTCGCCTGGTCGTGGTAGCACGCGACGACCGCGTCGAACTCTCCCTTGTATCCCCGAAGAAAAACGGTGTCGGGCGAATACGGTCCCGAGACATCGATATCCAGTGAATCTCGACAGTGCTCAATCGCAGGAATTATCTCATCGGATTCTTCCGATCCGAACATACCGCCCTCGGATGCGTGCGGATTCAATCCGGCCACCGCGATCCGAACGCTTCTGTTCAAAAGCCATGAAAGTTGCGAACTCGAGAACGAGATAAGATCGATGAGATTCGCTTTCGTAACCTTCCGGATCGCGTCGGCTAGCGGAAGATGCGTAGATAGGAGAACGACGCGAAGCTTCTCAGCAAAAAAGCTCATCGCGAAGTCCTTCGTGCCCGTGAGCGAAGCGAGGAATTCGGTATGCCCGGGAAAATCATACCCGCCGGCAGTTAACGCAGCCTTGCTGATCGGGGCAGTCGCCACGGCGTCGATCCGCCCTTCACGCCAGAGGGATACCGCCTTCTCGATATATTCACCCGAAGCTTTGCCTGTTTCAGCAGTCTCATTCCCGGGAACTATATCGGCAGGAAGATTCGTCAGGTCGATGACTTCGATTTCGCCGCCGGAACATATGCGATTAAAGTCGAATCCCAGTGATCCGGCGACACCGCGAAGGAATCTTGCGTCGCCGATCACGATAGGTCTGTATTTGTTTTGAAAGGTATTTTCGGAAAGTGCTTTGAGGACTACTTCCGGTCCGATTCCGGCAGCATCGCCGATAGTGATGCCAATATTGGGAAGCTCTTTCTTCGCCAACCCTATACGAGTTTCATCATTCACAGACCGCATCCGCCTCGCGAAAGGCAGTTGCTATCCAACACGCTCTTCCGCCTTGAACATGTATTTTATACTATGCTTCGGCAAAAGGAGATTTGGGGCGTCTTTTCGATTGATCTTTAGCGCATCGAGGTCGTACCATTCGATCGTTCCGAAGATCTGTTCGCCGTCCTGGAGGACGATAACCATCTCGGTGCGAGCATCGATCTGCTTGCGATAGTAGAAAACCTCTGCCAGCGTTTCGACTGGCGGAGGTTTCTTGCGCATGTCCGGGCTACCGGGTTTTCGAGGAGGGTTCGGCATATTTCAGATTTGGGCCGCAGGCTAATCCGCCTGCCGTCTTATGAACGTGGGAACATCCAGATCCTCTTCCTCCTTGCTGTCCTGTGCTGAAAAGTGCATGGAAGACCCGCCGTTAGCAGCAACCTGCGCTTCCATCACCCGCGGCTGAGGCAACCTGGATTGGACGGCACTGTCAAAGCCGGTAGCAATCACTGTTACTTTGATCTCATCGTCCATGCTGCCCTTGATGACATTACCCCAGATAATGTCTGCATTGTCGTCGGCCTCCGACTCGATCATTCCGATCGCATCTTCGATCTCGCCAAGCGGCATGTTGGCTCCGCCAGTTACATTGATCAGCGCCGCTTTCGCACCGGTGATCGAGTTCTCTTCCAGGAGCTTATAGTCGAGCGCGGCCCGCATAGCCTTGGACGCAGCGTCCTCGCCGGTCGCGGTCCCGATGCCCATCAACGCAACCCCGCCGCCGCGCATCACTGTGGTAACGTCTGCAAAGTCGAGATTGATAATGCCCGGTGTCGTGATCAGATCGGTGATGCCCTGCACCGCCTGCAGCAGAATGTCGTCTGCCCGGCGGAATGCGTCGATGAGCGTGATCTTCTCCTCCACTTCTCGAAGCTTTGAGTTCGGTATCGTGATGATCGTGTCAACACAGCCCCGGAGCTCGGCGAGGCCATTGTCAGCCTGAGCCATTCGCTTCTTTCCTTCCACGCTGAAGGGCTTCGTCACGACCGCCACCGTTAGCGCGCCGAGCTCGATCGCCAGCGATGCGACAACCGGTGCGGCACCCGTGCCGGTTCCGCCGCCGAGTCCCGCCGTGACGAAGACCATGTCTGAGCCCTCGAGAACGTCGAGCAGCTTTTCATGATCCTCCAACGCGGCTTCACGTCCTACCTCAGGGTTAGAACCGGCGCCGAGCCCGCGGGTCGACTTGCTGCCAAGCTGGATCTTGAGCGGAGCCTTTGAGGCGTTCAGTGCCTGCAAGTCGGTGTTCGCGACTATGAACTCGACTCCCTTTATATCGGCTTCGATCATGCGGTTCACCGCGTTACCGCCACCGCCGCCGACGCCAATCACTTTGATCCTCGCCCCGGTGATGGGCGGTTCATCTATGAACATTTTTATCCCGCTGTTTTTCATTTCAGACCTTACCTATCAAATAAGCTCCCTGCCAAAGGGAAGGTGTTAATGGAATTGGGTGAAGTTCGCAGCGACAGATGAGCCCGCAACAATATCTTGTGCTGTTGGCGAAAGAGCATACATCATTTGCGACAAAAATCCAACCGTTAGAGCAACAATCATCTAAACCTTTCACGAAAATTTCCGAACCATTCGGCAACCTTTCTGGTCGGCGACTTGCCGCCCGCATTCATCTCTCTGACCTGCGAACGCATCGATGACAATGCAAGGCCGCATGCCACCGCCCATTCGGGACTTTGAACTTCGGCGGCAAGACCACCGAAGTATTCTTCTTCCAGAAATCCGAGTCGTGTGGGTGCGTCGAAAACCTGTTCGGCAATATCGACCATGCCACGTGCCATCGATCCGCCGCCGGTGAGGATCACTCCGCTGGAGATCTGCGCCTGCGCCCGCGTTACGTCCTGCGCGATATGTTGAAGCAACTCTATCGCTCTGGGCTGCATGATGTCGCATAGGATCTCTTTCGAGAGTCCCCGTGTTTCGCTTCGGCCGACCGGTACGATTTCGATCACTTCCTGACGCTCGCCGTCGTTCATCAAGAACGATGCCACGCAGCCGTAGTGATGCTTTATCTTATTCGCTTCCTGGATCGACACCCGAAGCCCGACCGCAATGTCCTTGGTGAAATGCATGCTGCCGAACGGGAATACTGCAGTGTGCTGAACCGCTCCGCGGCCGAAGATCATAAGGCTCGTGATCTCGGAACCGATGTTGACTAGGGCACAGCCATATTCCTTGTCGTCGTCCGTCAGCGTACTTTCTGCCGCTGCCAGCGGTTCGAGCATCATTCGCTCGACGTCCAACCCTGCACGACGCACGGCCTTTTCCAGGTTCTGGCGCCCCGCGCTGGGTCCGGTCACGATGTGAACAAGGCATTCGAGACGCGCGCCGCTCATACCGACCGGCTCCGTAATCCCGTCCTGACCGTCGATGATGAATTCCTGCGGGAGACGGCTAAAGATCTCCCACCCAGCGGGCAAGGGCATCGCACTGGCGGACTCGATCGCTCGCTCGACATCTTCTTCAGTGATCTCACGCCCGGCACCGGCAACGGCGACAACTCCGTTCTTGTTCTCACCCCGGAAATGCTCACCCGAGAGATTGACGACCGCCGACATGATCTCGAGCCCGCTGACGCGCTCCGCCTCTCCGACCGCCCGTCGTACCGAATCTGCGACCGCTTCGGCACCAGTCACGATGCCGCGTCTTAAGCCTTTTGATTCTGCCGAACCAATGCCGACGATGTTCATCTGGCCGTTATCCGCAGCTTCGCCCACGACACATCTAACCTTGCTTGTGCCGATGTCCAGACCGATCGCTTTTATGTCTCGAATCATAAATTCGCTGAGCCTATTTTGTCTTTCGCGGCGCCAGGATCATGTTCTGGCCGACAAGATTAACAGCTTCGAACATCTCCCCCTTCCCGACGATCGCGTTGATGCCGCGTTTTAGAGATTCACCGAACCTGTCGCGCACGAGCGCGATCGAAACGACGGTACCGGAATCTTCAACAATCGCCCGTGGCTCACGCGTATCTTCCATGTTAACCACCAGCACCCTCGACGAAAGGTTGAATTCCTGCCATTCCGTCAGCATCCTTTGGTACATCCTCAGTCGTTCGAGGTTCTCCTTCGCGGCGGCTTCGGACTTTCCTTCGTTCCAGCCCGTCATCGCGAACGGCAGCGAAGGCTCCTTCTCTCGAGCCGGTGCGATAATCGCACCGTCGGCGTCGACGAGCATGTTCCCCTGATTCGTACGAACGATTGCCTGGGGAACCCGCTCAAAAACATTGACGCGAATCCCGTTCGGCAGGACGCGAGAAACCGCAGCCGATCTAACGAACGTCAACTTTTCGAGCTTTTCTTTGATGGCCGGCAGATCGGCATTCCAGACACCCGATCTCTCGGTCTGCATCTCGACAACGCGCCTTATATCGCTTTCCGATGCGCGGTCGATGCCCCGAACCTCGATCTTGGCAACATCAAAAAAGTCAGACGCCGTGACAGTTTGATAGCCGAGGAACCCGAGGGCGCCCAGGCAAACCAGGATGCACACGCTAAGGAATAACGGAAGCACGAAGGTACGGGTGCGACTCGGTGGCCCCGGGCTGCGACGCGCCTTCGCGGGACGCCGATTCACTTTCACCCGTTCTTTGGTTGTTCTGGCTCCGGTGTTTGGTTTTCGACTTGCCATTAACTTTTACCTCTCAACTTTTCTAAGATCTCATCCGACAGTCGCGTAACGCTGCCTGCCCCCAGTGTTATTACCAGATCGCCCGGCCGCAGATTCTCGACGACCTTTTCCGCCGCGCTGTCCACGTCACCGATATACGTCGCGTTCTTATGTCCATACTTTCGGATGTTGTCCGTCAGCACCTGTGCGGTTATACCTTCGATCGGCGTTTCGCTCGCAGCATAGATGTCCAAAACATAAAGCACATCGGCGTTGTTGAATGCGAGAGCGAATTCGTCCATAAGCTCCTGCGTGCGCGTAAAGCGGTGCGGCTGGAAAACCACAACCGTGCGTCGACCGCCGGCGCTATTCTTTGCCGCGGATAGAGTCGCAAGGATCTCGGTCGGATGATGACCGTAATCGTCAACGACGGTGATGCCGTCTGCGTCGCCCTTGAACTGAAACCGGCGATTCGCGTTCTTGAATCCGCGAAACGCTTCGACGATCTTCTCGAACGGCACGTCCAATTCGAGTGCTACGGCCGTCGCCGCGAGCGCGTTATAAACGTTATGCTTGCCGGGCACGGGCAGCGCGATCTCACCGAGCGTCTCCGATCCGCGCCACACGTTAAAGCTCGAACCGAACGAATCGTTGTATCGAATATTGTGCGCCGAGATATCGGCCTGCGCCGTCATTCCGTATGTGACCCGACGGCGCTTGATGTTCGGAATTATCAATTGAACGTTCGGGTCGTCCAGACAAATGATCGCCGCACCGAAAAACGGCACCTTGTTCACGAAATCGGTGAAGCACTGAACGACGTCATCCATGCCCTTGTACGATTCCATGTGCTCCTTGTCGATGTTCGTAACCACGGCTATCGTCGGATAAAGCATCAGGAAGCTACGGTCGCTTTCGTCGGCCTCGGTTACAAACCACTCGGATCCGCCAAGCTTCGCATTCGATCCGAGCGTGTCTACGACGCCTCCGACGACGGTCGTTGGATCTACCCCGGCGTGCCCCAGAAGCGTTGCGACCATAGATGTCGTCGACGTTTTCCCATGAGTACCCGAGATCGCCACCGCGTATGGCTTGAGCGTCATCAGCTCCGCCAACATTTCAGCTCGCGGGATAACCGGAATCCCGCGCTGTTTTGCTTCGACGACCTCCGGATTGTCGGGTCTAACCGCCGACGAATATACGACTACCTGTGCGTCCCCGATATTCTCCGCCGCGTGGCCTTCGTAGATCTTCATTCCCAGCTGTTCGAGCCGGTCTGTGTTCTTCGATTTCCTTAAGTCCGAACCAGACACGACGAAACCCAGATTGCACAGCACTTCTGCAATACCGCTCATACCGATACCGCCGATGCCGATGAAATGAATTCTTTTTACGTGTCTGAACATTAGTAGTCGGAAGTTAGTAGTAGGTAGTCAGTAGCTGGTCGTGTTGTCTCCCGTCTCCCGTCTCTCGTCCCTCGTCTCCCGTCTCCCGTCTCCTGTCTCCCTTATTTCCCTTTTCTCCCTGCCAATTCTTCTATCAGGTCGACCGTCGCTTCTGCGGCATCCTTCCGCGATAGTTTTTTTGCTGCGGCTTCCATGCTCCCGATCGTCTCGGGCGAATTCGTCAAACGCTCGATCTCCGCCGCGAGCACCTCGCCATTCAGATCCTTCTGGAGGATCATCCGCGACGCTCCGGCGTTCTGCATCGCTTCGGCGTTTTTCCGCTGGTGGTCATCGGCCGCTGTGGGGAGTGGGATCATTATCGAGGCTTTTCCGGCGGCGGCCAGTTCGGCACATGTGGTTGCACCTGCACGACAAATTATCAAATCGCTCTTCGCAAACTCGGAGACGATGTCGGAAATATAAGGCCTGACATCGGCTTCGCGTCCAGATGCTCGGTAGGCTTCCCGCACTCTTTCGAGGTCAGCATCGCCGGTCTGGTGCGTGATCGCCAAACCGTTAGGACCGAGCTTCGGCAACGCGGCGATCATCGCATCATTGATAGCCTTTGAACCCTGTGATCCACCGAAGATAAGCAAGTGAGATTTCTCGCTGGACTCAGGCTCAACGATGTCAAAAAACTCACTGCGGACCGGATTGCCTGTCACGACGCCTTTGCTTCCGAAGAACGGAAGGGCTTCTTCAAATGTCAGCGCCGCCTTATCGACAAACATCGCAAGTCGGCGGTTGGTGAATCCCGGCAGTGCGTTCGAGTCCATAACTAGTGTGGGAATACCCACCAGACTTGCCATCATCAGCACCGGGCCCGAAACGTATCCACCTGCTCCGACGACCACGTCCGGCCTGAACTCTTTCAGGAGTCGCCGAGCTTCTAGAAAACTTTTCGGCAGAACCGCAATACCCTTAAACTTTCCGGCCAAGCCCACGTTCTTGAGTCCCGCGCTGTTTATCAAAGAAAGTTGAAAGCCGTTTTCCGGAACGATCCTCGTTTCAAGCCCCCTCGCTGTGCCGACGAATAAGACCTCCGACGTCTCGTCTCGCCGCTTTAATGCTTTCGCCACGGCAATTCCCGGATAGATGTGCCCGCCTGTGCCGCCGGCGGCGATAAGAACTTTCATCCTAAGTTTCTTGAGCTTCCGGCTTCCCGCCGGCAGGTGCCCGGCTGGGGCCACAACCTAGACCCTCCGACTCTTTTTCCGATACACGACCGAGTCCTTCGGTTCTTTTTCCCGGCCCGCGCTCTGCGAAATATTCAGCAGGATGCCGACCGCGATGAGCGTCACGATTACCGACGATCCCCCATAAGAAATAAACGGCAGCGGTATCCCCTTTGCGGGGAGGATAGAGATAACAACGCTAATGTTAAATAGAGCCTGAACAGTTATGCCGGTTATCAAACCGATACCGAGAAGCGTTCCGAACCTGTCAGGAGCCAGCAGGGCAGCGCGGCTTCCGCGCCAAAGCAGCAACCCGAAAGCGCCAACCACGGCAAGCGTTCCGATCAACCCGAACTCTTCACCGACAACGGAGAAGATAAAGTCCGAATACGGGTAAGGAAGATAGAAAAGCTTCTGCTCGCCCTTACCAAAGCCCTCGCCCAGTACACCGCCCGAGCCGATCGCGTAAAGCGACTGTACGACCTGATAGCCCGCGTCGTCAGCGTGCTTGAACGGATCGAGGAACGCCATTAAGCGTTCGACGCGCCACGGCGCGAGCAGTATCGCTGCAACACCGGCGATAAGCATCGCAAGTGCGACCGCTCCGATGTGGACTAGCTTCGCACCCGCGGCAAAATAAACGGCCGAAAAGATCGCACAGAGCACGATCGTCGTCCCCAGGTCGGGTTCGAGAAGAATGAGGCCGCCAAGCAGGACCAGTGCGCCGACGCAGGGGATAACTGTCGACCGCAGATCACCCACCGACTTTTCATTTTTCGTCAAGAAGTAAGCAAGGAAGATCGGGAGACTTATCTTCGCGAGCTCTGACGGTTGGAACGACAACCCTCCCAAACGGATCCATCTGCTCGCGCCGTTGATCTCCGGAAACGCAAAAACCGCGATGAGGCAAAAGACGGTGAATCCGAGAGTGCCATAAACGAACCACGGTGCCTGGTAGCGCCTATAATCAATTCGGCTGGCGACAAACATCGCCGCGAGACCGATGAGGGTGAAAGCAGACTGCTTGTAGAAGTACGTAAATTGACTCGCGCCACCGGTCTCGCGATGAGCGATCATCGCGGATGCGCTGTAAACCATCATCGTGCCGAACAGGGCAAGACCAGCCGCGATGGCAAACATGAACCAATCTATGCGAAATCTCGTGGTCATTCTTAAACTGCAAAAGGTAGAGATGAAGTCCGAATAAGGCCGCCCGCCCAGTTGAAGAGCCGGAACCCCTAACTTGAGGAATTCCGCATTCTGCGTTCCGCCTTCTGCATTCTTCCCAATACGGCTCTCTTGAAAACCTCTCCCCTCTCCTCGAAACTCTTGAACATATCAAAGCTCGCGCAAGCCGGTGCGAGCAGAACCGAGTCCCCAGACACCGCCTTTTCGAACCCTTTTACGACCGCGTCTTCCATAGAACCGGCTCGGATGATCTCCGCATGCCCTGCCAGTTGCGATTCGATGTTGTCCGCATCTTCACCAATGAGAACAAGTGCGCGTACCGACTTATCTATCAGGTCGATCAGCGGCGAATATGGAGCGTTTTTGCCACGGCCGCCGAGGATCAAAACCGTCTTTCCGTCGCCTTCGCTTAGAGCCTCGAGGGCCTTGAGGGTCGCATCGACGGAGGTGGCCTTCGAGTCGTTATAAAATTTGACTCCGCCCTTCTCCGCCACAAACTCGATACGGTGCTCGACGCCCTTGAAATTCGCGACAGTCTCGCGCATCGACTCGGGATCAGCTCCGCACGCAAGACCGGCGGCTAGACCCGCCAACACATTCTCGACGTTGTGTAGACCACGCAGAAATATCTCGGCCCGCGTCGTCAAAACTCGCTCCTTGCCATTTGCCCGGCAAACCAGCTCCCGACCGCGAAGGAAGAGCCCTTCGTCAAGGATGCGACGGACGCTAAAGAAAACTACGTTTGCCTTCAGCCCTGCTCCCCATGTCGACGTTATCTCATCATCGGCGTTTAAGATCGCAACATCATCAGCGGTCTGATTGATAAAGACCCGGTGTTTTGCAGCCGCATAATCTGCAAAGGAATTGTAACGATCAAGATGGTTCGGCGTGACGTTCAGACAGATAGCGACATTCGCGCGAAAGTCCTTGATCGTCTCGAGCTGAAAGCTCGACAGTTCGGCAACGGTCCACGTGCCGTCGGTAGATGTCTCGGCCAGGCTTAGCAACGGCGTTCCGATGTTCCCCCCAACCTGTGTTTCGATTCCCGCATTCCTGAGAAGCTCCCCGATAAGCGTCGTCGTGGTCGTCTTCCCGTTAGACCCGGTGATGCCGACGATGCGTCCTTTCATGAAGCGGAACGCAAGCTCGACTTCCCCGATAACCTCACCATCCTTTCGATCGACATACCTTGCCGGGATCGTGTTCGTCGGAACTCCCGGTGAGATGACGACGAGATCGATCTGATCAAGCAGCCATGAAGGAATGTCCCCGGACAGCGATCCGACGTTATGCGTTTCTTTCAAAGACCTTGCGGCGTGCGACCATTCCTCGACCGGTTTGCGATCGTGAAGCGCGACGACAGCTCCTCGCTCCGCGAGAAACCTAGCGGATTCAACACCGGATTTTCCAGCGCCAAGGACAAGACTTTTTCTTCCGGCTAGATCCACAACTTCAGAAATCCTTACGTGTGATTGCGTGCGGGTTAGTGGTTCCAGTCCTGAAAGAAAACTGGAACTACTACCTGAGCAAGAATCCGTTACCTCAACTTCAACGTCGACAAACTCAACAGCGCGAATAGCACTGCGACGATCAAAAACCTGAAAACTATCTTCGGCTCTTTCCAACCGGTCATTTCAAAGTGATGATGGAGCGGTGTCATCTTGAAGATGCGCCGGCCCGGTTGGCCGCCGCGCTTAGTCAATTTGAAGACCGAAACCTGCATCATCACCGAAACCGCTTCGAGGATGAACACGCCCCCGATGAACGGCAAAAGGAACTCCTGTTTCGTCAGGATCGCCACGGTCCCGAGCGCTCCGCCGATCGCAAGGCTTCCGACGTCGCCCATAAAAACTTCGGCCGGCGGCGAGTTGTACCACAGAAAGCCGAGGCTCGCTCCGACCATTGCCCCACAAAATACAGTCAGCTCGGCGGACGCCGGGTTGAATGTAATATCCAGGTATTCCGCCCACCGTCGGTCGCTAGCGACGTATGTCAACGCGGTCAGTGCCGCCATTGCAACGAAAGTAACGCTCGTCGCTAACCCGTCAAGCCCGTCGGTCAGATTCACGGCGTTCGACGAACCGAGCAAAACAAAAATGATAAAGAACAGATAGACGATCGGCGGAATAGCACTCACGCCGTTCGGCATCGCCGTTTCCTTGAAGAACGGAATACTCAAATTCCACGAGTAGTTCGTGAAAAAGTAGAGCACCGCCCATACTGCCAGTGCGGTAATCAGCTGCCCGGCGAGTTTCTGCTTCCCCGTCAGGCCGAGACTCCTCTTCTTCACGATCTTTGTGTAATCGTCGGCGAAGCCGACCGCAGCAAATAGCGTTGTCGCACCTAGAGCCAGCCAGAGGAACAAGTTATCAAGTCGAGCCCAGAGGATCGTCGACACGAACACCGACCCGATGATGAGAATGCCGCCCATCGTCGGTGTGCCTTTCTTTTCCTGGTGCGACGCCGGCCCCTCTTCTCGGATCTCCTGGCCGAACTTGAGCTCCGCAAGCTTTCGGATGACAGATTTTCCAAAGAACAGTGTGATGAGCAGTGCTGTTATCGTTGCCCAGGCCGTACGAAATGTTACGTACTGAAAAACGTTCAGCCCTTTGTAGAACCAGGACTCGCTCGCACCGGCGTACTGCCGAAACAAGATCTGATACAGGAAGTAGTAAAGCATCTCGGGACCAGCGGAGTGCGGAAAGCAGATGACGGCCTCGGCCGCATCACCACTCTTGCCCTAGTCTTTTCCCTCCAGTTCGAATTCCTCCAACAACCTTTCAATCACCTTTTCGGTACGCACACCACGCGAACCTTTTACGAGAATTACGTCGCCCTCCCTTGCTTCTTCGGCGAGCAGCTCACCGGCGACAACAGAATCGTCCACGAAATGCGTGACCAATGCCCGATCTTCCGGTCCGCCTTGCGTCTCGGCACCGCGAACAAGATCTTCAGCCAAACCTCGGACGCCGACGAGCATATCGATTCCCATCGCTGCGATCGTTTCACCCGTCTGCCGGTGGATCGTATGGGCGTCCTCGCCAAGTTCGAGCATTTCACCCGCAACGACTATCTTTCTTTTTGCGTTAGACGCTCCGTCGACCAGGGTCTGTACCATCGAGAGCAACGCCGCCGGATTCGAGTTGTACGAATCGTTGATTACGGTGAACCCGTTTGCGAACCGGAGTATCTCACCTCGCTGCGGCGGAGCCGCGACTGTAGTGAGCGAGTCGGCAATATTCTCGACTGACATCCCGAATACGTGACCGACACCGGCTGCAGCGAGAGCATTTAGGATGTTGTGTCGGCCGTTTAGCGGAAACACAACCGCGGCGGCCCCGGTCGGAGTTGTCAGTACAAAGCGCGTGTTGCCAAAATTCTCGAACATTATCTCGCTCGCCGTGACGTCTGCCGGCAAGTCGACCCCGTAAGTTATCGATGGGCCCGTGCTTAATTCGCTCATCGCGGCCACACGTTCGTCGTCGGCATTGAGTATGGCGGTCCCTCCGGGTTTCATCCCCTCGACAAGCTCGGCCTTCGCTTTCGCGACATTCTCGATCGACCCGAGATGTTCGAGATGCACCGGCAGAACGTTCAACTCGACGGCAACATCCGGCGGCGTGATCCGACACAGCCGCTGGATCTCATTCATCGGAGTCGACATTCCCATCTCCAGGACAGCAACGTCGTAGGAGCGGTCGGCAGCAAGATTCAGCACCGTCAACGGGTGTCCAAGCCCGTTGTTGTAATTCTTTATGTTACGCAGAACCTTCCGGCCACTCGATTCGAGAACGTGCGCGGTCAGTTCTTTTGCAGTCGTCTTTCCCGCGCTTCCGGTGATCGCCACGACAGGTTTGTTCCAATCCAGATAAACCCCATGAGCGAGATCCTGAAATGCCTTTATTGGGTCATCAACAAAGATCAGCTTGTCTTCGAAATGCTCGAGCATCACCCTGTGCTCGTCGAACCGGTCGCGCCGAACCACACACGCGGATGCGCCTTTTTCGAATGCTGCGGGAACAAAAGGTGTCGCATCATCGAAGTCACCGTTGAAACCGTTGTTGCGATAATCCGGCTGCGAGAGCGCAAAAAAGACGTCGCCCGCCCTGACGTCTCGTGAGTCGATGGCGAAATGTGTGATCTCACGTTCCGGCAGGGCGGGATTCAGTTTCGGCGCCGCAGCGTTCATGTATTCAATTACGGTCGCAAGTTTCAAGTCCTATATTCCACCCTCACCGCCCGTGACTTATTCCTAGTTTGTCCCTTAGGCTGCTCAATTCGTTTGACCGGCTCAACACCAACCTCTCGCGGGAGTCCCGTCGATTTAGGTTTCGGAGTTTCCGTCGTCGGCTTGGTTCTCTCCGGCGTGAGCGCTTTCGGTCGGTCAACATCACGCTCGTTCAGTCGCGGCCCGCCAGCCTCTGCTTTTCGCCCGTCGCCGCCTTCGCTATCGTCAACGCCCGGTGCTTCCGGGATCTCTTCCGTATCTGCCACCAGCGCGGGAGTATCCAAATCCGGAGCTACATTCAGTTCCGGCAATACCGTCTGCGCGATCTCGCGGAAGGCCGGTGCCGCAGCTCCGCCACCGTCACGCCCGCCGATCTTCGGCTCGTCCATGACGACCGCGATCGTGATCGCCGGGTTTTCTGCCGGAGCGAAGCCGATAAATGAAGAGACGTATTTTGTACGGTTGATAGCTTTGATCGCCGGATCGAACTTCCATGCCGTACCTGTCTTGCCGGCGGACGAATATCCGTCAAGCTGCGCACGTTTGCCCGTTCCCGCGACAACAACTTCGCGAAGCATAGTGCGCAAACTCCTCGCCGTCTCCGTGCTAACGACCTGTGTTCGTTCCGGTTTAGCGAGCTGGATGCTGCTTTCATCCGACTGACGTATTTCTTTGATTAAGTGCGGCTGAATTCTGACTCCGTCATTCGCTATCGTCGCAAAAGCAGTTGCCATTTGCAAAGCAGATACGCCAATTTCGTAACCGATCGACATCGACGCGAGCGAGTCGCCGTACCAGCGCTCGGGAGCACGGACGATACCTCCGGTTTCAGCCGGCAGTTCGACACCCGTGGGCTTTCCGAACCCGAATTTTTGAACGTAGCTGTAGAACGTCTCCTTTCCAACGCGCAAGCTCGTCTTGATCGCACACACGTTGCTCGAGTGAGCGAGCGCCTTCTTATAGGTTACGCGACCGATCGCATGGGAATCGGTGAACCGGTGTTTGGCGATCTCGATCGTGCCGTTTCCGCTGTCGATCATGCCTTCCGGCGTGATCAGGCCCTTGTCGAGCGCCGATCCGTACGTAACAAGCTTGAACACTGACCCGGGGGAGTAATTACTTTGGATCGCGGCATTCCGAAGATTATCCGCATTTAAGCCGTTCAGTTTGTTCGGGTCAAAGGTCGGGTAGTTAGACATCGCGAGGATCTCGCCGGTCCTGTTATCGATAACAACCGCCGAACCCGACCTGGATCCACTTTCTTTGACTCGCTTTTCAAGCGCCTGATCTACCGCGAACTGGATCGGAACACTTATCGTTAAATGAACATCCTTCGGTGGTTCTTTTTCGGTGACAGTTTCGTCATAGACCCGGCCGAGCCGATCCCGTTCCTGCAGTTTCTTGATCACGGCTCCGTAAAGCTCGTCGTTCTTCGACTGCTCGATCCCTGCTTGGCCATTTCCCTCAGTATTGCTAAAGCCGATAACATGAGCCGCAAGCGTTTCGTACGGGTAGCTGCGTTTTTGATCTTCCCGCCAGTGTAAGCCTTCGAACTTCGGAGTGTCGGCTTTCGTTATCCCCGGCCGCTCCAGGATGCGGTTCACTTTTTCGACCGTTTCTGCGTCGAGACCCTTTGCCAAAGGAACGAACCGCCTGTCACTTGCTTTCGCCTCGTCGAGCTGCCGGGCGAGCTTCGTCTCATTAAGATTGAGCGCCTTCGCTACCGCCTTTGCCGCAGCTTTTACATCCGCGATCCGGGTCGCGTCCGCGTAGAGCGTTTTTACATTGACGCTGATCGCGAGCGCGCGCCCGTTGCGATCGTAGATGGTTCCGCGAAGGTGCTTCGTCCGCTTTTCATCAACGCGAATCCCTTTAGCTTGTTCACGCAGCCAGTCGTGCTGCTGAACCTGCAGATGAACCAAACGGACGCTTATGCCACCGATCCAAACGACAAAAACGGCGATCACGAGCATGAAACGCGTGAAAGCCGTCTGTTTCAGATTTGGTCTTTGTTTTTTCTTAGCGCGCGGGGCCATAGTCAACTATCGAAATTTCACGAGCGCCGCCACTTCGTTACGGTCTTTTCTCACCTTGGACGAATCAACAACTCGGGTTCTCGTTTCGCCGCTGTCTTTCACATTGACCGGCGCTGTAAGGACGGTTCTTACAAAAGGATTGGCCGTCACTCTTTTCTCTTCGCGTGTTGCCGCTTTGATCAAGTGGAGATCCTCCACCCTGTTTTTCGCCGGTGCAGATTTCGCGGGCACAGCAATTGTCTGGGCAGATTCGCTATTCTCACGTAATCCAATGCCGCGAGCTGCTTTTCGGACCGAGATGGGCGACAACGCGACTTCGCGTGCCAACAGCAGGCGGCGCTTTTCAGCTTCGAGATTCTGCAGCTGGTCTCGCAGCCTTGAATTCTTGATCCCGTAGTCCATTGAGGTGAAGTGTTGACGGGCGGCAAGGAAGAAACCGGTCCCGACGACACAGGCACAGACGATCACGAGAAGTATGAACGTCAACGGAAGGGTTCGAGCCGGTGTGGCCGTTGATGTTCTTCTCGGTCTCGTTCTGATTACGCTTGGGTTTTGCATTGGATCTCCGTTTACTAGCTCGAATAAGCCACCTTTTTAATGGCTCGTAACTTTGCGCTTCGGGACCGGTTGTTCGCTTCGATCTCGGCCGCGCCGGGAAGTATGGGCTTCCGTGTCAGAATTTCAACTTCCTTTCGCGCTCCGCAGACGCACTGAGGAATTTTCGGGGGACAAAAACATCGTCCGGACAGCCGCTGAAAGGTCTGTTTGACGACCCGGTCTTCCAGGGAGTGGAAGGTGATGATTACCAGCCGCCCATCGATTTTCAATAAGGACACCGCGTCGACAATAAACTTGTCGAGGATCTCGAGCTCGTGGTTAACGGCGATCCGCAGCGCCTGGAATGTGCGAGTCGCAGGGTGGATCTTGTCCTTGGGATTTCGCCGCACCGCACCTTCGATCAACCTCGCTAACTCTCCGGTTGTTCGAACCGGCTCGCCCGCGACTCTCTTTTCAACAATCCGTCTCGCGATCCGCCGCGAGAATCTCTCTTCACCAAACCTGTAAATTATGTCCGCTATCTCCGTCTCCGAGAGTTGTTCCAGCAGCTCGGCTGCAGTCGGGTCCCCCGATGCCGGATTCATTCGCATGTCCAAAGGGGCGTCGAAGCGAAAGCTGAAGCCGCGCTGCTCACTGTCGAGCTGCAGCGACGATACGCCGAGGTCAGCAACTATCCCATCGACCTCCCCAACACCCGCCCTCCGGACCACCTCTTTGACATCGGAAAAATTCGAGTGGAATATCGACTTCCGTGCTCCAAAGTCCTTCAGCCGCTCAGTCGCGATCCGTATTGCGGCTTCGTCCTGATCGAGCCCGATGACCCGGCTGTCCGGCGATGCATTCAAGATGGCTTCGGAATGCCCTCCAAGCCCGATCGTCGCATCGACGAAGAGTCCGCCGGACGCCGCCTTGAGGATCTCGACCGTCTCATCGAGAAGGACGGTTATGTGAAGGTTTTCGGACATTCTTTAGCAAGTTCAAAGAGCGAAGACACACCGATACCCCGACGGCACGCAACCGTTTCGTTTGCTCTCTCCAGAATCCTTGCGGTTTATTTGCGAGAGGCCCTTGGTCGCACGCAACTACTCTGGTTAACAGTCATGAGATAAAGTCCGCTTTGGGTGTCTTAGGGTTGGTGCTATGAAAAGTGCTTAAGTGATTAAACACTTACATTACCTAACTCGGCCAAAATCGCATCCCGTTCCTACGTTACCGAGCTGATATGCATATTACGTCCATCAAAGAATTGTTGTCAAGGTTTAATTTCGACATTCTATTAATCATATGTTTAAGCTTTTCGAGGCAGCTCCGGCGATTTTCCGACCTGGCTTCCGACTTGTGAAGCCGAATCGTAAAGTGTAGGATTTTCAACAAATCCGATGGAATTCGTTTCGCTCCAGCTCCTGATTTTTGGTCTCCTCGCAGCCTTGGCCAACGTCCTTGGGGGGCTGATCCTCTTCCCCGGAAGGCTCCATGAAACGTACAAGAGTAGCCTGAAATACCTGCTGGCATTAGGTGCAGGTTTTATGCTCGCGATAACGTTCTACGAGATCATTCCGAAGACGATCCTAATCTGGCAACGATCGTCGGCTTCGCCTGTCGAAGACCTGTCCGTCCCAATGACGCTCCTTCTGGCTGGTTATTTACTCACTCAGTTCTTTGAGCACACGATTGCTCCGCATTTTCACCTTGGAGAGGAGGTCCACGCAGGCAGCCACCTCACGTCGACATCCGCCTATACCGGCGTTGCGGGCCTGTTGATCCATACATTCTTCGATGGCGTTTCCATCGCGGCGGCTTCCCAGATAGATGTCAGTATCGGATTTCTTGTTTTTATCGCCGTTTTTCTTCACAAGTTTCCCGAGGGTTTCACCATCGCATCGATGCTTCTCGCTGCCGGGAAGGGTTTCCGGGAGGTTGTGATCGCCACCTCGGTAATAGGGATCGCGACCCTGCTCGGCGTCCTCCTGTTTGCTTTCATAGGCGCCCGGTTCACATCCGCGATCGCGTACGCTTTGCCGCTCGCGAGCGGTGTCACGCTTTATGTTGCGGCGAGCGACCTGATACCGGAGGTCAACCATCACGGAGGAAAGCGGCCGCTGGTTTCCATCTCTGTATTCGCCGGGGTCGCACTTTTCTTCGGCGTGCGTCTGCTTGTCCACGAAGTTTTCTCGGCCCATTGATGTGGCCAGGGACCAAGATTTTGCTGTCGAAAACTTTTTGCAACAAATCAACCCGGTCGGTCGTTATTAACTTGCGGAGGTGACATTTGAACAATGCGTGAACCCTTGGTCGCAGGAATACTCAGTCTATTGATCCCGGGCGTAGGTCAGATCTACAACGGAAGGATCGTGATTGGTATTATCTGGCTCCTTTTAACGGGTATCTCATGGATCGGTTCAGCCGGTTTTCTCGGCTGGATAGTTCATTTGATCTCTGCATGGTGTGCATATAGTTACGCCAAAGACAATCCGATAAGAAGCTAAAGTTTCTTCATACAATCCTCCTTTCGCCCGATGTTTACCGGCATCGGGCTTTTTTTCTTATTTTCAAAAGCGCGGCATCTTAAAGTAATATAGGTCGATACGCCGGATGAGTGCTGATAGGGAGAGGACTTCAGCATTAAAACCGGCATTTTATATGGTTAGAGAAGGATTTCCCTTCGTTATCGTTCCGGCCCTGATTGCTTTGATATTCGGGTTTCTACAGATGTGGCTGATCGCAGCCGCCTTCGTCGCCGTCGCTCTCTTCATGGCGTATTTCTTTCGCGATCCCCACCGCACGATACCCACGGACTCGGACATCGTCGTTTCAGCGGCCGACGGGCGTGTGACCAGGATCGAAAACGACGACACAGGTAAGCTCGTAAGTGTGTTCTTGTCGCCGCTCGATGTTCATATAAATCGTGCTCCCATCAGCGGCACCATCACCCGAGTAGACTACGTTCCCGGCAAAAAGATCCCGGCGACAAGCGATCAAGCCAGCTTTGTAAATGAGCGCAACGCGATCACAATAACAGGCG
>DASUSJ010000343.1:0-15658 GCA_036375155.1 Pyrinomonadaceae bacterium
AGAACGGAGGCCGCTTCTGTCTCGCCGGTACGACGACCTGGCCACCCAGAATTGCCCAACGATCATGACGGCTGACGCCGTACCAGCGCCTGCATCGAGCTTCGAAAAGCGCGTACCAACGCTTGACCGTCTCTCTCGTGAGCCAGATATCAAGTGCGGACCCGGTCGTTCCACTAGTGTGGTCGTGAAACATTCGAGACGTATTGCAGTCATCCGCCACAAACCGTCCCGCGTTCGCCTTCAAAACCGATTTTTCAAGTACCGGCCAATTCTCGAGAGAACGCCAATCGACACGATCGCTCCGGAACGAACTTGAGTAATAAGGCGTGCTTGTCGCAGCTCTCTCGAGCAATCCGGCTAGTGCCGTTCTCTGCCATGCCTCCCACTGATCACGGGACCAGTAGTCGCGCGCGAGTGCTTCGTCGACCAGAGCCTCTGTGTCACGATCGTACCTCCACCATCGGAGGTACCATCCTCTCGAACTCGCGACCGCCGAACGCAGCGGCGGCGGCAGTCTGTGATATAAACCGATGGCTAAACCCACCTTCTATGCTCTCTCTGACGCAGTCCCTCCTGGGACCGGTCCGCTGCTATCAGGTCATCTGAACCAAGAACTTTCTCGAATAACTCCCGCCACTGAGCGAGGACATTGGGCCAAGCGGAATTGTCCGCGACAGACTTACCGTTTCGCGACAGGGTCTCAGCAAGATCCGGTTTCATAAGCAGCTCTGTGACCGCGTTGGATATATCTCGCGGGTCAGCACTTTTGACCAACATCCCCGAAAGGCGATCAGTGAGAAGTGCGGATATTCCACCGACGTCAGTCGCTACAACGGGCAGGCCGGCCGCACAAGCCTCCACTATGCCGACCGGCATGTTGTCTATTCGTGTGGTGTTCAGGAAAATGTCGGCTTGATCAAATTCGTTCGACTTCTGGACCTCATCCAAAAATCCTGGAAAACGAACAGACTCTGCGACTCCCAGGCTTCGAGCCATTTGCATGGTCTCTTCCAACTTTCCTTTATCCGGCCCCGCCATCACCAGGGTTGCTTCGGGAAACCTCTCTTTTATGAGGGCGAAGGATTCCAGCGCTAGTTTAGGGTTGTATATGTCATGGAAACTACGCATCCAGAGGATTCGCGGTTTGATCAGCCCGCGACGACGATAGTTGTATTTCTCAAATGAGATGATGTTAGGTATCACCGTCATGTAGTCGCCAAACGCAGCCATCTTCGTCGCCAGAAAAGATGAGGGAGCCACAAGGTAACGCGCCCGGCGAAGGACCCGCCGCGTCCATGCGGGATATCGTTCACCAAACTCGGGAAGGTTTCCGCCGTGTAGCACAAAAACGACCGGCAGCCCGAAGGCTCGAGCTGTGAGGCTTGCTATATCGGCCAAAAGAAAACTCAGTCCGCTGTAAACTTCAATGATCAAGAGATCCGTCGATCGCCGCTTCTGAATAATGGTCTGCACCACTTCCCACAAGCGGAGAGCTCGGTTCAGTTTCGACGATACGCTCACTACTTCGTACCCTTCCTGCTCCAGTAAGTCGGCGAGTACCTGACCCTGGGTCGGTATGAAACCCTTGTTCCTGCCAACGAGCTGGCCAACAATACAGATGCGCGGTAAAGGCTTAGTCACTTGCTGATCTCTCTTCCAAAGTTATCGGCGGCGGCTGTCGTCTCGGGAACGCGAAGCGGCGGACCTTGGGAAATCGTGGATAGACTATGGTCAAGAAGGTGATCCCGATGGCAAACCCAGGGGCGGCGAGGCGCATGCCCGCGTTGAGCATGTAGAGTGACGACCATGCTGCAAATCCTGCCACGAACGCTCGGCCGAGGATCGACGTTTGTCTTCTAAAGTTCACGAAGACGGCGGCCAGCAGACACAGCAGGGCCATGAGGCCGAAGGCCCCGTGCTCGGAAATGATCCGGGAAAACTCAGTGTGGCTCGCCGCGCTGAACCCCGCATACTCCCGACGAATGCGCCTCGAAAGTCCGACGCCGACTCCTAAGACCGGATTGTCGGCAAATATCGCGAAATCTGATTCGATTATTTCCATCCGGTTGGTCGTGCCGGTTTCTTCGAATCGCTCCTGCAGTTTTCCACCGGTAAACTTATCGAGAGCCGGGAATACCAGTAGCAAGAAGATACCAGCCAGCAGGAGCGGTGGGACGATTCGCTTAATCCCATCCACGAAATTCTGAAAATGAAAGAGGAGCATGACCAGCAGGGCCCCTATAACGTTGTAGATCCCGCTGCGGGAGAACGTCATGACGCTCTGCATTGCGAAGAAGATCGCAAGGGCGGCAACCAGGATCTTCTGAAGACGGTTCTGCTCCTTGAACAGCACCAGCACAGCAACTGCAAAGAAGACCCCTATCCCAAGAATTGACGAAACTTGATTCGGTCCGAAGCCGCCGCTGGTCGCGAAATTCGACTCGGTCGTGAACGTGATCTCCTCGGCACTGATCGTATAAAACAACGTCGAGGTGGCAATGCTTATCACCGGTGCCATCCCGACCAACAGAAGATTCATGATCTGCTTTGGAGTCATCCGCGTATTCGCGAACAATAAGCAGAAAGCCGTCAGGGACAAAGGACCCGACATATTAAAACTGAGATGGCCTCGGGCATCGAACAGGTTATATTCCGCCAGCGTCAGGAGGCACGACGGTACCAAAGCCAGGAAATACAAAAGTGGGAGGAACGGCTTCCGCTTCGCGCCCCGCATCGCCAAAGCCACGATTATTATGACGACCGATCCGTACTTTCCGAATTCCCAGAAGACCGGCGTCTTTGCCATCCGCCAAAGAACTTCAGTGGTTACCAGGTATGTGACACAAAGCGCAACTTTGTGCATCGGCGAGGACGTCCTGACCGCCCAGTACATGCCGACCAGGAATACGATCGCCGGATGAATAAGCGAGATGGGTCCCAGACTGTAAAGAGCAGGTCCGAGTGGAATATGAATGATCCAGAAAAGCACTATGAACCGGTTGGAAATTCCCAGTTCAGCCGGAACGTTAAATCGCGGCAGTCGGTCCGGAAATATACCGCCGTGCGCTCTTTGTATCGAAGACATCGTCAACTACTTCGCCCTACTGCTTTGTTATAGATTTGGATCAACGACTTGCCGAGCTTTTCAACGGAATGCGACTGTTCGACGTAGCGTCGGCCGTCTGCGCCAAGGGCCCGGCCAAATTCCCGATCGACGACAAGTTTCCTCGCGGCCTGGGTCAGGCCGTCGAAATCCAGTGGATCCACCAGAATGCCTCGCGATTTAGTCACCAGATCCTTGATACCTCCGACACTCGTCGCGACGACCGGGATGCCGTGCGACATTGCTTCGAGTACGACGTTAGGCGTTCCTTCAATCTTGGAGGTAAGGACAAGTGCGTCCGCTTCGCTGTAAACGGTATCCACATCAGAACGCTCGCCCAGAAATGAGATCCGTGCCGGAAGCAGATTCAGTGCCGCGGCCCTAGCTTCCAATTCGCGCCTTAGAACGCCGTCTCCGAGAACCAGGAACCTAAGCTCGCGATCAGGCATGCTTGCAGAAAGACGGGCCGCCAATTGAATAAAAAGCTCCGGCCTTTTCTGCCATACTAAGCGACCTGAAAAAAGAAACGTAAAACGGCCGCCAGAGGCTTTCGAGCCATTCAAACTTCCTCGCTTCTCGACAACATTCGGAACAAGGTCCAACCGGTGCGGGGGGACGCCACTCGCAATAGCGTTATCGCGCCCGACCCTTGAATTCGCGATCAAACGGTCGGGCAACCGGAGATGCAGTTTGCCGAACACGGGATTTGCCCGCAACTCGCTTTTCAAATCGCTTCGGATCGCGCCGATGCTCGGGATCCCCATCAACTTCGAAACCGCCCCGGCATAAGTGTTTGTGTAGAAATGAGAGCTTTGGATCAGGGACAGTTTCATCGCGTGAGCAGTTTTGTAGATTTCCCCCATGCGAAGCAAACGGTTGCCGGAACTACCAACCCACGTTACTTCGACACCCAAGTCCCGTATCTCTTTTTCTAGCGACTCCCCACGCGTGAGACATAGCAGCTTGGGATTTAGGCCCTCACCCTGGAGTGCTCGAAGCATAAAACACAACTGCCTTTCCGCACCGCCGCGACCAAGAGTACCGGCTAGAAAACAAATGTTCATACCGAAGAACGACCGCTTTGAGGAACCGGCTTCCGAGTCTGTTGAAAGATCGGGCTCCACGCTGCATCCAGATTCTCCGCAATGAGATCTCTCCATCTCTCGAGTGTGAATCGGCTGGCGACTTTCACGGCTGCCGCGGACATTTGCGCGTAACCCTTTTCATCGATACAGATCTTTACGACCGCCGTTGCAAGGTCATCAGGCGTCGGCTCAATCAGTACCCCACAACCTTCTCGTATCACCTGCGGAAGGACCGAGACTCTGGTCGTAACAACGGGAAGTCCATTCGCGAGCGCCTCCGCGACGACCTTCGGGAAACCTTCTGACGCCGTTGTCGGATAGCAAAATATGTGTGCGGAGGCTAACAGATTCAATACTTCGGCCTGAGTGACCTTACCGTGAAATGTCACACTGTCTTCGAGACGGAGCTCCGCAGCGAGTTCCTTGAGACCCGGCAGGAGGGACCCGCCTCCTACGACATCGAGAACCGCGTTCGGGACTGATCGACGTATCTTCGCAAAGCTCCGCAGAACGATGTCAGTTCCCTTGTTTCTTTCCTGTCGGCAAGCAATTATCAGGCGAATCGGTCCGCGAACCGGCAAGGTTTTACTCCGAGCGTTCGCGATCTGTTCCTTGCTGAGCGAGGTTGAAAATATCCACTTCACGTTCAAGTTTCTATTCGACGGCGGATCGTCACCGCCTCCTGTTGCCAGCATCACGTTCGTTCCACCGGCGAACGTTTCCATACACCATTTCCAGAACTTCTCTGCAGCCGTCTTCTGCACCGTCCAGTTACCGCAGTGCCTCACGAAAAGCGGCTTGCGTTGAATAAGCGCGAATACCAACCCGATGGTGCCGACATCGCCCGGGATCGGAGCATGAACAGCATCCGCCTGTCGGATCTCATTCCATATGACGCGGCCGTTCTCGAAAAACCATCCAAGGAAATTGAGCTTCCTTCGCAGGTCTCTGCCTTCGAGTTTCTTAAGTGGAACGACCGAGATCTGGTCTCCGTCCAAACGCGCGAGTCCTTCGAGGCTGCCTGGGGCCGCGCACGGAACCAGCAAACGAGTTTCAGTGAATAATTCGGAGATCGCTCGCATTTGCAGCGGGAATCCACCATCGGTGTAGTGATCACCGCTCGCCGGATCCAAAACACATTCCTTGTGAGACACAACAGCAAGCCGCATTAGGATTTTCCGCTTGTGACAAACTCACGGCGACGTCGTGAGAGCAAGCCGACGATCGCCTGCACGCGCCCGGACAGATCACGCACATCGTCGAGTCGCCGGCGTCTTACGGCCGAGATAACGATGCGTAGAAACTCGAAGGCCTGAAAGCGCCAGAACCTGAATCGCTGCCCGAACGATAACGGCCCCGCAACATCATTGAAAACGTAGTAGTAGTTGATAACCGATTTGTAGCCGATCTTGCGACGATCCTCGCGACCGTTCGGCGAATGCATCTCGATGCAATGGGCGTCACCGCTCTGCAGCAACTTCCATTGTTTCCCAGCCCTCAGAGAGAGATGAGCGTCCTCGAGCACTCCGTAGTTTGAAAAGAAGGGATCGAACCTGAGGCCCAGATCAAACACCTCACGCCGCCACACCGCACACGCGGTGGTCATGAAATCCACCTCGCGAGTACCGGCAAACCTCGGCTGCAAATTGTTATTTACCGGGTAACCGCATGCGAAGTCGTATCGTCCCGGTTCGTAGATCGTTAGCAGACGAAGACGTCTATACCAGCGCCATCGTTGCGAGCCTTCCGCATCGAACTGCCGGTTCGTTCGGTATCCGACAACGCCGCCGACGTTAAGGTGCTCGTCGTTAGAAAATACGGTGGCGATGGTTGTAAGAAAATTTCTGTCGAGCCGCACATCGTCGTCGATGAACGCGATCAAGTCACCGGTTGCAGCGTCGATCCCCGCATTTCGCTGAACGGCGGTACCACCTTGGCGTCGAATATGGCGAAGGTCGAAGGGCAAGGACTCACGTGCGCCTTCAACAACGACTTTCGTTGTATCCTCGCCGTCCGGAGCGCCGTCGACCAGTATCAGCTCAACCGGCAACAGCTCCTGAGCCGAAATATTCTTGAGCAGTTCCCTCACTTCCTCCGGTCGACGTAGTGTGGGAGTCACGACGGAGATACGCCACTTTTTCTCTTCCGCTTCACGCATCAACTGTTCTTCCGTCCCGCGAGTCGAACCAATGTCTCCGCGACTCGACGACTCGAGTTTCCGTCAAGGGTGTCGCCGAACATGTCATCGATAAGCTTCTTCCGCTGTGCCCTTCCGTTCTCCGGATTTCTGAGACTTCCCCAGATCAAATCCCGCATCTGTTGTTCGCTGCGCGCTACGGTGACCGCCCCGCTCTGAACTACCGGTTTGTAATGATCAAACTCGTAGTAACCCGAATACGAGATTTCGCTTTCCGGTACAGATCGCGGATTGTATCCGACATTGATTACTGGTTTGTCGAACATACATAGTTCAAGCGAGATCGTGGATGCGACGTTGATCCCAAGGGCGCAGTGGCGAAGTGTGTTTACGAGTGCATAAGTATCCTCGAACTTCGGCGTCAGCCATTCAGTCTCCCACTCGACTTCTGGAAAGAGAATGTCCGGCCGTCGTCGTTTCAGATCTTCAAAGCGTCCGGTCTGATCCTTCGGATACACCCTTACCACGAGTTGCGGCCGACCGCCCGGCTCGGCTTCATTCAGCATGTCGGCTATAGCTTCGACGATCTCGGGCTCGCCAGGCATGTGATTGGCCATGCCGGTGGCGTAAAAGACGATCGGCCGCTCTGGGTCGGCGCCAATCGATTCACAGAACTCTTTTCGATCAACGTAGAACTCCGGTCTGAAATGAAAATCGAATTGCGGTGTGCCGGTGACAAACACATTCTCCGGTCGGATCCAGTCGTACATTCCTATGAGCTGGTCCTTAAGGCTCTGGTTCCAGACGAGGAAGTAATCGTAAGGAAGAATGATTCTGCCCTGCGAAGTGAGATTGTCCCAGCTGAAAATGAATGTGGCGGTAGGTATTCCCAACCACTGCGCGGACTGGACCGCATGTATAGCATTGCGGCTGTGAACGTGTGAGCCATTGAAAACCAGCGAAGGCCGGAGCCGCTTGTATAGATCGAGATACTGGTGCGAGACATTGAAGAGACGACTACTAGCGCGTTCGGTGCGGCTGAGGATATTCAGACCTGCCTTAGTTGAAAAAGGCCGGCTAATCGTTTTTTTTGCGTACCGCTTGGCTTTTGTCTTTATCGTTCGCGCTTCGTTGTCCCGCAGCTTCCAACGTTCCTTCGCCGCTCGTGACCATAGCCATCTTCCATGGGCTACCTCGAGTATCTCTCGCTGGATCCTCACGATCCAGGATTCCATTACTTCGTCCAGCGGAAAAATGCCGTCGACTCCCTCAAGGTCAAAAGGGTGACTTCGCGTGGAGACACTCAGCAGCGATAGTGATGCATCCTGGCTGATCAGCTTGAGTGCGCCCGAATAGCCAAAGTTACGCACGACCTCGCCGCGGGGAACCAAAAAAGCGATTCGACGCTCTGAGCGTGCCGGTCGCGAACCGTTGGTCTGGAGTTGAGTTGCCGTCATTCCGATTTCAATATGTAATATTCCACCGATTCACCACCACGATCGTTAAGGACCCAGCCCGCTTTTTCATACGCTTTCCTCGCACGCGAATTCGTGCGAAGTACGTTGAGCACGACCGAGTCGAACCCGAGAGAGAAGGCGTGATCGACGAAAGAGTCCAGCAGCTGGCGCGCCCCGCCTGTCCCTCGTGCTTTTTCTAAGATCCCGATCAAGAAAAGTTTCGATACTCGTCTGCCACCGCCATCTCTTTTCGGTGCAGTCGTCGGCGTGCTGCTCGGCGGCCGCTTTCTCAAAGTCCGTTTGACTACCTTCCCGGCCAATGAAAATAACAGTTCGGGGCGGACGACGCTCGATAGTGCGGCTTGCCGCCGAAGCTTACTGCTTATCGCGTCGTGGGTGTTCGTGTCGCCGCCAACCACGAAACCGACGGCCTCTCCATCCTGCAGTAACACGTGTCCGAACGCATTCGCTTCTGTCGCGTAAAGGGCATATAGCTGCCGGCAATATTCATATCCTAGACGAGCACTCGGAGTGTCATCGAAAACCTTGCGGTGGATCTTCGCGACTTCGATGCTGTCCTCTTTCGAGAGGAGTCGGATCTGGATCTCAGGATGACTATTCTCGACGGTTGCGCGCATGACTTTAGAATTTAAATGTCCGAACTGGCCGTAACCGTCCCTTGGCCGATCCTCGGTGAAGGTCCGGATCGTGTCTCTCTTATCACCCGGCACACGCCGGCAATCTGCTTTAGTCGTTGGTTGCCTGGATAGAGCCGGGAGGCCCGTTCGAAGGCGGAGCAGACAAAGGATGGCGCCAACGGCGCAAGACTCGGTGAAAGCACGAACGCTTGTTTGCACGGTTCCTTCTTCGAACCCATCGCGACCTTGAAGGAATCCAACGAGTCGAGGTCATAAAGCGGTTCCCAACCGTAACTGACGGTCGAGATACCTGGGCGGTTAAGCAGCTCCTTGATTACCGAGAATATCAGCGCATTGTTGGGCCGGTATTTGAGCAACTCGTTTACCGACCGGTGTATCTGGATATAAACCCAGTCGTCGACCGTGAACGTCACAAGGTAGGCCGCCATTTTCTCGCCAACGAATGCGCCCCACGCCTCGTACGCACCTGATCTGACCATGTGCCCGCCGAAGACCTGCTTGTCAGGCGGCAAGCCCATCCGCTTCATTGAATCCGCGTGAGCTTCTTGCCCAGCCGAAGTCAGCTTATCTAGCAGGATTGGTCTCACCTCGCAATTCCTTAAACCTTGCCTTACCTGGTTGCGTGCCTTGGAACTGAGTGTTCCGAGATCGTAGGGACTCCTGCACGTCCAGACGTAACTGTCGCGGCCAACCGTCTCTTCGGATCCGATGAACCGGATCGCCTTTGCCTTCGGTGCAAGCCTGAAAATCTCTTTTATCTCCCTGCGGTCCGGATTGACTTTTCTGTTGGGCGGGAACGAGTAGTACACGCGGTCCTGGCCGTACACGTTGTACCACCAACAACTTTCGGTGCGAATAACGTTGCGGCCTTGAGCTCTTAACAAACTTACCGCGTCTTCGGCAGTGTGCCCGGAAGATGTGACTGTCTCATTTGGCATTGATAACTCTTGCCGCACTGTGCTGATGCGCGCCGTTCGTCGACACTCTGACACTGCTTTGTGGCAGTTCGACGTTTTCCAACAAGTGATCTCGTATCTCATCGAGAGGTTGATTCAAACCAAATATTCGACCGAATATTTCGACCGAAGCGAGTTTCCCGACGAAGTACGGATCCTGCGTGTTAATGAAGTACTTCTGTGTTTCAGACCCGAGCGTTAATGCATCCTCCAGCCAGCCGTTCCTGAAAAATGTTTCCTTCAGTCTGATGTATTTATGTCCCAGTACCGGAAACCCTTTCTTCTTTTTATGAACGAGCGAAGGCGGAAGGTATCTCTCCGCCGTCTTACGCACGATCCACTTGTCCGTCCGAAACGGATGTTTGTAATTGTGCAGACGGGATGAAAGACCGATCTTGTATTTCGACGGAAGATTCAGCGCAAACTTCACGATGCTCTCGTCCAGGAAAGGAAAGCGCGCTTCGATCGAGGCCATCATTCCCATGCGATCGTTCCGGTGAAGAAGAGTCACCAGGTGTTCACGCAACAGCGTCGCGGTCATCAACTGCGATTCCCGATCCCGCGGGCTGCGCCTCTCGAGTCGTCCGGACGCCAGTTCTTTAAGTCGTGTTATTTCGAAGCCTTGAACCAGATTATTGATAAAGCCGATCGGAGTGAGCTTGTTGTCCGGAAATAAAAGTTGATCAAGCCGCGGTACGAGCTTGTAGATCGATCGGATCGCGCTGGCGGGGAGCTTCGCGAGCGTCTCGTACGGTTTGGAAAGCAGCCGCGGATAGCCGAGGAATAACTCATCGGCTCCCTCACCCGTGAGAACGGCCTTCACTCCGGTGTCCCGGGCCAACTGCGCGACGTTCGAGAAGGGGATCGAATTCACGTGGATGACGATCGGCGAATCGTAATAGTAGGTCACATTCACCCAATCACGCAGCATCATCTCGGGTTCGTAGCGATAGTCGAAAAACTCCTTGCCAAGATGTTTGGCGAGAGTCTTCACATCCGCCAGTTCCGAGTCCTTCCCGACGACGTCCGCGGTGAAGAGCTTGAGATCGGCATTCTCCCGCGTCGCGACAGCGGATATGAGGCTCGAGTCAATCCCGCCGCTGACGAAGGCGCCGATCGGCGCGTCGCTGACGAGCATCGCCTGCGTGCTTTTGACGAAGAGCGATTCAAACTCGGCAACCACCGCCGTTGAAGACATGCTCTTCAATTCGGAATAGTACGCGGTGTCAAAGTCGTCCAGCAGATCGTAGTACGTGACGTGCTTGGGCTCGCCCGTCGGGCCGATCCGCAGAAACGTCCCCGGCTTAACGGATGTAACACCCTTGAACAAAGTGTACTCGTTCGACTTTTCAGCGAGGTTGTTTGCCGCAAACAAAGTCCGGATCGGGTCAGGCGCGAGACTCAACGACTTCGCAAGAGCCTTGATCTCGGAGGCCCAGTAAATGTTGTCGCCCTGGCAATAAAAATACAGCGGCTTGATTCCCATGCGGTCCCGCGCAAGAAACACGCTGCCCGACGCCCGATCATAGAATGCGAAGGCGAACATGCCTCGCACCTGGCGAAGAGCTGCCTCTACTCCCTCGTGTATGAGTAGTTGGAAAAGAACTTCAGTGTCCGACGTGGTTCTGAAGTCGACTCCGTACTCCCTGGTTATCTTCTGCCGAAGTTCTCTGAAGTTATAGATCTCTCCGTTGTACGACAGCACATAACCTTCATTCGAGAACGGCTGGTTTGCTGCCTCAGAGAGATCTAGAAGACTCAGCCGGTTGTGACTCATGACCACCGGCCCACAGTTTTCGAACCCGAAGTTATCCGGGCCGCGGTGAGTCATTAGCTGACCCATCTCTCTTACTCTCTCGTTGGAAGGCTGTTTACCGTCTCGTTGGTAGACTCCGGCAATGCCGCACATACAATGTCTCCAGTCTAGCTAAGGAAATCGAGGATCGCTGCCGCCATCCGCTCGCCGCACGTCCCGTCCGTAAACCCGCACACATGTTCGACGACCCATTTACGTTCTTGGCGATGCAGCTCGGGTCGCTCGAGATAGGTCTTTACAGCGTGTTCAAGCTCTTCGAAATTATTTACCAGCCAGACACCGCCCGACTCGGCGATCGGTTTGAAATGCGGCCAGCTGTGATTTACTTCCTTGATCAGCTGCTGATCGAACTGGCCGGGCTGTGGATCGAAATCGAGATTGACCACGGGCTTGTCAAAAATTGAAGCGTCGACGGTGACCGTCGACGAGAGGTTGACCACGACCGCTGCGTGTCTGAACGTGTTTACCCATTCCGTGATCTGTTCCACGTCCTGCGTCCGCTTG
Source organism: Pyrinomonadaceae bacterium (assembly GCA_036375155.1). Classification (GTDB taxonomy): domain Bacteria; phylum Acidobacteriota; class Blastocatellia; order Pyrinomonadales; family Pyrinomonadaceae; genus OLB17. Next base: position 11,718 of record DASUSJ010000343.1, read on the forward strand.
GTGAGCTGCTTGCCGGCATTCGTCGATTCCTGCAGCCGGACGCGGTGCCCGAAAATGCCGAACAGGTCCCGCATCTCAGCGTTGTCGTGGATGGGATGAGGTCTGACCAGCATCTGAACGTTGCCGAGTTTACCTTCCGCGACCCGCTTTGCGAGATGAACGGCTCCGTGATGTTCCTTGAGAAAGTTCGGGGACCCGACCGCGTAGACGATTATCGGCAATGCCGGATCTAACTGTTGCTTTCGACAAAATTCCTCGCGGCTCTCGAAAAATCTCTCCTGGTAGAAAACGTCAAACTGCGGTGGACCGACGACATAGATCGGTTTTCGGCGCGAATCGGGATAAAAGTCCAGCAGCTCCTGTTTGACCTTTTCGTTCCAGACGATGTACGCGTCGTAACCGAAAACCATCCGGTTCTTTGTCGTAACGTTGTCCCATGACGGGATGTAGGCGATCGTCGGGATCCCAAACTTTCGGGCAGAGCTGTACACGGCAGGCTGCTCGAACTGGAACGGACCGGTCAGTACCACAACCGAGGGACGGTTCGTACGGAACCTGGCTTCCGTCTCGTTCGACCGAGGGTACGAAAGCAGCAGCTTTTCCAGGTTCCGTTCTATTGCCTCTTCGGACCGCAACATTGCAAGCATTCTGGCCGGACCTTTAAGAGCCCGGATCGAGTAGTGATAGTTCTTATTGCGAACGTGCTCCATCATGCTCAACCGGCTCGCGGGTAGATACCTGAAATCCCACACAAACTCGTTGAGACGTCGCAGGTAATTGTGCGGCATCTCCCTGAACGCTCTGACCTGGGGGAACGGCTTGACGGGGACCTCGACGCTGTCCCAGCTCTGACGTCCGTCCGGGTCAGAATAAGACGAAGCCCAGATCTCGACTTCGCCTGTCCGTGAAAGGCCGGACAGAAGTCCGGTATGCAGGTAGACGCGATCCACGAGCAGGGACGTCGAAAGTAACAAATACTTTCGATTCGCTCCACCGTTCGCATTAACTTCGGGCGCCTCGATAGCGTTCGCGACTTCTTTCCCGTTTACGGTTTTCTTCAACTGTTGACTCTCACTTTCTAGGAATGCGAAGAGCTCTGATTTGTTCGCGGGAAAGTTTTGCAGGATCAAAGTCCTGCGGAAAACGAATAAGATCCTTCGATTGGGAAGCCGGCGAGGTATACATACAAGTGAACATCAATCTATCCTTCGCTCGGGCTTCGCCACCTTTGTGATACCCGCGAGTATCAGCAAAGATCACCGTACCTTTCCGGCCGGTGCAGGCCTTCCATTTTTCTCGCGGATAGACCTTGTCCATTTGTTCGTCGGTTGTTCGTCTCACATTCCCCTCCATGATGAACTCAGGCTGGAGGGACCGGTATATTCCCATTCGATGAGTCCCCGGCGCGTAGGTGAAAGGCCCGGTGCCGAGGTCGACGTCGTCAAGATAAAGGAACACTTTGAGGATGTAATTGTCTTCTCTGTCGAAATGCCAGAGCTGCGATTCGCGAGACACCCCTTCGGAAGCGGCCGTGTACCAAACGTTGTAATAACGGAGCTGCGCTGTCATGCGCAGGTAATTGCGGGCGATGGCCAGCAGTGACGCGTGCAGACCGATCTTCGCGAATGGGTCGTCGAGCTGGAACAGCGGTTCTCCGCCGAGCAGTTCCAGATTGAATGTCTTCTGGCCAATGGTCGCATCGGAATCTACCTTCGATTTCAGCTCCCGAATCTCTTCCGATTTCGACCGGATCAGTATGTTGGTGGCTTTCTCTAGATCGTTGACCAGTGCGGGGTCGAAGAGGTCCTCGACGCGCGACGTCGCGATACCGTTCTTGTGTAGTTCCCGAACGATAGCCCTGGTGTTATCCGAAAACCCAGTCCGATCTGATAACAGGTGCCCCAGTGTCGGACCCAGATTCGAGCCATAGCGCCAGTAGCCCTCCGCGGAGCGTAAACCCTTTAGACGAGTGTAAAGAGATTGTCTTGTGAAGATCGAGCTTTTCATCCGAGCCAGCGGGTTGATCGATCTGTTGATGGATGCATTACCGTCGATCGTTTGACGAAGCCTAATGACGATGGAGGCTGGTTAGTGCAAACCGTTACCGGTTCGAGGAAAGTTTCCATGCTTACAGTTTTGCGACCTCGCGGAGTCGAGCCGGAACATCCTGATTCACTAGTTCCCATTCTGCCGGGGGCGCGAGTAAGGTTTTCCCGGTGGCGTCGATCTGACCGATTATATGAAGCCCGACGCGATCGGAATGAGCACGGGCGGAGCGCCGTGGAGAGCGTACCAGAACCTTGATGTACACCGAGTAGAAGCCAGGAGCCAGCCAGAGCGCAGGAAGATCGATCGTCACTTTGTAGTTTCCACATAGCGTTGGCTGACCGAGACTTTCGCTGTGGACGCTGACATGAACGACCGACTGGCCCAATGCGTTTTCGATGATGCAAAATATCCTCGGGTTATCAATCTCCTGAACCTCCAGATCCACCGACACGGAGATCTTCTCACCCGATCTAACAGTTGGAGTACTGCTGCCATTTATCTCGGGAATTTCCAAAAGTATCGGTTGCGATTTGGAAGAGGTCGACGATCGGACACGCCGGTCGTAGTGGTAATAGTTGTTTATGCACTCCATCATGTCGCCAAAAAATACTATTTCGCCGTTATGGATCTGCATTCCTTTTTTGCACAGTTCCTGAACCGCACTCATGTTATGGCTCACGAACAGAACGGTCCTTCCCTCGCGTTTCCCGACGTCCTCCATCTTCCCAAGACACTTCTTCTGGAATTCAGCATCGCCGACCGCGAGCACTTCATCAACGATCAGTATCTCGCTCTCGAGATGGGCCGCGACAGCAAACGCGAGTCTGACCGACATTCCTGACGAATAGCGTTTCACAGGCGTATCGATATACCGCTCCACACCGCTGAAATCTATGATCTCGTCGAGTTTGCGATCGATCTCACGCTTCCGCATACCGAGGATCGAACCGTTCAAATAGACGTTCTCGCGGCCGGTCAGTTCGGGATGGAACCCGGTGCCGACTTCGAGCAAACTTGCCACTCGCCCTTTGATCTTTATCGAACCCGTCGTCGGCGCCGTCACCCGGGACAAAAGTTTCAACAGCGTACTCTTTCCGGCGCCGTTTCGACCGATGATGCCTACCGCGTCGCCCTGCTCGATGTCGAAGTTGATGTCCCTTAGACTCCAGACGACATTTGTCTCGCTGCGCTTCGTCCGGTCATTCGTTTCACCGAGTTTGAGGAACGGGTCTTCCCGCTTCAGAACCTGTGTGACAAACCAGCGCTCGATATCCCGGCTGATCGTTCCCGTCCCGATCTGCCCGATCTGGTAAACCTTAGATACGTTCTCGACCTTGATCGCTGTCGTCATACGGTATCGACGAATGTTCTCTCCGTTCGATTAAAAGTCACTACACCTATCGTCAGGATGACGAGGGTTGCAACCGCGCTGTAGGCCAAACTCCCGGCGGTTACCGTGCCCTGACCAAGAAGAGCCAGGCGGAATGCCTCGATTATGGCGGTCATAGGGTTGAGCTCGAGCCAGACGCGGTACTTCTCCGGGGCCGCGCTTAGCGGGTAAATTACGGTCGTCAGATACATAAGCAGTTGGACGCCAAAGTTGACCAGAAAACTGAGGTCGCGATATTTGGTCGTCATCGCGGTTATGATCAATCCCAGTCCGAGACCGAGCAATGCCATAAGAATCACGAGCAGCGGGAAGAAGATGATCGCCCAGGTCACCTGAAACCGGCCCCCGACTGACGCGTAGTATCCCATCATTGCGACCAGCAGAAGCATCTGTACGCCGAACCTGACCAGATTACTCGTGACGATGCTGAGCGGCATGATGAGCCGCGGAAAATAGACTTTTCCGAAGATGTTCGCGTTGTCCTTAAAGACAGTGCTCGTCT
>DASUSJ010000344.1:0-6727 GCA_036375155.1 Pyrinomonadaceae bacterium
CTAGCGGATGTGCGTCTCTTGCAATTCTTTGCTGCCTGAAGACGCTACGTAGGAATAAAGCAAACAGATTCGTATAAGGAGAATTCAAATGTTAACCGGAACTACTAAGACAAGCGACGGCAAAGGGGCCTTTCCGGTAGGAATTGGTATGGGAATCGCCACTGAAGCCGCTCGAATGAGGGAACGTGTGGAAGAGTTTAAAGAACGCGCGGATGGGATGTTCGATGATGTCGCATCGGACGCAAAACGATTGGCGAAAAAAGGTCGTTATGCCGCTCAAGATGTGATAGACGAGACGGAATACCGGATCAAGAAAGCACCGTTTCTTTCGGTCGGTATGACGTTCGCGGCCGGAGTGGGCCTTGGACTCGTGACCGGCGCGCTGGTCGCCGTGCTAAGCGGCGCTTGCTCGAATAAGAGCGGTTCGTAATCAAATCAAGGTACTTGTGGAGGCAACTATGACGAGGACTGAAGAAAACCTGAAGCGGGCAATTATCAGCGAAGCGAAGGCTCGGCTCGAATACATAGCTTTTGCGTTGAAGGCGATGGAGGAAGGATTGCCGGAATATGCCCAACTATTTATGGAGGCATCCGGTGCCGAGACGATCCACGGGATCAACCATCTTCGCGCCGCCGGCGGTGTTAGGACGACATTCCAGAATTTGGACGAGTCCGCGAACGCTGAAGACTTCGAGATCGAAGAGATGTATCCGCAGTTCATTCGCGAAGCCGAGGAAGAAAGCCGTCCGGATGCGGCAGCAAGTTTTACCCTGGCGCTCGAACGCGAGCTGCATCATCGGGCAATGTTCAAGCGGGCTCTCGACTCGATGAAGAGGAAAGCAGCGGCGACTGCGTGACCAAGCAGTACTAACGAGAAGAGGTCAACAACGATCCCGTCGCTCGGTCGTGTACCGGACGATTCTTCGAGACCTACGGTCGCAGTCGATACAACATACGCGGGAACGGGATCGTCTCTCGGACGTGTTCAATTCCGCACATCCAGGCCGTGCAGCGCTCGATGCCCATCCCGAACCCGCTGTGCGGGACGGAGCCGAAGCGGCGAAGATCTAAATACCACTCGAAGGATTCACGCGGCAGCTTGTGCGCTTCGATCTGCTTTTCGATATATTCCAGCGACGCAGCACGCTCGCCGCCGCCGATGATCTCACCGTAACCTTCGGGTGCCAGCAGGTCGATGCCGAGCGCGTATTTAGGATCGTCCTTGTCAACCTCAAAATAGAATCCCTTTATCGCCGCAGGGAAGTGATGTACAAAGACCGGCTTCCCGAATTTATTCGAAAGATAAGTTTCATCCGGGGCTCCGAAATCACCGCCCCATTCGAAGTTGTTCTCGAGCTCACCCTTCGCGTGACCTTCCTGGAGCATCTTTACCGCATCATCATAATGAAGTCTGGGAAACGGAGCGGTGATCGCTTCGAGTTTTGAGATATCACGCTCCAGTGTTTTCAATTCTTCCAGACGTTCACTTAATACGCGTTCGACGATGGCCAGGATCAGACCCTCACCCAGTTCCATCATGTCTTCGTACGTGGCGTACGCTACTTCCGGTTCGACCATCCAGAATTCGGTCAAATGGCGTCGAGTCTTCGATTTCTCGGCACGGAACGTCGGACCGAATGCGTATGACTTTCCGAATGCCGCCGCCGTGGCTTCGTTATAAAGCTGACCCGACTGGGTGAGATACGCCTTTTCGTCGCCGAAGTAATCGACTTCAAAAAGGGTCGTCGTTCCTTCACACGCAGCAGGCGTGAAGATGGGTGTGTCCGCAAGGATAAAGCCCTGGTTGTCGAAATAATCCCGGGTCGCTTTGATCACGGTGTGCCGGATCTTCAGCACCGCATTCTGCTTTTTCGAACGGATCCACAGATGTCGGTGATCCATCAAAAATTCGGTTCCATGTTCTTTGGGCGTGATCGGATAGTCATGGACATTCTGCAAGACCTCGATGTCCTTCACATCCACTTCGACGCCGATCGGCGAACGCTCATCTGCTTTTACAGATCCGTGAACGATGAGCGAAGATTCCTGACCGAGCGCCTTCGCTTTCTCAAAAACCGCTTCGTCGTTTCCCTTGAACACGACGCACTGGACAATGCCAGTCCCGTCGCGGAGCTGCAGGAACACAAGTTTGCCGCTCGAACGCGTGTTGTAAAGCCAGCCTTTCAGGGTGACCTCTTCTCCGATGTGATCTTTGAGTTGATCGATATATGTCTGTTTCATTGTAATCAGCGCAAGGACGTAGTTTAACCAACGCCTGAGCCAGTTCAAAGTACGGCTCTATAGCGACTTGCCGATTTTAGGCTGGAGATCCTCCTGAGCGCTTCTCGCCCATACGACTCCTGGAAAGTTGGCTTGGTGCCGTGGGCGAATTCGCCTCGAAGGATGTTCCGGAAGCGGGATCGTCGCAGATGGGATCCAGTCGCGGGTCGACTTTGATAAACGACATTCCGATGAGTTTGTGGCGCCGCGAATGCTCGAGGTACTCGAACGCAGGGTCACGGTCGATGTCGGGTTGATTCCAATGCGATCCTTTGTTGTTCAAGTGCCTCAGTAAAGGGCCGGTCGCAGTAATACACGCTGAAAGACTATTTCAGCTCGACCATCCAGATGTTCCCGGTCGATTCGGCATATTCGTACGCGATCTTGTCACCGAGCGGAGACCAGGCAGGGTATCGAACGTAGGCGGTGAGTTTGCTGAAATTGGTGAGCTGTCGGACTTCGCGCGTTGTGCGCGAGACGGAATAGATATTCCAGTTCGAACCGCGCCGGCCGGCGAAAAGGATCCGGTCGTTGTCCGGCGCCCAATCGTATACCCAACTTTGTCCGGGTTCGTTGGTCAACTGGACGACCTCCCCTCCCTCGGCGGGCATGACTGCGACGTGCGTATCACCGCCGCGTTTTAGCTGAACCGCGATCCACTTTCCGTCGCGAGACATCGCAGGGAAACCGGCCATTTCGGGATCGAAAGTAAGCTGCTTCGGTTCGCCGCCTTCTATCGACACCTGCCAGATGTTGATGGTGCCCGAACGTTTCGAGTTGAACAAGACACTCTTACCGTCCGCCGAGAGACGGCCGTTATAAACATCAGTTTCGTCAAAGCTGAACAGTTTGCGTTCAACCGAACCATCAGCAGCGACAAACCAGTATTCTGAGCCCCAGATCCCACCCGTCGAAAATCCGATGCGGTCCCCGGACGGGAACCACCATGGGTTAAATCCCAGCACCGTCCCTATCTGCCGCTGATTTCGTCCGTCGGCATCCATTAACCGTATATTCGGCGCAGAACCGGCGTTGTATTCCTGGTACACGATCGTGCCGCCATCCGGGGAGAATGAGGGGGACACCACACGCGAGTCGGCGTTCATCGTCACTTGTTTGGGCTCCGACATCTGGCGAGCATCGCCTACGTCGGAGAGGAAGAGATTGCTCGTCGTGTTTATGGCCGAGTAAATGAGCTGCTTCCCGTCAGGACTTAGGCTGATATGTCTTGCCCGTGTAGCGGACGCGTCGAAGACCTTGCTCGGGGATCCAACCGCTCTTCCGTCGGAGTCAATTGGGACGAACTGGATCGACTGTCCAACGTCACCAACAAAAAAGATGGCCTTTCCGTCCGGGGCAAAGATGGCGTCGGAAGCCGTCACGGACTGCCGACCTCCTTCGTAAGCTTCCTTATCGAACACCATGCGAAGATCCGAACCGTCCGCCGCAACTGACCAGAGACCGGAGGCTGACCAGTCATTTGAATCGAAGACGATGCGCTTCCCGTCGGGCGACCAATCGGGCGCGCCGTGGCCGCCCGGGGGATTTCCGACCTGTGTTATCTGTTGCGGAGTACTTGTACCGTCCGCCGCGACCACCCACAAAGTCGACGGCGGCATCGCGTTACGAACGCTCGCACTGAAGTCGTTCAACGGGTCGGATTGAAAGGCGATTGCGGAACCGTCGGGTGACCACGTTGGGTTCGAGCCGAAGTCTGTTAAGCGTTTGGGAACCCCTCCGGATGCCGGAATGACCCATATCCCGCCTCGGGAAGCAGAGTAGAAGGCAAGGCGAGAGCTATCCGGCGAATAAGCCGGCTGAAAATTGTTCATCCCACCTGAAGTCAGTTGGATTTCCTGGGCACCCTGTACCAGCTGTTTGGTGTAGATCTCGAACGAACCCGACTTATTCGACGTGAAGGCGACGGCATGCCCGGCGGGGGAAAATGCCGGATAGAGATCGAGACCCGCGAAAGAGGTGATCTGCCGGGCCCGAGCCACCGATGGCGCCGAGGCTCCGCCCAGGAAAAGAACGCCACTGAATATAGCGGCGGCGGACAAAGCTATAAGCAAAACCGCTGTGGCGAGAACCATCCAGACTTTTCGCCGCACTTTCGTCCGCGGGGCGCCCGCCGAATGCTCCGGCACAATTGCGTCGGTCGTTCCAGAGCCGTTGCCTTCAGCAGCAACGTTTTCGGTCTCGAGCGAATCCTCAACGACCTCAGGGGTGAATCGATAACCCTTTCCGGGTATCGTCACGATATACCGTGGCCGGCGAGAATCTTCGCCCAGCGCCTTTCTCAAAACCGCGACATTCTGCGTCAGGTTCGCTTCTTCGACAAAGCTGTCGGCCCAGATCGAGTTCATCAACTCGTCTTTCGTGATCGTCTCGCCCGGCCGCACAACCAATGCGAGGAGCGTATCAAAAACCCGAGGAGTCAGCGGTACGGGCTGGCCATCTCGGAGGAGGACACGCGTTCGGGCATCGACGACAAAATCGTCGAACCTGTAAACCGATGTGTTTTCGTTGATCGCCGGCAATTTTAGAAACTCTTACAAACTTTTAGGCCAATTTTTAGGACTTTCTTTCTCGTTGGATGCGACGCTGAGTGCCATCGATAGGCAGCGGCCTTTCGCACTTTTGAAACAGTATAGGTTCGTAAAAGGAGAAAGTTAATATGAAAAATTACATTGCAGGTTCGATAGCAACAACGGCTCTAATAATTTTCGTTTTCGGTTTCGAGGCTAGCGCGCAGACAGCAAACAGGCTCGTCGCCGATATCCCATTCGATTTCTATGTCAGGAACGAAAAGTTACCGGCGGGTAAGTATATGTTTGAGCGCACGAGCGAGCTGACGTTTCCAACCGCGTTGATCGTTCGTTCCGTTGATGGTCCCGGAAGACGGTCGATCATTGTCTCCACTATTGCCGGCGACGTAAAAGCCAGAACATCAGACGGCCTTCAGATCACGTTCAATCGCTACGGATCGGTCTTTTACCTCTCGGGATTAAATCTTGCGGCAAATAGCCTGTCCCTCAAGATCTTAAAGACATCGGCCGAGCGAGAGATGGCCCGTCTAGCGGACGCTGCACCGCCAGTGACGATCAGCCCGGCGATAAGCGGACACTGAAACGTGTCCTTTATAAGCACAGCGGGGTTGATCGGGTGAATCCCGCTCCTGCGCACCCCGCTGCTCGATCGTTATTTGACAACTAGCCGTCAGCCCTTTCAGACTGAGGCAATGGCCAGCGAGAAGAAAAAGATCAACTACGCCAGCGCTTGGGCGGAAGCGAGAAAGATCGTCTGGAATGCACGCTGGCGGCTAGCCTTTGGCAGCCTTCTGATGCTTATTTCGCGGCTCGCCGGAATGGTTCTGCCGGCCTCCACGAAATACATTGGAGACGAGGTTTTCACAAACCGGAACTATGGTCTGATCAAATGGATCGCGCTTGCGATCGGCATCTCAACGCTTATTCAGGGGATCACGTCGTTCGCACTCTCGCAGATCCTCGGTGTCGCGGCTCAGCTTGCGATCACGAACATGCGGATGAATGTCCAGCGACACGTCGAACGGCTCCCCATCTCGTATTTCGATTCGACTCAGAGCGGCCAACTGATCTCGCGGATCATGAATGACGCCGAAGGGATCCGTAATCTCGTCGGCACAGGTCTCGGCCAGATCCTCGGAAGCCTCGTCACGGCGGTCATCGCCATCGGCGTTTTGTTTTGGCTCAATTGGCAATTGACGCTTGCGACGATCGTCGTCCTGCTGATCTTCGGCGGCGCTTTGATGTATGCCTTCAAAAAGCTTCGTCCCATTTTCCGCGAACGTGGTGAGATCACGGCCCAGGTCACGGGTCGTCTTGGCGAAAGCCTTGGCGGGATCCGCATCGTCAAAGCGTACACCGCGGAGAAGCGCGAAGAGCTTTCGTTCACTCGCGGAGCACACCGTTTGTTCCGAAACATCGCAAAATCGATCACCGGCGTGTCGGCGATCAGCTCATTCTCTTCGGTCGTCATCGGGGCCGTCGCGGTCGTCATGATCGTCATCGGCGGAAGTGCGGTTCAGGCGGGAACGATGACCCTCGGCGATTTTCTTATGTACATCTCGTTCACGTTCCTGCTGGCAATGCCAGTGATCGAGCTGACTTCTATCGGCACACAGATCACCGAGGCTCTCGCGGGACTCGACCGCATCCGCGAAGTTATGGCGATGAGTACCGAGGACGAACAGGACAAATCGAGACAACCTTTGCCAACGATAAAAGGAACGATCGATTTCGAAAATGTCGAGTTTGAATACGACAAAGATGTTCCGGTGTTGAAAGGTGTCTCATTCCACGCGGAGGCCGGCGCGACAACTGCGCTTGTCGGTTCAAGCGGCTCGGGCAAATCTACGATCCTGAGTCTTGTCTTGAATTTCATCCAACCGACTCAGGGCATCATA
>DASUSJ010000345.1:0-9257 GCA_036375155.1 Pyrinomonadaceae bacterium
GCACGTCCGTGTCCAGGTCTTCCACAGAAACCTCGTGCTCCTTGTTCGACGCGAAATGTTCTGCAGAAACAAAGCTCACCGAAAAGTCGATCGCAAGCGTAGACGGTATTGGCCTAAGACAGCGCGTACAATCGATCTCCGCTGCTCCGCTGATCGAACCCCTCACATCCACCTGGGCACTGCTTCTGGATATCTCGCCTGAAACTTTGATGTCATCCGCAAGTCTGAATCTAGGGTCGTCGAAGTCCAGCTCTTCAGATGAGATCGAAAATTCGAACGGCCGCGCGAAGCCTTCAATTTCGTGCAGATCCACAATCATGGTCAGATAGATAAATCCTGTGTCAAATAACCCCGAAAAGCAAATTTTCAATTATAGCGGGTGAAAGAAGGGTGTCAAACGGTTTGATTGAACCTCGAACTTCGGTATTACGGAGCGGGAAGGAAAGCAGCCGCGTCGCCAACTGACATTCGCAGCTTGGGGTTTGCCGCCCGGAAGCATGCGCTACGCCTCACTGCCGACAACCTCATCAATACTCGAGAACCCGCGCTTCTTGATAAGCCTCGGCAACCTCAGGTTAATGTCTCTCGCATACGACGGACCGACGTATACAAAACCTGTATAAGCCTGGAGCAGACACGCGCCGGCCGCGAGCTTTTCGAACGCGTCATTTTCATCGAATACCCCGCCCACTCCGACAACCGGCATTTTTCCTTTCGAATAACGGTACAGCTTCCGAATCACTTCGGTTGAACGAGCCGCGAGAGGGCGGCCGCTAAGACCGCCAGCACCGAAGTCCGCAACGTTCGGCGTACGCAGTCCGTCCCTCAAAACCGTCGTATTCGTCGCGATTATCCCGTCGACCTCCAGCCGGAGACACACGTCGACGATCGTCTCGATCTCAGGTTCGCTCAGGTCAGGAGCGATCTTAACGAGAAGCGGTTTCAGTCTTTGAATAGAACGCTGGTTCTGGGTGCCGCCTGCGTTCTGAATGCCGCCATTGGGCGGCTTCCCTAGATCAAGACTCAATGCCCGATTCCTCTCGGCCAACGCGCCGATAAGTTCTTCCAGACTCGCGCCGGTCTGCAACTCCCTGAGGTTCGGTGTGTTCGGCGACGACACATTCACCGCAATGTAATCCGCAACATCATGCACGAGGTCGAATGAGGCCAGATAATTCTCGATCGCCTCCTCGTTCGGGACATCCTTGTTCTTCCCGATGTTCACGCCTACGATGCATCGACGCTGGATCTTCCTTAACCGATCGGCAACCACTGCCGCTCCGTCATTATTAAATCCCAGGCGATTGATCAATGCCTGATCGTTCGGAAGTCGGAACAACCTCGGCTTTTCGTTTCCCGCTTGGGGGCGGTGGGTGACCGTCCCGACTTCCACAAACCCAAAGCCCAAGGCGGCCAGCTGATCGACGACGACGCCGTTCTTATCGAAACCCGCGGCGACACCGACCAAGCTTGGGAACTTCAATCCGAATCGTTCTACGGCACACAATGGACCTGCAGCGTACCGCTCACTCGCTTTTTGCTGAGCAAACTTTGGCCCCAGTCCGAATCGGAGGGCGTTGATACCGACCTCGTGAGCAGTTTCCGCGTCGAGACGAAACATTGCTGGTCGAATCCAATCTTCGTAGAGTCTTGTCATCGCCAAATCGTAGATGTTAAAGGAAGCCTTTGGATATTTGAAACTAGCGGCATCGATCTTTGAACTTCGGTCGTGGCTTTGTTACGATTTGCACTCGAATGGCCGACGAACTTCACCTGACCGAGAAATCCCGAATCATGGACAGCGCCCGCATGGAACGAGCACTTTCGCGGCTCGCGTCGGAAATCGTCGAGCACAACCAGGGTGCGAAAGACCTTTATATTGTCGGCATCAGGCGTCGGGGCGTCCCGCTCGCCGAAAGGATCGTCGAAAAGATCGAGGCTCTAGAAGGACAGCGTCCGCAATACGGGATCATCGACATCACACTGTACCGTGACGATCTTTCCACAGTCGGAGCAAACCCTATCGTAAACCGGACAGAGCTGGATGATGATATCGAAGGCAAGATCATCATCCTGGTCGATGATGTCCTGTACACGGGCCGCACGATCCGGGCGGCGCTTGATCAACTAATGGATTTCGGGCGCCCGAAAAAGGTGCAGCTCGCTGTCCTGATAGACCGCGGCCGAGAACATCGGGAGCTTCCGATCCAAGCCGACTTTGTCGGGAGGATCGTCCCCACTAAACAGACCGAAATAATAAAGGTGATGCTCAAAGAGTATGACGAGCTGGAGGCCGTCGGGATCTTCGAACGTCCCGGCGACTAAGTTTTTAAGGCTGCCTGAAAAGGCAGCCTTTTTCTTTAAATTGCCTCCGGCTTAGCTGGAGGACGACCGAGCCGGTGGCTGGCTTTAGCCGAAAATATCGCATGGATATCCGCACATGTGGCCGACTGATGCGGCTTGGGTAAAGCCGACATTCATTGGAAAACGATAACCAGCGGTTAAAGCTATTGCAATTTAAAGAGGTGGCCTTTTTCGAAAGGGTCATCCCGGTTATTGTAGCGACGATATCGGATGGACAAGCCGTATAGAAGAAGGGACCTATTAGGTATCCGCAATTTATCTGCGGCCGAGATCATTGGTATTCTCGACACGGCCGAGAACTTCCGCGAGATCAATGCACGCGAGATCAAGAAGGTTCCGACGCTGCGCGGCAAGACCGTCATCAACCTCTTCTTCGAGAATTCCACAAGGACGCGAACCAGCTTTGAGCTGGCTGCAAAACGTCTCTCCGCCGACGCGGTGAATATCAGTGTCTCCTCGTCCAGCCTCGCGAAGGGTGAAACTTTACTCGATACAGCACTCAATCTGGATGCAATGGCACCTGACTGTATCGTCGTTCGTCACTCGAGTGCGGGGGTTCCGCACCAGCTTGCTAAGGTGAGCAAGGCCGCCATCATCAATGCAGGTGACGGAGCGAACGAACATCCGACGCAGGCTCTGCTCGACGCGATGACGATCCGCGAGCATAAGAAAAAGATCAAGGGTCTTGAAGTAGCGATCGTCGGAGACATTCTTCACAGCCGGGTCGCGCGTTCGAACATTCACCTGCTTACCAAGCTCGGTGCAAAGGTTCGAGTCGCCGGACCCGGCACGCTCGTGCCGAGAGACTTTGCACATTTGATCGACGAGTTAGGAGTGGAAAATCCAAAATCAAAAATCCAAAAACCAAAATTGGAAGTTACGCCGCGGATCGAAGCCGCGATCGAGGGTGCCGACGTCGTGATGATCCTTCGCATCCAGCGCGAGCGACAGGATTCGGCCTATTTCCCGACGCTGCGGGAGTATGCGATCCACTACGGTCTGACGAACGACCGGCTCGAGCTGGCGAAGAAGGATGCGATCGTCCTCCATCCCGGGCCGATGAACCGCGGCATCGAGATCTCATCTGATGTGGCGGACAGTTCCCGTTCGCTGATACTCGACCAGGTGAAGTACGGTGTCGCGGTCCGGATGGCGGTGTTGTATCTTGCTACCGGCGGAAGTATGGGCGAATAGTAAATCCTGCAGTCCGAAATTTTCGTTAGTGTATGTGAGCGCGTGATCATAATTGGAGGTATATATGAAGTCCATTCGATTCCTTTTATCTATCGTGGGTGCCCTGACGATTAGCATCCTCGCCGGCGAACTTGCGATCGCGCAGGCTACAGCTAAGGCGCCTGTCGTTTTCACGGAGAAAGACCGTGAGTTCGCCTTGAAGTATGCCGGCGACACGAAAGATGATTTCGTGAAACAACTTACGGGACTGTCCGAAGCGCAACTAAACTTCCGCGCCGCCGACGGGCGCTGGACGATCGGCGAGATCGCCGAGCACATCATCGTGGTAGAGAACGCACTGCGTGGGATGGTCGAGGGCGGAATGAAGTCGCCCGTGCCTGCGTGCAAGGACGAATTTCGCATTCAGGACATGTCAGTGATCCTTACGATCACAAACCGGCAGCAAAAGTTCCAGGCCCCGGAGCAGGTGCGACCGAACGGACGCTGGAAAACCGTCGCCGATCTGTTAACGAATTTCGAGACAGCGAGGAATACTTCTACCGACTACATGAAGAACATGAAGGAAGACATGCGTTCCCACTTCGCGAACATGCCCTTCGGTCGCATCGACGCGTTTCAGGCTTACCTGTTCATGATCGGGCACGGTGAACGCCACTTGGCGCAATTGAAAGAGGTCAAGGCCGACGCGAAATATCCGGCGAAATAACGGTTCAGAGTGCGGGCTTCAGCCCGTTGTCGCTGGCCAAAACGGGCTGAAGCCGCACTCTGAACTCGCACTCTGAACTCGGACTCTGAACTCGCACTCTAAACTCGCACTCGAGACTTAAGAATGAAACTTCTCATCGCAAACGGCCATCTGATCGATCCGGCCGCACCCGAAAACACAGGTATGTCCATTCTTATCGAGGATGGACGAGTGTCAGCCTGGCTAAAGCCAAACGAGACCGCCCCGGAAGGCTGTGAGATCTTCGACGCCACCGGACTTCTTGTCGCGCCCGGATTCATCGACATGCATGTGCATCTCCGCGAGCCTGGTCAGGAGCACAAAGAAACGATCGCTTCCGGCTGTACCGCGGCGGTTGCCGGCGGATGGACCAGCGTATGTCCGATGCCAAATACGCAACCTGTAAATGATAACGCGGCCATCACGCGCTACATGATCGAGCAGGCGGAGCGTGCCGCATCGGCGAATGTCTTCCCGATCGGCGCGATCACGAAGTCTTCGGATGGAGCAGAGCTCGCCGAGATGGGCGAGATGAAAGCTGCCGGGGCGGTCGCTGTTTCCGATGACGGTCGTCCTGTTCCAAATGCCGGGATCATGCGCCGTGCGATGCAGTACGCAAAAGACTTCGATCTTCCGGTCGTGGATCACTGCGAAGACAAATCGCTGTCGTCAGGCGGTGTAATGCATGAAGGAAAAGTTTCTCTACTGCTCGGCTTAAAAGGAATGCCGGCTCTTGCGGAAGAGATCGATGTCGTGCGCGACATCATCCTCGCGAAGGAAACGGGTGCACACATTCACATCGCACACGTTTCGACCAAAGGCTCGATCGAAGCAATCCGGCGCGCGAAAAACGAAGGCATCAGTGTTTCGTGCGAGGCCACTCCGCACCATTTCACCCTCACCGACAAGGCCGTCGAAGGTTACGACACAAATACGAAAATGGCCCCACCGCTAAGGAGTGAGGAACATGTCGAAGCGATCTTTAACGGACTCCGTGACGGAACCATCGACGCGATCGCAACAGACCATGCGCCGCACCACGCCGACGAGAAGGCCCTCGAATACGATCGAGCGCCGTTTGGAATCACCGGTCTCGAAACGGGTGTCGGTCTTGCGATGACCGAACTCGTACACAAAGGAATTATCGACCTCGCCCGCCTTGTCGAACTTTGCTCGGTCAATCCGGCCAAGATATTTCGTCTGAAAGACCGCGGTACGTTAAAACCCGGATCGATCGCCGACGTTACCGTGATCGATCCGGAACAGGTGTGGACTTACAAGAATGCTGACTCGCGCTCCAAGTCGCGGAACTCGCCATTCGATGGCTCGAACTTCACCGGGCGGGCGGTCGCGGCGATCGTAGGAGGTAGATTTATTTTCAGGGCCGAACGGTCCGCAGCTGCTTAGAGACCCGTCATGCTCTAATTAAAAAGGCTCTCCAACCAGATGTTCCCGACCTCTCGTTAACTGATCAGGTCTCCGCTTGTCGAAGTGTTTTCCACCTAAAACCACACCCGGTATTGAGAGCCTTTTACCGGTCATGCACGGCGACCTGCAGGTTCACGCACATGTTGGGCGGACATCCGCCGTTGAATTGTGTCAGCTGCTGTGCCAGAACGACCGGATCTGCGCTCGCAGCCCCATGTGATCTGACAGCCAGGTGAATGGCAGCCCCTTTCGCGTCGACCAAGCCTGGGCTCGGATCCGGCATTCCCGGGAGGATGTGACCCGCGGAGACATCACCCACAGCTTTGTAACTCGCGATAGTGAATCGCCCATCGAGTCCGACGATCGCCGCGCCGGCGTTGTGCAATGATGCATTCACCTCCGGAACAAACAGATCCGGGACCGAACAGCCCTCTGTGGCGCAGAATTTCGGATTATTGAAGAAAACCCACCATAGGGACACCACGCTTCCCGGCGAAAGTTGAGAGGTCGAGAAAGTTGCAAACACGCCGCCGTTATTACGGGCGAGACTTGAACCCGAATAGGGGATAAGAGTGGTCTGGCCGAAAACCCGAACCTGCGTAATGTCCACTTTCGCGTTGCCACTGTCCGGGCTCTGGGCGGTGACCGGGGCGAGAAACACCAGACACAACGCTATGCTCAGGATAGGTAGCGTAGGGCGAAATCTAACATAGTATTTCATCTCAGTTCTCCTTAGTTTTTGATTAGTAAACTTTCCGTTCCGCGATACCCGCGGGCTGGTCTCACGCAGCATTACGTCATGGAACGTCGATCGGACCGCTGCAGCTGATCTGCTAAAGACCGTACTTCATGGTTGGTCCTCCTCCTTTGTTCACGGTACGTACGCCGACGGCGCGGGCTTGTCATCCGCCAGTCCGAACCGGTGAATCGCAGATCCCGACGTACTCTGCAACAAGTACCATGTTCCGTCTCGATAAACCGCGGCGTCCGTCTTTCCGTCTCCGTCGTAATCGGCCGGTGCCGGGATGTCCGTTCCGATTCCCCACTGGAACGCACGGAAGCCTGCCGTGCTTTGCTGCACATACCACGTGCCGTTGCGATAAACCGCCAGATCGGTCTTGCCATCGCCATCGTAATCACCGACCACCGGTCGATCGCTCGACAAACCGAAATTGATAACCGTGTATCCCAGACTCGAACGGTTCAGATGCCATTCGCCGTTTCTATAAACGGCTTGATCGGCGCGCCCGTCGCCGTCGTAATCTCCGACGACTGGTTTGTCGGTTGCGAGTCCGAATTGGATCGCAGTTACTTGATTGTTAGATAGGTTGAGGATCCACCACGTTCCGTTGCGGTAGACAGCGAGTTCGGAGACTCCGCCATCGCCATCGTAATCAGCCGGAACGGGAATGTCAGACGCTGTGCCGAACTGACGCGCGCTAAAACTATTGTCAGAACTATTGAGCCAATACCACGTGCCGTCACGATAAACCGAAATATCGGTCCGTCCATCGCCGTCATAATCGGCGGGCGTGATCTTGTCGGTTGAAAGCCCGAACTGCGTGGCGGAGAATCCGTCGGTTGATCGATCGAGATACCAGACTCGATCCGACGGGCGAAAGACGGAAACATCAGCGCGGCCGTCTCCGTCAAAATCAAAACGAGAGCGCTGGGCCGCGCGATCGCCGATATAACGCGCTGTCGCAAAATCTGTCTTTCCCTCACGATGAGCGGAGCCGGCGGCTAAGATCCTACCGTCGGCCTGGATGCCGGCGGCGAAAGCCATATCGTTATCGCCATAAAAATCGGTAGTCTGTTTGCCGTCCGTATCGAACGTCGTGTCGAGTGAGCCATTCGGGTTGTAGCGAGCCAAAGCGAATTCAGAGAAAAGACCCTTGGTACTCGATCCGACCGCGACGATCTTGCTGTTGCGCTGAATCCGGACGGCATTGGCCGTGCTCGCTCCGCCAAATGAAGTGGTAACTTTGCCGTCACCCTCGAATGACGTATCGAGCGAGCCGTCTGCGTTGTACCGCGCCAGCGCGAAATCGTCCGAACCGGGACTGCTGATCGCGGTGAAACCCGAAGCGACAATCCTTCCGTTTTGCTGAAGAGCGATGGCGTTGATCCGAGATGTGAAACCGAGACGGGTAACAACGATGCCGTCGCCGTCAAACGAAGTATCGAGCGAGCCATCTGAATTGAAGCGCGCCAATGCGAAGTTGTCGCCGAACGGAGGTTCCGTATGCGGAGCGCTTCCGGCGGCGATGATCTTCCCGTCGGGCTGGATCGCCATCGCTTTCGCGTGTTGTATAGATTGCAGGATTACTTTGCCGCCACTGCCGAACGAGGCGTCGAGCGAACCATCGAAGTTATAGCGTGCAACGGCGAGAGCGGCACCGCCTCCAGTCTGGCCGACGACAACGAACTTATAGTCAGGTTGAACGGCTATCGCCGTCGCGGTATCGTTGGCACCAAAGTCAGTAGTAACCTTGCCGGTCTGATTAAGACTAGTGTCAATGTCGAGGCCGAATGGAAAATAGCGAACGATCGCAAAGTCGGAGTCAGAACCGTTGCTGCTGGAACCGGCGACAAAAACTCGGTCGACTGGAAAGGCGGAAAGGGCGGCTGCATTGGCCCGGTCGTCAGAATTGCCGACCGGCGTGATCTTTTTCGGACCGTCGACCCGGGTGATCGCAAAGTCGTCATTCGTTTCATTGCCGCTGTAGCCTACGAGAAAAGTATGGTTTCTTCCTTGGTCAATAGTGACGGCATTGATAGCTGAAGAAACGTCAAGGAGTGAGGTCGTTACTTTGCCGTCACCGTCAAACGCGGCATCGAGCGAGCCGTCGGCGTTGTATCGTGAAAGCGCAAAATCGCTGGTTCCGGTTCTGCTGAAACCGCCGGCAATAATTTTGCCGTTCGCTGGTATTGCAATGTCGAAAGCATGATCACTACCGTTGGCGAAGTCAGTCGTGAGTTTGCCGTCCTCATCAAAAGAAGTATCGAGCGAACCATCGCTATTTAATCTGACGAAAGCAAAATCTTCGTGCCCGTCAACGTAGGTGCTACCGGCAACGAGAATTTTGCCGTCCGCTTGAAGAGTGGCGGATCTGGCATAGCCAGCGTTGCCGACCTCTGTCATGACCATCCCGTCACCGCTAAACGACGTGTCGAGCGAGCCGTCTGCGTTGTAGCGAGTAACAGCAAAAGGACCGTAGCCGCCGAGACCAGGGGCTCTTCCCGCGGCAACAATTTTGCCGTCTCCTTGGACAAGGACCTCGGCGGCAGAGTCATAGTTTCCGACGAGTGTGGTAGTTACCTTTCCATCAGTATCAAACGAAGTATCGGGCGAACCGTCACTGTTGTAGCGGGCCAAGGCAAAACTAAAATAACAGTACTTTTTATCAGGGCAGGCACCGGTGGTGCCGGAGGCAACGATTTTGCCATCCGCTTGAATGGCGACCGACAGTGCGCTTTGATACTGGTTGCCAAAGGTACTTGTTGCAATGCCGCCAACGCCGAACGAAGCGTCGAGGGAACCGTT
>DASUSJ010000346.1:0-3662 GCA_036375155.1 Pyrinomonadaceae bacterium
GCGGATCGAATTGCGATCGTTGATCGCGTAGTCGATTCGACCGGTCCAGTTTGTTTGTTCGGCGTCGTTACTTTGATCAAATCGGTAACCGAGCGTGTTACGTGAGTCGACGCCGACGCCTTCGGTCGTGTTGCCGTTCGGAAGACGGCTGAGTATACGAGCCTGAACCGTCGGATCGATAGCCGTGATGCCGGTACCGAACGAAGGACCAAGAAGATTTACGCTCACCACCTGGCCGGCCGCGATACCGTTAGCCGGGTCGTTCGCTGCCGCAGTGTAAGTGAAGATCCCGTTGCGAGCGCTCTCGGTCAGGGTTGTCGCGACGCGGGCGAACGGCTGACGGTCGATCGTCTTCTGGTAGAGGAAAAAGAAGAACATCTTGTCCTTCCCGGAGCGAAACGGACCGCCGTCACCATCGCCGAAGCGGAAGAACGGCATCGGCCCCTGAACTCGGAATCCGAACTCGTTGCGATTACGGAACGGGATCTCGATACCGGTCGCGTTGTTGAAAAAGGTGTTTGCCGCCAACGCTGAGTTTCGGTTGTATTCCCATGCGGATCCCGAAAACCGGTTGCCGCCGCGGCGTATCGGAAACTGGATCTGACCGGACCCGAACCCGTCTTCCACGTTCGCCTGGCTCGTGACCGCGAACTCTTCGACTTCATCCACGATCGGACGGGCCGGCGAAAAGTCCGTCGCATTCGCGCGGATATAGTTGTCCTGGACGTTGATGCCCTCGATGGTGATGTTGGTCGCCGACGTGCGGACGCCGTTGATGGTGCTCACCTGGGCGGGGTTGCTCTGAACACCCGCCTGAAGCGTGATGAAGTTGAGCGGGTTGCGCGTCAACAGCGGCAGCTGCGTTAGCTGTACCTGGGTGACGTTTCCGGTCACTTTTGCGTCCGTGGAGTTGATCACGTCAGTGCCGGCCGTTACCGTGACCGTCTCGCTGACCTCACCCACCTGAAGCGTGGGAGTCAGGTTGTAATCCCTTCCGGTTTCAAGCTGTACGTCCTGAGCGGTGAACGTTTTGAACCCCGGAGCGGTTACCGTGACGGTATAGAATCCGATCTCAAGATTAGGGATTCGAAACCCGCCGTCTCCAGTGGTCGTCACGACCAATTCCTTACCTGTCTTGTTATCCCTCACCGTGACCGTCGCCCCAGGCAAAACCCCATCCGGACCCGAGACGGTTCCGACGAGTGTGCTGGTCGAGAGCTGAGCGAACGTCACTGCTGAGGAGATAATGAATATAAAGGCAAGGCCTAAAATTCTAGTCATATTCTTGTTCTCCAAATTACATAGTTCTCGGTCCGACCCGTCTCGCTTGTACCGCGAGAATCTGCTGCCGGTTTCGGGAAGCCGCTGCGTTCCAAAAAAATGGAAGTGTTGGCTTCAACGAAAAAGAAGCAGCACAGCGGCTGCCTCCCGACAGAGTAAAAATGCAAGCTTCATGCCCTTGGGTTGGTGCTGCAATTTTGACTGGAATGACGAAGCGGTCACCATCGTGAGCGAGCGCCATAATGGCCTATATCTGAAAATTTGGATAAATATCCGACCCGACTCTTCGCGGTTCTGCGCCAAAACATTTCCAATTATTTTGATTTTTCGATCCGCAAACGGGTGGGGTATGTGAGGCGATCGCAAAAATCTACGGAAGAGGTTTCCCCGGTCGGCCGAAATTGATCCGGTAGATCTTCATCTTGTAGCTGAGGCGCGCCGGGCTGATCCCGAGCAGGGCCGCCGATCTCTTTTGGCTGCCGCCGGTGTGGAGCAGAGCTGTCTTGATGAGGTTCTTTTCGAAGCGTCGAATCTCCGCGGATAAGTTGATCCTGTTTTTAAGATCGAAACAGAAGAGCGTCTCGATCTTTTGTAGGTCCTGAAGCAACAAATGCGATAGGGTCGCTAGATTTCTGGTTTGCTTGTTCCAGGTCGTTTCGGTAATGACATTTGACTCGGGCGTAACCCCCATACTGTTCCTCTTCGCAAAACTGCAACGATAAGGACCTTAACTTTGCTCGCTCTCTTGATCTGCAACGTCGTTCGGATTAAGTCCGTAACGCTTTATCTTTGCGTGCAAAGTCGTAACTTTTAGTCCGAGCAACCTAGCAGCATTGACCTGGTTGCCATTCGTTTCTGCCAAAGCGCGTTTGATGAGCCGTATCTCGAGACGTCGAACTTCCCTGGGCAGGTTTATTCCCTGGCTGACCTCCGCGAAAGCCACCGCCCCTAACTCTCTAATCTCCTTTATCAGCGCGAAGGCATTTTCTCTTAAAGACGTAATCTTTTCTTCAACGGTTTCTTTTTTCTGCTTCGTGACGCCAACCTTTTGCGACATGAAAACCTTCCTAAGAACACTGTCAATTTGCTGCCCTAAGAACACTGTCAATTTGCTGCGCTGGTGCTTTATATTCCTCGCTAACGATTTCTCGCAACAGGGAATGTGACGTTCCGCTTACAAATTGGACACGAGATGCAGAACTCGATGACGAGCAGTGCCGATCGATGTTACCCGGCGGTTCACACGTGAACTTCGTCGTGTCGGTCGTGCCCGAGATCGTCTTTTCGATTGAGGTAAAAATGTTTGACCTACTATTGCTTCTCATCTACGATATGACTGATTGTGAATTTTGGTCATATCAGAACTGATGCGGGACGCAGCGATCTGGTTGCGTGGGGTTAAGAAATGAAACGCAGATTATTTACCGGAACTGTCACCCTCACAATTTTCGCTTTCGCTTTGCCCATATTTGCGCAGACTGGCATTCCGGCTGGTTCCATGAGCCAGTGTGATGCGCAGATGCACACGTTACTAGCCAATTACCAGATTCCCGGCGCGACATTCGCCATTGCCAAAAACGGCAAGCTGGTTTACATGCGTGCTTTTGGAACTGCTAATCAAGCTGGAACCGAGGCTACGCAGCCCTATCATATGTTTCGCATCGCCAGCATTTCCAAACCGATCACTTCTGTCGCCATCATGAAGCTGGTCGAAAACGGGCAGTTGAGCTTGAGCGAAAAACCGTTCGGTCCCGGCGGAATTCTTAATGTGGATCCTTATTTCGCCAATGCGAATATCACCGACGCGCGCGTTTATGACATAACGATTCAAAATTTGCTCGAGCACTCCGCTGGTTGGAACCGGGATCTGCCGATGCCGCCGGGTCCTGTGTCGCCTTATCCCTGGGGCTATGGTCATAGCGATCCGATCGCGTTTCCGCTTCACGTTACTCAAACCTTGGGAGAGGCGAATCCGGTGACGCGACGCGCCATGATCAAATTTTTGATTCAGAAAGGGTTGGATTTTACTCCGGGCACTGCATTTGGCTATTCAAATGTCGGTTATCTGGTTCTCGGCGAAGTGATCGAAAAGAAAACCGGATTGACTTACGAGAATTACGTCAAACAAAACATCTTTGCACCGCTTGGCATTTACGATATTCGTTTGGGCAAAAACCTGCTTTCGGATAAGCAGGAACGCGAAGGCGAATACATCAACCCTTTTACGACGCTTTCCGTTTATGGAACGGGACAATTTGTTCCTTGGCAATACGGCGGCTGGAGTATCGAAGCAATGGACGCCCACGGCGGCTGGATCGCGACTGCCCGTGACCTGGTCAGACTATTAACGGCGGTCGACGGTTTTCCGAGTCGTCCCGATA
>DASUSJ010000347.1:0-12161 GCA_036375155.1 Pyrinomonadaceae bacterium
CCGCTCGTCGCGGGCCTCTCGTACGAGGTTATCCGTTACGCCGCCAAGAAAGAGTCGGGTGCGATCTTCAAGTTTATGACTCTTCCCGGTCTCTGGCTGCAGAACATCACGACGCAGGAGCCCGACAGCGAACAGCTCGAAGTTGCGATCAAAGCATTGGATGAGTCTCTGAAACTGGAACCGGAATCGGTGGTCACTGGCCAGCTGTCCGTCGCTACCTAAGACAGCGCGGCACCGCAAACGCGGGACGACTGAAATGACAACTGACCACGACGACTAACAACCGCTTATGTTTGAGAAACTCGCACAAATTGAAAAGAGCTATGACGAGCTGACCGAACAGATCTCGCAACCGGAATTTATGTCCGACATGTCGGTGTATGCCAAGCTGATGAAGCAACATCGGTCACTTGGTGAGATCGTCGACAAATACCGGCAGGTCAAGAAAATGCAGGAAGACCTTGCGGGTGCGAGGGAGCTTGCGAACGCTGCCGACGACGACGAGATGCGCGAGCTCGCGCTTGCCGAAGCGGCTGATATCGAATCGCGTCTGCCGGAGGCAGAAGAGGAACTGAAAGTGTTACTGCTCCCGAGCGATCCAAACGACGAGAAGAACGTAATTCTCGAGATCCGGGCAGGCACTGGCGGTGACGAGGCGACGCTGTTCGCTGCGGAAGTCCTGCGAATGTATGCGAGATATGCCGAGAGGCAGGGCTGGAAGATGGAGATCATGGACGTCGCGGACACCGGCGTCGGCGGGATCAAGGAAGCGGTAGCGATGATCGAAGGCGATCGAGTGTTTTCGAAGATGCGTTACGAATCCGGCGTCCATCGCGTACAGCGTGTGCCGCAAACTGAGACGCAGGGACGGATTCATACATCGGCTATAACGGTCGCCGTTCTTCCCGAAGCGGAAGAGGTCGACGTGCAGATAAACCAGAACGATCTTCGCATCGATACATTTTGTTCGTCCGGACCCGGGGGTCAGTCGGTGAATACGACTTACTCCGCTGTTCGCATCACGCACCTTCCGACGGGCGTCGTTGTCTCGATGCAGGACGAAAAATCGCAGATCAAGAACCGGGAAAAAGCGATGCGCGTTCTTCGTGCCAGGCTGCAGGAGATCGAGGAGCAAAAGCAGCATGATGCACAGGCGAGTGAGCGAAAGTCGATGGTCGGCAGCGGTGACCGGTCGGAAAAGATCCGCACTTACAATTTCAAGGAGAACCGCGTCACTGATCACCGGATCGGTTTGACGGTGCACCAGCTCGATCTCGTAATGGAGGGTCAGCTAGACGAGTTCATCGACGCTCTGCGGACGCATTATCAAACCGAGAAGCTCAAGGCTGAAGCCGTAGCGGTTTAGTTTCTGGCAGCGAGGAGGCTAGCAGTTAGCGATTAGCAGTTAGCAGTTAGCAGTTAGCAGTTAGCAATCAGCGACTGGTTACCGGCAACTGGCCGTTAGTGCTAGATACCGTAACTGATTGCTCGCTGCTAGTTGCTAACTACTAATTGCTAGCTGCTAACTGCTAGTTGCTAGCCGCTAACTGCACTAAGCTTCGAATATGGCCGTAACGAAACTGTATCTGGTCAGACATGGACAATCCGCCGGGAATGCCGAAGGGCGATTTGGCGGGCACGGACCGACTCCGCTTTCAAAGCTCGGTGAGCAGCAGGCCGAAATTACCGCGCGACTTCTTGGTAAAGAAGGAGTCAATGTCATCTATTCCAGCGATCTGCAGCGTGCGGTTCAAACCGCCGAACCGCTATCCAGACTGACAGGCGTCCCAATTAATCCGACATCTGCCTTTCGCGAAAGAAATGTTGGCGTCCTCGAAGGGCTAACTTTTGACGAATCGAAAGAGACGTTTCCCGAAGACTATTTCGCACTCGTAAACCGTAACGTCCATCACGTGATCACTAACGGTGAAAGCTACCGGCACCTACTCCGCCGCAGCACGACCGAGCTCTGGAACATACTTCGAGATCACATCGGCGGGCGCATTGCCATTTTTTCGCACACGGGCGCGATATGCTTTATGACGCTGCACCTGATGGGTGCGATTCGAAGAGATACAAAACAGACTCCGTGGATAGTCACTTCCAACTGCGGCGTTAACCGGTTTGAGATCCGCGGGCGGAACAACATCCGCGTGCTTGCTCTTAACGACACCCGACATCTATCCGAGATCACCGGTAACGATGCGTTCGCTTCCCGTTGATCCATAGACACAAGGAAGGCTTTACGAAGGATCGGAAGGCCACATAAGTTTCACCGGCAAGTACCGAGTTCGAAGTGGTAGCGGAAATAGAACTAAATTTCCCCGTCGATTTTCCTGCGGATCTAACGCTCGTGTGTCGGAAGAATTTCTTGACATGAAAACCGATCTTGCACTACTACTTACTAAACCTTACAAGCAGAGGAATTCAGATGTACATCAATAAGTTATTTGTGGCGGCGTTACTTTTGGTTTTCTTCATACCGGCAGAGGCGCAGGACGACGAGGCGCGTGCGGCGAGTGGGCTACCGCAAATGATCGGGCGACGCCCGTGCGCGAACCCGGCGATCGGTTCTGATGCCAGCTTATCCGGTAGTATTAATGTCATCGGCATGCCCGAAGGTGCGAAAAGCCCGGTCCTCACCGTGACGGTTCTTTCGAATGGTACGGTGGTTCAGAGGGAACGGGTGAAGGCACGCGATGCATTTAATTTTGCTTGTGTTCCACGCTACGGCATTACATTGATCGTCGAAGCCGACGGCCTTGAGATCGGCAGCTACCCTCTTGGCTCGCTCAATCCGCCCCCACTATCTAATCGCCAGGAAATCAACGTGACCTGGGCCCAGATCGGCGGTGCGGTCGCCCGACAGAACGCGGTCATCTCTGTCCGCAACGCGTACTCACGAACGGCCGAGAATCAGAAAGCCTTCGAAAAAGCCGCCGCGTCTCTAAAAGAGAAGAAGCCGGAAAATTCGATCAAGCTTTTTAAAGCGATCACGGAAAAGGACGCCAACGATTTCGTTGCGTGGACTGAACTGGGCAATCTCTACTTCACAGATAACAAGCCCACGGAAGCCGAAGCCTCGTACGCTAAGGCGATATCGCTAAAGCCGGATTTCATGCCGGCCCTGATGAACGCCGGTAAGCTCTACATCAGCCAAAAGAAGCCGGACCAGGCAGTCGATACGCTGACTAAGGCGGTCGCCGCGGAACCTCAATCAGCCGATGCCAACCAATATCTCGGCGAGGCTTACCTGCTAGCTCGTAAGGGCTCGTCCGCGGTCGCTTATCTTGAAAAGGCGATCGAGCTCAAGCCGGTTGAAAAGGCAGAGGTCCATCTTCGACTTGCTGCTTTGTACAATGCGGCAAATCTCAAGGACCGAGCAGTCGCGGAGTATAAGAAATTTCTCGAAAAGGTACCCGACCATCCTGAGAAAGCGAAGATCGAAAAGTACATTAGCGACAACAGTACAAAGAAGTAAAAAAAGAGGGCCGAGGAGAATATCCCCGGCCCTTTCAAGTTGCAACAACGATCCGGTTAGAAGTCGTATCGTAGGGCGAACTGTATGACTCTCGGCGTGCCTTGAATCGAGAAGAAGTTACCAAAGGACGGCGACGGCTCAGACCTGAATGGATCAAGTCCGAAGATACTATCGACGTCGGTGAACTTCTGAGTGTTTGTTACGTTAAATGCCTCCACACGGAACTGGACCCGGTGGTTTTCATTCCACGGCATTTCAAACGACTTTGCCAACCCCATATCAAGCACTATGTAGCCCGGGTATCGCAGTACGTTGCGATCGCCGGTTTCACCTGGTGCTGCGACACGAAAGCTCTGGTAAGCCGCCGTCGGATCGCTGAATAGGTTTGGAACGCCACCCGTTCCACAACTGCTGCACGGCGAAGTGGAGACCGGTCTTGTTCTGACAACGAAGCTTCGTGAATTCCAGTTGGTCGGCCAACCTGCGATATCGACGAAGTTCGCCGACACACCTGAGATCGGGTAACCCGTGTTGTAGCGGAATATGCTGCTCAGCTGCCATCCGCCAAGCAAAAGGTTCGCATACTTGTTCATGTTGCTGAAGTATGTGCGTCCTTTTCCAACGGGAATCTCCCAGAGACCGTTCATGTTGATGAGATGCCGAACGTCAAAATCCGAAACCGAGCGATTATCTTCGGGACGGAGAGCATTCAAAATAAATGCCTGGCCGAAAACACCACTGGTCTGAATTCCTGATGCATCGTCGATCGACTTCGAGAAGGTGTAGTTGAAGTCCCACGTGAGCCCACTGAAACGCTGTCTAAAGCTGAACGTTGCGCCGTGGTAATCCGACTTTGCGATAGTACCGTAAGCCGACAACGCGCCATATTGGCGGTTATAGAAGATCGGTCTCAGGTAGTAGTCAAAGACGTCCTGCATGTAGGTCCAGTCGTTACCTGACTCATAGCAGCCCAGAGTCGGGTCGATATCAGGGTCACAGCCGATCGTATCGTTCGTAGCCATGAATCCGTATGCCGCCTGCGTGTTGGTCAGGCCGATTCCGAAGAGAAGACTGTCGATGCTCCCGGGCGTATAGACGTTCTCAAAGAATGGAATATTCGGGATATCGAGCAAAGGCGTTCGCCTTCGACGGTGATCCTCGAGAATCCCGGCTGCTTCGTACCACGTCTGCCCGGATACAGGATCGCGGAAATTGTTCGGCGTCATGATGTCTCGCGACGCGAGCAAGTTGCGGCCAAGTCGGCCTATATACGAAGCTTCAAAGTACAGCCCGAGCGGAAGTTCGCGTCCGTACGTGACGTTCCACTGATAGTTGATCGGCGAAACGAGGTTGTCGTCAAGCGACCCCTCGATCCGGCGCGCATCATCAAGCGGCTGCTGCTGCGGGAACGTTAGCATTGTCGGCAGCGAACCGCCCGGCGGGAGCGGCAAGCTTCGAACCGACTGGTTGAAGCCGGTAAAAAGCGGTCCCGGATTTGTCGTGACGTTGTACGTGTTAGCAGATATATCAAGCTGCGACGAGAATCCGAGCGTGTTGTTCGCATCGAAATTCACCGCCAGAGCCTGACCGAAGTAATCGTTGGTGATCCGGAAGCCACCTCGGATCACCGAGGCACTGTCCGCCCCAAACAACGTTCGCAAAAAGCCGCTCTTGAAGTTCGGCGACCAAGCAACGGAAACGTTCGGCTGGAAATTGTTTTTATCCCACGGGTACACGTTGCCTTTGTCGTTCGCCGGTCCGGCGAGCTCAACGATCAGGGCCTCATCTTCGGTGTCGCCATAATTCTGGCCAGCGTCGGCAGCCGCGATACGACGTGCGAGATATTCTGAAAGGGATATATTCGGCTTCGCCTGGTAGCCCTGGGTTTCGTAAACAGGACGGCTCAGGCCGTATCGCAAACCGAACGTCACGTTCAGGTTCGGACGAATTCTCCAGGCATCCTGCGCGTAAAAATCGTACTCTTCAGTCGCGAACTTACGAATAACAGGCTGGCCCGCCGGGAGCGGATTTCCGTCATTGAGGAAGTTCGTGTTGAAGGTGTACTGCGAGTACCGACCGAGAACGGCCGCCATCGCATCACGCGCGTTCAGGATAAATGAGCCCGCGATCGTATAAGGTTCTCCGGGCGTAGCAGGATTTTCGGTCGCCAGGATCGGGTTCGTCAGAGAGCTTCCCGAACCGGCGAAGAACGAACGATTGATGACGGCGTTGTCGTGGATGGTCGTTTCGTCACTTCTTTCGTTCCGAACAATTCTCATGTTCGCACCGAACTGGAGATTGTGATTTCCCTTTGTCCACGTGAAGTCGTCGGTGATGTTGTGGGTGTCGGTCTTACGACTGAAAGGATAATCGTAGTTAACCGGCGAGAAAACGCCGCGGAAAGTTATGGTATCTCCTTCGGCATCACCGGTGTCGCTGAAGCTTTGCCTGGACAATCCGTATTGCACGCGATTGACCATGCTGCTTGAGATGAGCCAGTTGTGCCACGTACCAATATTAAAAGGCTTGCTCTTCCGGCGTGGCGCGATGGTATCCGGGAACTGTTGGGCGAAATCAAGAAAGTCGTCCTGGAATGTTCCGCGGAACGCTACTGCGTGCGCGTCGTTAGAGGTGACCTTCCAGTCAAATCTCATCGTGTGAGCATTTTGAGCCTGCGGGATCCGGGCATTGAATCTGTAACCAGCCACATTCAATCCCAAACCGTCGCCGGACGAAAAGTCATTTGCCGGGTAGCGAGCTGCGGCGTCCGCAAGAACTGCCAAGGCCGCGGGGTTCACATCGACCACAGCTGCGCCTTGCGCCGTCGTAAGAGCGTTGATCTGTAGAGCAGTCAGGCTGTCCACTTCGCCACACGGGTTGTCAGGTGTCGCGCCGCGGCCACTGCAAAACTTCACGGTTCCCGCACCAAGACTTGCCGTCGGGACAAGACTTGTCACCGGCGTCTCGCGCGCTTCCCTCAATGCTTCGTAGTTATAGAAGAAGAAGAAGCGGTCTTTGACGATCGGACCGCCTAGCCGGCCACCAAACAGATTACGGATCAATTTTGGGCGGTCGACGCCATTGAGGTTGTTGAAAAAGTCATTCGCGGTCGTAACGGTATTTCGATGATACTCATAGAGGGCTCCTCTAAAGTCGTTCGTCCCGCTCTTCGTAGAAAGAGAGATCTGAGCGCCCGACGATCGTCCGCGGGCCGAGTCCGCATTTGTGGTCGTCACACGAAACTCCTCGACCGAATCGGGGTTCACGCGTACGATCGGCGTAAAAGCGGTGCCGTTTTGTTGATCGTTGACGTCAATACCGTCGAGCGTGATATTAGCCTGGTCGCTCCGTGCACCGGTCACTTCTCCGGTCGCAGTCACACCTGGCTGAAGACTAAGTAGGTTGGCTACGTTGCGACCCTGGAGGGGCAACTCCTGAATTTGTCTCGACACGAAGTTGTTGCCCAGACTCGCGTCCTGAGTGTTTTTAATGGAATCGATATCGCCGCCTGTAACCGTGACGACCTCGCTAATGTTGCCCGCTTCAAGAACCACATTCACGTCAGTCGCCTTGTCGGTGAGTGCGCTAACGTTCGTTTGAATGTATTTCTTGAAGTTAGTTGCTTCGACCTCGATCTGGTAAGTGCTGGGGGGAATATTCTGAAACGAAAAAGTCCCCGAGTCAGTGGTAACTAGTGTGCGGCTGAAACCCGTTGCGTCGTTAACCAGTCGAACGGTCGCGCCGGCAACCGCACTGCCCTGAGCATCTGAGACCGATCCGTTGACGGAAGTCGATCCAGTCTGGCCCGACATACTGCCCACAAGCAGAGCAGTCAAAAGCAGCGCATAACCAAATACAAAGATCCGTGCCTTTAGCATGCTAAACCTCATAGTTGCTCCTCCTTAAATTTTAGACAATGGCTTGAAAAACCGGGTCTGACCCTGGAGAGGCATTTTTCATTCCAGTTTGGCTGGGTATCGTTATAGCGAAAAATGAAGCCCCCTGATAGCTGACTGAACTTTACCCGGTGAGATATGTACCTTTTTTTGGATAAAATTCAATTTTTTGGGTGCAGAACGCTCCCATTATATGGTCTATTGCATCTTTCGCCAATTTAAAGAGGCCTTGGCGGCGACTGCACCAGAGCCAGTAGCGGTGGTTATAGTGGGTGAGATCGGGTTGGCTGCATCACCGACCGCAAAGATACCTGCGACGTTCGTTTCGCATTCCGCGGTTACTTTTATGTAACCACGATCGTCTAGGTTCAGAACGCCGCGGACGAATTCAGTATTGGGTGTGACCCCGATGCGGATGAGAACTGCATCGATCTCAAGCTTATTGCAGTTCCCGGTTCCAAGGTTCCGCAGTTCCACATTGGAGACGCGGGATGGACCATCGATCCGGGTAACGACGGTTTCGAACAGCATCTCCACGTTCTTTCGTTTTTGAAGTTCCTGCCAAAAATCGTTCCGGGCTGTTAGCTCGGGCCGGCGATGAACGAGCTTCACCGAATCGGCGTACTCCGAGATCATCAACGCATTCTCGGCAGCAGCGTCGCCCCCTCCGACGACAAGAACTCGTTTTCCGGAAAGCAGCTCTTTGTCACGCGCGCCGGACTCCACGATTCCCTTGCCGCGAAACTCTATTTCGCCGGGGACTTCCAGGCGACGTCGGCGAACACCGGTCGCAATGATCAGTGATCCGTAACCGAGCGTTTCCTCGTTCCGCAATCGGACGCGTCTTTCTGCGTGGTCTACCTCCAGCACTTCGGTCCCCATTCGTTGCTCAAAAGAAAAGTGCGCAACGCTACGGCGGAAATGTGAAAGTAATTCTTGACCATTCTTTGCGGGCAGCCCGAGGTAGTTGTGGATCGGACCGTGGATCAAATGCAGCTGGCCACCGATATCGTCGCCTTTTTCGAGTAGGATCACACTCAAACCCAAGTCGCAGCACCAGGTCGCCGCCGACAATCCGGCCGGTCCGGCTCCGACGATCACGACGTCCGGCTGCTTATTTTCAGGGGTCATGGATGGTAACGTCCAGGACGATTTTTTGTCATCCGGGTGCCGTTTTTTGTCAGGAAAGTGGGGCTCATCTTCTTGATTTTAGATTGCTAACGTTCGTTCCGAGCCCAATTTTACGGACAAATACAAGTTCCGACAACATGCTCGCCGGCTTTAGCGTGGTGGCACCTGTTTTGCAGATGCGTTTCACTTGTAGTTGCGCGGGGAACGCGCCGCCGGTCCATCCTCAAATTCCGCTCTTTTCAGAAATATGCGCTTAGAAATTGAATCTACCGTTGCCGCTCCTCCGATCTCAGAGAAAGCCGCAGCCACCGAAAGATCCGAGATCGATCTTGCGGAAGCCAAATCCGCCCTCAATAAAGGTATCAAGGCCGCTCAAGACGGCAACCGCGGATATGCTCGAATCTCGCTGATGAGAGTGACAGAGCTCGACCCGCGCAATGAAAGCGCGTGGCTTTGGCTCGCCTCCATAAGTGAGTATCCGGAAGAGCTGCTTGGATTTCTGACGCATGTGCTCGACATAAACCCCGAAAACCAGAGGGCGATCGAATGGAAAGCAGCCACGCACGCACTGCTTTCGAAGACGTTTGTACAACGCGGGATGGATGCATGCCAGGAAAATCGGAATGACTTTGCCGCAGACTGCTTTAGAACAGCCCTGGAGCATGATGGAAAGAACGGGACGGCCTGGATGTGGATGGCCTCGCTGGCCGAGTCAAATTCCGAAAAGATCGCAATGCTTGAAAAGGCCGTTGCTTTCGAACCTGACAATACGTCGGCTGTCGCCGCTCTTGCCGACGCAAAGAAGAAAGTACTTACCGATCGACTGGCGCAAGCCAAGTCGGCCGCCATCTCGGGCAACAATTCCGAAGCTAACGAGATACTCGATGACCTTCTCGTAGTGAATCCCGACTCGGTCGACGCCTGGATAATGAAGTCGCATCTGGCAGACGATTTTGACGAAAAGATACGCTGCTTAGAAAGCATTCTGGTGATCGACCCCGAGAATCTCGCCGCTAAGGCCGGTCTTGATTCCCTGCTCTCGCTTTTCGGAAAAATGGATTCCGAAGCTGAAAACACGGCGCCGGCATATTCGCCTGTCGAAGCCGTTGAATTTGTCGAACCCGTCGCCACGTTTTCGATAGACGAAGATAAAGTGCAGGAAATCGACAACGCGGTCGAGGAGATCGATCTCAGGTCGATCGAATCATCTGTCGACAAAAGATACGAACTTGCCGGAGTATACCCCCAAGAACAATATGCCTACGAAACAATTGAAACTGCGTCGGAGCCGTTTGCTTCGTTTGCGGAAGAAACTCCGGAATCTCCGGCTGTTGACCTTGAACCTGTAACTGTCGTCAACGACGCCATATCGACGAGTACGAGCTCACCCGACGATCACGGTTTAGTACCGTACGCCGACGCACAGGAAGAGACTCCCGTACTTTCCTACGAACCCACATCGCCTGATTCATCCAACACCGGGGAGGCCGAAAGTAGCAGATCGCTGGACGAGGAGCAGTCCAGCCCGTCCGGCGAGTTCGTAATACCGATGCCCGAGTCGCAATTAGCGCTTGCGCATACTAAAAACAGCCACACCAGTGAAGCCCCTCCGGGCGACACCGTTCATGTGAAACCCGAATCATTCGAGTGCCCATTCTGTCACTCAACGAATGACTCCCAAGCGATCTCATGTCACTCATGCCACTCGGTTCTCACATTGTCCGATCTGGAATTGCTTCTCGGAAATCACGGTTCCGACAAGCTCATCCTACGGCAGGCCGTCGAACAGATGGAGCGGATGCGCCTGGCTCGCGAGTTCAACGCGGATGAGCTGACGATTCTGGGGCTCGGGCATATGAATCTTCGTAACTTCCATCTAGGCTACACATGTCTTTCTGAAGCCGCGAAACTGAGCCCGAACAACGTTGTTTTGGGCGGTCAGGTAAATTCGCTTTTGATCCGTCTCGAAGAAATAAAGTTACAGGAAGAGGCCCATCTCAAGATGCCCAAGGGCAAGTCCATCCTCGTGGTCGACGATAGCCCGACAGTGCGAAAGCTGATCGCCGGCAAGCTCGAGAAGTCGGGACACGATGTAGTTTGCGCGAACGACGGTGTCGAGGCGATGGAACGCCTGCAGAATTTCGTCCCCGACCTCGTTCTTCTCGATATAAACATGCCGCGCATGGACGGATATCAGGTTTGTAAGAATATTCGCAGCAACGGCGCCACAAAGAATGTGCCCGTGGTTATGATCTCCGGAAAGGACGGCTTCTTTGACAAGGTCCGAGGCCGGATGGCCGGAACGACCGGTTACATCACAAAGCCGTTCGGACCTGAGACTCTGATGAAAGCTGTCGAGATGTATCTAAGTGGCGAGGTACCTATACCTGAGCCTGAAGAGGTGTAAAGCCTCGCAGTGGTAACCTCAAGACCAAAAGTTTTCATTGATGAAGCAGAGATCCTGCTCACGGCGATTCGCGGCACCGTGCTTGTGCATCTGCAGGATGGTCTAAGACCCGAGCATCTCAAGAACGCCCTAGATCCCGCGCGCGCTCTCAACACCCTCGCTTCCGAATCCGGCGATGAGGCGATGGCCGTCGCAGCCGAAACACTCAAAACCTGGCTGGGGATGCTTGCCGCCGAGAGCGAACCGATCTCCGACAAGCGAGCCCGCAGTCTTCTCGATCAGATCTCCGAACTCGAGGTTGCCCTTATCGCCTACAGAGGCGACGCCGATATCGAGCCGATCGAAGTCGCGGAGTTCGTAGACGAATCGTTCCGAAGTTTTGCACCGGATGCGGATGTCATCACTTTCGTTGATCCGGCGGACGAGTCCGAAATGGATTCGGAGCTGCTGGAAGTTTTTCGGCAGGAAGCAGACTCGCTTCTCGACACGATCCAAACAAATCTCCAGGTACTTTCGCGGAACGGCTATGATCAAGCCGCTCTCTGGAACATTCAGAAAGCTGCCCACACGTTCAAAGGTGCAGCCGGACTTGTCGGACTGCAGAAGCTATCAGGTCTGGCCCATCGAATCGAAGATCTACTCGGATTCTTGTCGGAGCATCCGGCGGGTTCGGCTGAGGTCTTCGAGCTTCTGGTGGACGCAACAGACTGCTTAAGGTCCGGCTCCAACGGCGGGCGATACGGCGAACCTGTTTCCCGAATCGCAAGTCTCGAACAGAGGTTCGCCGAGAGTCTTAAAGCCGTTTCTGCCGGCAGCCACACCGTAACGTTCGCGGAAATAGTCCCCGCGGCCCGGAATACGGATTCGCAGACCGATCATGTATCGGTCGCAGCTCCCTCAACGAACGGACGGAAGAATCCTATCGTTCGGGTTTCACTTGCAAGATTGGACGATCTGGTAAAAATCATTCGAGATCTTGTTTCGAGCAGGGCCGCTTTCGAAGCACGGATCGAAGAACTCGCTACTCAGGTGCAAGAATCGTCCAACAATACTCTCCGGCTTCAAACGGCGTGCGGCAAGATACGAAGGCTCGAGGCTCGCCGGCACACCGACATATCGGATCATGTACGTGCGAACCTCGACCAAGCCGGGTATGAGCTCACCGAAACGGCACGCGATGCGCTTGTGATCAACTCGTCGCTCGGCGAGATCAAAACCCGTTTCGAGGATGTCTACGTTAGCCAAC
>DASUSJ010000348.1:0-8593 GCA_036375155.1 Pyrinomonadaceae bacterium
CCCGATCTCAAGCCGCGCCCTCCGTGGCTCGATGGAGTTTATGGATGTACGGGCGTAAACAGTACGGGACCCGCGAGTAGCAGTGAATACGCGGTTGAGATTTACTAGCCCGCCCTCTTCCACAGGTGCTCGCTTCCAATCTCTGGAGACGGCAGCGTCCAATACCGGCCGAGGCTGCGCCGGGCCGGCGTCTGCAACTTCCCATTCATCCAGGACTCCCGGCCCGGCGGCAGGAGCCTTTGCTCCATCAACGGCTGAAGGTGCCCTCGGACGGATCGAAATATTGCTCAGTCCTGCGGCCCACTCCGCCGGCTTGTCATTGACACGGCCCCAAAAACCGACTGAACCCTTCTTTGGAACTCCGCGAAGGCGCGCAACACTTAGCGCCGGCTTTTCTCCGCCGTTTATAAACACTTCGACTCGCGTTCCTGTCACTTCGACACGCACCCGCGTCCATTGCATTCGCGGCAGATCTATCTTCGAATTGAATTCCGGGTAGAGTTGCCAAGTGGAACTGCCGTTGATGCGTGGAGCGTATTGTAGTGCGTTGTAAAGACCCGACCGGTGAATTCGGAGATAAATATTTTCGTGGTTTGTGCCGCTCTCGCGGCGAAAGATAACGGCGACGAAGTTTCCCTTTTCCATTGGTGCGACGTCGAATTCAATTGTCCCGTCGGTAAATTCGACGTCGCTACGGATCACCTGAGTATTGTTTCGCAGCCACATCGACCGGCGTCCAGCGAAATCCGCAAATCTGATATCGCCTGTCCGTTCGGCGCTGTCCACATACCATTCATCGTTTCCATCCGTAATAGGAAACTGCCTATTCTGCGCGGCCGTCGTGTTGACGAGTGTCGTTGCCGCCATAAACACCATCGCAGCCGATAGAAATAAGAACTTCATAGACTGATCGCTCCAAAGGGATATCGATCCGAGTCTACGACGATTCATGAACCTCAGTATTGAACGTTCTTGCTGTCTTTGAAATATTCGCCGGGCGTAACTTTCATCAGCCTTCGGAAGTGGCGGTGGAAATGGCTTTGATCCGCGAACCCGACTGTCGAAGCCGCATCGGCAAATGTTTGCCCGCGGCGGATGAGGGTTTTCGCAACAGCGATGCGAACATGCGTTTGAAATGCGTGCGGGGGCATTCCGACCGCATTCGTAAAAACGCGGGTGAGGTGGAACGGGCTTAGACCTACGAGCTGTTCTAAATCCGCAAGGGAAATACCGCGCTCGTGATTTTCAATAATGTAGTCGCGGATCCGCCGTACCGCGAAAGGTTCGGTCCTGCATCGTTTTAAGGCGGGCCTGGATTTCGATCGCCTCGATATCAGATTTAGAAGCAAACTTCGAAGTAAAGATTCGCGCTCCAGTGTTGACGAACTGCCTGCACTTGCAAGCTGCAGCTCGCGGTAGTCCGAGATGATCTCGTTATCGAAGATGATCGTGTCCTGAAAGAACGGAAGACCGTCCTGAACGGTGCCGATTTCCGATGCGAGCTTCGTCACCGACTCAGGCTGGATGTAGATCGATTGGAAAGAGCAGCCCGTTGTAGTCTCGTTTGAATGAACTTCACCCGGATGAACGATAAAGAGTCCCGCAGTCGGCGTGACATGCCGGGCACCACGATATTGCAGCCATCCGCCGCCATCGGTGATCAGGCAAAGTTGATATTCGTCGTGCCAGTGTCGAGGATAAGGCTCGGATACAGCTACACCACTCCGGAACTCAACGCCGGGCAGCTCGGCGTTGCGCCAAATTCTTATATCCTCTCGTTTTGAACTTTTGCGCACTTCGATGGCAATCGGGTATTTGTCGGTTAAGGTTGACGATTTGGCACAAATCCGACGACGCGCAGCGGAGCGCCGCTGCCGCCCTTTATCTTCATCGGTAGGGCAACGATGTGAAAACCCTTCACCGGAAGCTTGTCGAGGTGGGCGACATTCTCGAACGCCGGAATGTTGTTCGACATCAGCGTTACGTGTGATTCGAATCGAGTTGACTGTCCGTAGTCGATGCTTGCTGTGTCGATCCCGACGGCATGGATCTTTCTATTCTCGACGAGCCACTTGGCGGCGTCCGGATGAAGTCCGGGAAAGTGCAGATCCTTTACCGCGTCGGGACCTTTCTGATCGGTGCCCAGATAAGACTTCTTGTCCGGCCATTTTGAGCCGAAGCCGGTTTGAAAAAGAACGATGCTCCATTCCGGGATCTTTCCGTTCTCTGATTCCCAATTTCTTATGTCGTCGGTTGTTATCTGGTAATCCGGACTTGTGACTTTCGGAGTGATATCGATCTTCACACCCTGAGCGATCAATTGTTCGAGACCGATCTGTTCGACGGTTTTCTTCCCTTCGGCAAAGTGCACCGGCGAATCGATATGAGTTCCGCCGTGTTCCGCGCCCGAGAAGTTATAGGCGGAATAGTAATAGCCCTGCGGTGTATTTCCTTCGGCGACCGTTGTGCGTTTGAACGGTTCGGCGGTAACCCAGTAGATGGTCTCGTCTGAAAAGTCGTGGGTTAGGTCGATCCACTGGCCGCCCGGGAAGTCGGTGGATGGTTTTTGGCTGCAGCTAACTAGAACTGCGGCCAGGATGGCACATATGATCTGTTTTCCTCGCATTGTCTCCTCCACTCTAGTGCTTGGCTGGCGCCGGCAGGTGGTACCGCCTAAGTGAGCGCGTGGGCGGGGCCGACAGACGCAGATCTTTACCAGAGCCAACCTCCGCGCTCACGCGGGCGGTACCGACCTACTCCTCCACCCTCTGATCTTCTGTCCTCGCTCGACACCCATACACCCGCCATCAATATAACTCTTCTTCCCTTTCGGGCCTCGTCTTCCATCGCTTATGTATCCATAGCCATTGTTCCGGATATGCACGAACGAACTTTTCCATCTCGGCTGTGAATGCGGCCGTCGTTTCGTAGACGTCCCGGTGGCGGTCGCCGGTTTTCGCGACTTCGAGAAACTTGCCGTACAACACTCTGTACTTCGCTGACTCGTTATTCCACACGCAGCACATCGGCACGATCATCGCATCGGTACGCATCGCCATCATCGCGACGCCGCTCGTCGTGCATGCGGGTACCCCGAAGAAGGGAACAAAAACCCCGTCACGATGAAGCACGTTGACATCCGGAAGCACGCCGAGGACCCCGCCTTCGCGCAGGATAGACATGGCCTTTGTGACTGAGTTGTTCTTGTCGATGGGTTGATTGCCAAATCGAGTACGGAGGGCAACCGTAAACTCTTCTATCATCGAATTGTCGAGCGGACGAGCTAAATAAGTGAGCTTCTCCTTCAAAGCTGAATAGGCGAAGACACCCATCTCCCAATTTCCAAGATGTGGACCGAGGAGAATAATTCCGCGTCCCTTTGCTCGTTCGGCCTCGAACCACTTTATTTCGGATTTCGCTTTGCTTTCTTCGCTCTCGAATTCAAACTCGATCAGATCGCGAAGCTGTTCCGGTGTGGCACGTGGAAATTGAGCGAGTTCACCCAACAGTCGGCCAAGGTTCTCAAATGATCCGAGAGCGATGCGTTCGCGCTCGGCCTGAGTTTTTTCGGGAAATGCGATCTCAAGATTTCGGGATGCGACACGCCGGAGACCACCCGCAAGGTTGTACGCAATTCGGCCCAGCACGACCCCCGCGTTCACCGCCGCTTTCCGCGGCAAGGAACCCAGTATCGCGAACAAGATCCGAACGGGAATGTATTCGAGCCAAATCTGTGCGGTCGATTTCCTGGCCATTTTGGGGTAACTAGAGTGGTCTCAAAAGCGTTCGGCGTTTCAGTAATTCTGATGTCTCGTGTCCTTTTCAGGTGGCTAGTGCGATTCGTGGTTGCGAGGCTTGAAACCACGTATCAGATTGATCGCACGAAATCACACTAAACTGCGGCTTACGTTTCGCGACTAATTTGAACCACGGATTTTACACGGAACGCTCGGAAAACCCGGAATGTATCAACCCGGCCACCGCTTGAACGCGACCACGGCATTGAGACCGCCGAATGCGAATGAGTTTGAGATCGCGGCTTCCGGTTCGGCGGGAAGCGCACTGTTCGCAATGACGTTGATATTGCAATCGGGATCGCGTTCGTTGAAGTTTGCATTCGGCGGGAGGAGTTTGTGATGGAGCCCGAGAACCGTGGCCGCCCCTTCGATCGCACCTGCCGCACCGAGCGTATGGCCGTGCATCGACTTGGTCGAGCTCACATTGATGTTGTCGGTGTGATCACCGAACACCAAACGGATGGCTTCGGATTCCATCGGGTCGTTCGCCTGCGTGGCCGTCCCGTGAGCGTTAACATAACCGACTTGTTCGGCATGCAGCTTCGCGTCTTCGAGCGCGCCCCGCATTGCTTTCGCTGCCCCGGCCGCAAGCGGCATCGTCAGATGATGCGCATCGGCCGACATTCCGAATCCGCAGATCTCCGCGTAGATCCGCGCGCCCCGAGCCTTGGCCAGGCCGAGCTCTTCCATAACGAACATCGCACCGCCTTCCCCAAGTATCATTCCTGCGCGGTCCTTCGAAAAGGGCCGGCATGTGTCCGGCGAGACAACGCGCATCGGCTCCCACGCCTTGAGATTCCCGTAGCACAGCGGCGCTTCGCTCCCTCCGGCGAGAGCGACATCGAGGGTGCCCTGCCGTATCAACCAGAACGCCTGTCCGAGTGCGTGATTGGATGACGAGCAGGCGGTCGTCGTCGTGAAGTTCGCGCCTGTCAGGCCGAATTCCATTGACACGTGACTCGAAACAGCGTTCGCCATCGCCCGTGGTATCGTCGTCGGCGGGAAACGCTGCTGTCCTTCGGCGTAAAGTTTCTTGTAGAGATCGCCTTCAGTGGTCTTTCCGCCGAGGCAGTTGCCGGTTATGACGCCGGTCTTCTCACGCAGCGTGTCATCGAACTCGATCCCTGAATCAACCACCGCTTCGCGTGCGGAAACGATACCGTAATGTGCGAAAGGGTCAAGCCAAAGCAGCATCTTGTCATCGAAATGCTCAGTCTCGTCGAAACCTCTTACCTCCGCTCCGTTCTTGAACCGTATATCGGAAACGTCGGTCTTTGTAATGGGACCGATCCCAGAACGCCCCGCGCTCAAGGCATCCCAGAACTCCCCTGCGTTGTTTCCCAAACCGGAGATCACGCCAACGCCGGTGATTACTACTTTTCTCACTTGTTTCTAATTTCTAGGTGGCTGGATTTTCTTCTGCGGATGAACCCGTAGCGGATGCGGCTTCGTCTTTTTTCGCATTACCGCTTTCCTGTTGTTTCCGGAATTCGTCGATCGCGGACGCACTTACGTCGATTCCCTGTGCCTTCGCATTCAGCAACGCTTCTATTCCCTCGACTGCCTGGCGAACACCTTTCATATCTGCGACATGATCGTCCGGAATGGTCATGCCGAACTCCTCTTCTAGCTCAAAGACCAGGTTCAACCCGTCGAGCGAGTCAAAGCCAAGCTCGTCGAAAGTCGTGTCCATCGTGATCTCTTCCCGTGGCACTTTTTTAAAATCTGCGAACACGCGGATGACCCGTTCTTCGACCGATTTATCTGGCATGATCTCCCCCGTTACAAAGTTTGGCTCTAGTAAACGCAAATCTATATCACTTGGTTTTATTAGTCAAAATAGTGTTTCTTCAGCCTAAGTTAACTCTTACAAAACTCTTACATTCGTTGCACCTGCGAACTGTTACGCTGTTTATATTGCCGGAGAGCCGGTATTTGAATTTTTAGCTATAGGGCGCTTTATACACTATGCAGAATGTTGTCGAATTTAATTCACCGCGGTCCGAGAAAAGAAACTGGAACACCATCATAGCGGTCGTTCTCTTTCATGTTTTTGCAGTTGCCGCGCTTTTCACCTTTAGCTGGCAGAATCTGGCAGCGGCGCTGATCCTCTGGTGGGTCGCCGGAAGTCTCGGGATCGGAGTTGGGTATCATCGACTGCTTACGCATCGTGGGTTCACGACGCCGAAATGGCTTGAGTACGTGCTGAGCGTCTTAGGGACACTCGCGGTGCAATCAGGTCCGCTGACGTGGGTTACTACTCACAGGCTCCATCATGCCTTCACCGAAACCGACAAAGATCCCCATAGCCCGCGGAACGGAACTTACTGGGCACACATGGGCTGGATCTTTCGCGGTACGGCACAGAATCAGTCATGGGCGACGATGGTTCGATACTGCCCTGATATAACCAAGGACCGTTTCCAGGTCGCGCTGAACAAGTACTACTACGTCCCCACGATCATCGTTGCTCTTGGCCTTTTCGCCATCGGCGGATTCTCGATGGTGCTCTGGGGTGTGGCACTCAAGACCGTAGTTGGCTGGCATTTCACGTGGCTCGTAAATTCGGCGACACATCTCTGGGGAACCCGGCGGTTCGAAACGCGTGACGATTCGCGAAACAACGCCCTTATCGCGGCAGTCACATTCGGCGAAGGTTGGCATAACAACCACCACGCGATCCCCCGTTCGGCAAAGCACGGGCTCGCATGGTACGAGTTCGACATCAATTGGATCCAGATCTGGATGCTGGAAAAGGTCGGCCTTGCGAAGAACGTTTATGCCTATAGCGAAGCGAACGAGAAGGCCGAGGTGCATACTCTTCGAAAAGCGGCCTAGGTATTCTTAAGTCTGAAGTCCCAAGTCCCAAGTCTCACAAAGAGGACTTGGGACTTTGTATTTCTGATTCCTCAACCTGAGGTCCAGGCGTGCGTTTCGGGAGACCGGGGTTTCAACTCGACTTGGGACTAACGCCCTTTGTTTGCTTTACTACATGCGATATGCGCCGGCGAAAGACAGCGATCTTTTTTCTCGTTCTCGGCATTTGCCTGATAGCACTCGCCGTGGCGCTGAACGTCGGCTGGATACTTTTGAACTTGCGTGAGGTCGTCGTTCTTGTCCTGGGCATAATCTTCTTCGCCCTTATAATTACGGGCTTGGTCCTCAATACAGTGTTCCTCGTTCGGGAGATTCGGCGAAGCGAACGGCACGATGCGTTTCTCAATTCCGTGACGCATGAACTCAAGACGCCTATTGCCTCCATCAAGCTCTATCTCGAGACACTAAAAGCGCGTGACGTAACCCCGGAAAAGCGCGACGAGTTTTACAACATAATGCTCGCCGACAGCGATCGCCTTCTGCAGACGGTTGAGCAGATCCTCCAGGCGGGCCGTGCGAGCGAGAAGAAACGGCAGCTGAATGTTCAGGAAGTCGAGATCGGGCCTGTCATCAATGAATCGGTCGCGATCGTACGCAGTCGTTATCACCTTAACGACGACGTGATCCGCGTCAACGAGCCGGCTGGCGATGCTAAGGTGCTCGGCGACAAAGATGAACTACGGTCTGTTTTCATAAACCTTCTGGACAACGCGGTAAAGTACTCGGGCGATGATAGAAAGATATCGGTAAGGGCGAAAACGACGACGCTCAAGAATAAGATAGATATTTTCATCCGTGATAACGGGATCGGAATTCCGGCCGCCGAGCTGAAGCGGATTTTCAAACGCTTCTATCGTGTCGCGGACAAGCCGGCGAAGGACGCTGGCGGGACAGGCCTGGGGTTGTCCATCGTACGAGCGATCGTCGCGAAGCACGGCGGAAAGGTGAGGGCCGATAGCAAAGGAGAAGGACGCGGCAGCACGTTCGTCGTTCAACTGCCGCTGGTTTAGAACGGGCCATACCCGGTTGCAGCGATGCGCATGACATTATGAAGATCCTGATCGTTGAAGACGAACAGCATATCGCCGACGGAATTCGATACAACCTGGAGGCCGAGGGCTACGAAGCCGAGGTAGCGGCCGACGGCGAGACTGCGATCGAAACGCTAAGCAAAAAGCGCTTCGACGCCGTCGTGCTGGACGTGATGCTGCCCGGCATCGATGGCTTCGCTGTCGCGCGATCGATGCGCGACGATGCGAACTACACTCCGATCCTGATGCTCACGGCTCGCGGTCGACCCGAAGACGTTCTGAAAGGGTTCGAAGCCGGCACGGACGACTATCTTCCGAAACCCTTCGATCTCGATATCTTTCTCGCCCGACTGAAGGGACTGCTGCGGCGTCAGGAGTGGGGGAAAATTCGGACCGCTCCGACGGAGACCAATGACAAATTTGTCATCAACGAAAAGACGATCGATTTTGATAACCTGGAGCTTGTGACTAGCGACGGCGTGACGCACCTCACATTAATGGAGATGAAGCTGCTGCGTTATTTGATCGAGAACGAAGGCAAAGCCGTTTCGAGAAAAACGATCCTTGAGGATGTTTGGAATCTTCAGGAAG
Source organism: Pyrinomonadaceae bacterium (assembly GCA_036375155.1). Taxonomy (GTDB): domain Bacteria; phylum Acidobacteriota; class Blastocatellia; order Pyrinomonadales; family Pyrinomonadaceae; genus OLB17. Next base: position 8,297 of record DASUSJ010000348.1, read on the forward strand.
ACACCGATACTCGAGCTATCGACAATTTTATTGTTCGGCTAAGAAAGTACCTTGAGGACGACCCCGCTAACCCAAAGATCGTCCGGACCGTACGGGGAGTGGGGTATAAGTTTGTGGGCCAGGGTGAGTGATAGTTGAGAGATATTTGAGAGTTGACAGTTGCAACGAGGTGCAACGAACTACTTGCCCACCTGTTGCTTTCACTCACCGCTCACCCTTTACTGCTTTCACTCACCACTTACTGCTTTCGCTCCCCGCTTCACCACTTACCACTGACGGCGTAGTCCCGCCTCGCCA
>DASUSJ010000349.1:0-7557 GCA_036375155.1 Pyrinomonadaceae bacterium
CTGAGTGTAAGTAGCGAAGACTGGCTGATGGGCAAACATTTGTTTGTTCACCGGAATTACGAGATCGATTTTATTGGGATGTCGCTGGCGTTCTTGAAAGAACGGGGGTATCTCAGGACGGGAAAGGGTCGCATTGCGGTCGATATAGGTGCGAATCTGGGCATGATCGGAATCGCGATGGCCCGCAACGATGACTTTGACCGCGTGATAGCGTTCGAGCCCGATCCTCGAAACTTCCGATTGTTAGAGAACAACGTTAAGCAAAACGGGCTCGAGTCCCGAATCGAGTGTTTTCAGATCGCGTTGTCTTCACAAAATGGAGAGATCGAGTTTGAGTTGGCCGAGGGTAATTCGGGCGACAGCCGAGTCCGTCAGACTGATCGTGTTGGTGCGCTGAATGAGCAATTGCGCCGCACGGTGGTCGTTCGGTCAATGACCTTCGACTCGTTTGTCGCCGGTAAGCTGACGGCTTCGGAGGCCGACCAGATCGATCTGCTCTGGGTTGATATTCAGGGTCACGAAGGGCATTTGTTTTCAGGGGCAAGAGACTTTTTGAGTAAGCGGAAGATCGCAGTGGTCAACGAGTTCTGGGGTTATGGGATTGACCGCTCGGGCATGTCCCGTGAGGAGTACTGTGCGGCGGTCAAAGAGGTATTTTCAGAATTCTACCTTCTGACCGCGGGCGGTTACGAACCGAAGCCGATCGGTGACATCGAACGGCTATTCGAGGTTTACAATAAACCGCGTGCGATCGCTAACATCATTTTGATTTGATCGCGAAATATTAATGCAGATATTTGCAGCACCAAAACGAATAGGCCTTGCTCCACCGCAGCGGATCTTCGACCTCATAAGCAGGGAAATGAACTTTGTCGAAGAGGAGTTCGAGCGGCAGGCACGATCGAATATCCGGGTCATTAATTACCTGGGCGATTATCTGCGCGCGTCCGGTGGAAAGCGTGTCCGGCCGGCACTGCTCGTTCTGTCCGCACACGCCACGGGCGGTAACGGCGGGAGTGAAGCAGCGATCCGTTTGGCAACCGTAATGGAAATGCTGCATACCGCCACGCTCGTGCACGACGACATCATCGACAACGCCGACAAACGCCGAAATCGCACTTCCATCAATGCAAAGTTCGGCAATCAGGCAGCGGTCTTGATGGGGGACTGGCTGTATATGTCCGCCTTCGAGACCTCTCTCAAAGAACGCTCGCTTGAGATCCTGGACATTCTCACCAACCTTACTCGGAAGATGACAGAAGGTGAGCTTATTCAGTTGACGATGCTCGGGAATGCAGCAATTACTCGTGACGAGTATTTCGACATCCTCCGGCGTAAAACGGCCTATCTATTTTCAGGATGCTGCGAGATCGGTTCGATCTTGGGCAGTGCCCGCAACGAAGAGCAGATCGCACTACGTGATTACGGCATGAATCTGGGGATCGCGTTTCAGTTGGCGGATGATCTCCTGGATTTCACGGCCGACGAACACTCCCTTGGGAAGGCATCGGGTGCAGACCTGCTCGAGGGAAAGGTAACGCTGCCCTTGATAATGCTTCAGGAAAGGTTTCCGGCCGTTCGTGAAGAGCTTGAGCAAGTGATGTACGACGGCGCGTACGACGAGGTAACGAGGGATTCGGTCTTTGAGAAACTGATGAAGTACGGCGTCCTGGAGGAAGTTAGGCGAACTGCCCGTTCATTCGCCGAAGCCGCCCGAAAAAACCTTGAAATTTTACCGCAAACCGAGTATCGTTTTGCTCTGGACGCGATTCCTAACTTTGTGATCGATCGAAACAATTGATTTAAAGTTTTGCCTTAACAGTCCGGCCAAAACGACCCTGAAAAAGCCTTTTCACAATGCTCGACGAAAACCTTATAGCGACACTTGAACAAAGCCTTCGTCAGACGCGCAACGCTCAGAGCCGGCTGATGGCGAGGTTGCGCGAAGTGGAGATGGAATCCGAAAGGCTGAAGGAAGAGATCGAGGCCTTGGAAAATAGCGCCGCACAGACGGAATCCGCGATCGACAGCTTGCTTGTCACGATGCGTTCGGGAAATCGTACGCTTAATATTGGTAAAACCCTCCGGATCGAGGACGATTACGACCGCCGGCCCGAACCGCGACCGAGATCCAATCAAAACAATCAGCCACCTTCAAATTACCGACCGAATTCGGTCGCGTACATCGGACAATCTCGCTCCGGCGTTCCCTCGCGAACGAGCAACATCGAGCCGATTAGCCACCGCTTTGCTGACCGCACCATAACACAGGCCTGCACGCTGCTTCTCCGTGAGGCCGGAAAGCCGTTGCACGTCAATGAGCTTTACAATCTCCTGGTCTCAGGCGGCATGGAATTCAAAGGTAATAACCCGACCATCTCCGTAGCGGTATCCTTGAATCGCAACCGACGGTTTCGTAAAGTAGGCCCGGGTACATTCGACCTAGTGATGAGGGAAGCAAGCCGAGACCAGGCGGCATCCTAGATCGCCGGATCGCGTGCGCGACATCATCGACTTTCCAACCTATCCTGTAATATAATCAGCGGCTTGATCGTTCATTCCCCGACGGGCGAATGTCTCGTCCTTTTGTAGATTCCGATACCTGAGAACACGGAGCACTCGTTAATGAAAAAATCGCTGATCACCGGAATTCTGATCATTTTGGCCTTTACGGCGTTCGAAACGATCTCAGCGCAAAAAGTTAAATTGCGCGGGAAAGTTACACCTACGTGCGGCACAAGTTCATCATTGAAATTCGCTGACATCTATGCCGAAGGGGATATCGCTGTAATGGGGAGCTATAACTGTCGCGGCGTATTTATTTTCGACGTAAGCAATCCTGACGCCCCGGTGCAGACAGCCTGGTACAATCCGTCGCCAAACCAGCAGTTCCTTGAGGCGATCATCGTCGGCAGCCGCGGTTACTTCGGAAGCGGCACCTCGGGCGGCGAAGGAGTCCACATCGTGGACCTTTCGAACCCATCGAATCCGGGCCTCCTGGGGAAGGTCAACGCGACGAATGGCGGCGGGTATAATCAGATCCACGAGATGATGGTTTTCAACCATTCGGACGGTGCGACGTACTTGCTCGAAAACTCCAACTTCACATCCGACCGCAATCTGCGGATCATCAACGTCACGAATCCAAACGCTCCGGTTCTCAAGTGGAATTTTCTATCGAGCGACGGCGGCTGGGTCCACGCGATGCATATCCGCGGAAACAAAATGTACCTTTCCGGTTTTTCGGGAAGCACAAAGATCGATATATACGACATCACAAACATTGCCACTCAGGCGCCGCAGTTGCTGGGTTCCGTTGCTGTCGGTAGCAGCTCAAACCACAGTGCATGGACGAATGAAACGGGTGAATACCTTTATTCGGCACGCGAGCTTTCAAACGGCGATCTTCGTGTTTACGACGTTCGCAATCCTGCCAACCCGTTGTTGGTTCGATCACTTCGCGCGGCGGATCTCAGCTTGAACGCGATTACTCCGCATAATCCCGTGGTGATGGGCAACAAACTTTATGTTGCCTGGTACCAGGCCGGCACGCAGGTTTTCGATATAAGTGACCCGACGAACCCGGTACGCATCGGGCAGTACGACACCTATCAGCAGGAATTTGCTCCGACGGACGAGGAGCTCAAGTTCATGAACGACGCGGATCCGTGGGACATCGTCTGCGGTTCGGCGGATCTCGAAAGGGCCCTACCAACAAGTTATGGCGGCAACTGGGCAGTTTATCCTTTCCTGGGTGAAAACAAGGTTCTCCTCGGCGATCTGACAACGGGTCTTTACGTCGTGGACGCTTCGAACGCGAACGCCAATTCTAAGAATATCGTCTCTGACTTTGACGGCGATGGGAAAACGGATTTCTCGGTGTTTCGACCGACAACCGGTGATTGGATCGTTGAAAGGAGCTCGGACAATTCGTCGTCGACGACCAACTGGGGTCTCACCGGCGACCTTATCGTTCCCGGCGACTATGATGGCGACGGAAAATCTGACCACGCTATCTTTCGCCCAACCACTGGCGTTTGGTGGTTCGTCATGAGTTCCAACGGATCGAGGCCTGCTGTCCATTTTGGACAAAACGGAGATATCCCAGTTGCGGCAGACTACGATGCAGACGGCCGGACCGACATTGCTGTCTGGCGGCCTTCCGACGGCGTTTGGTATATAAACCAAAGCACCCTCGGGATGCGATTTCAGAAATGGGGAGCCCCATCGGACCGGGCGGTAACAGGTGATTTTGAGGGCGACGGAAAAGCGGACCTCGCGGTCTGGCGCCCGTCGAACGGAGTCTGGTATATCCTGCCGAGTTCATCCAGCATTCCCATCTACTACGCCTTCGGAACCAATGGCGACAAGCCACTCTTTGCCGATTTTGACGGAGATGGCCGGGCCGACTTCTCGATCTATAGGCCGTCAACTGGCGTCTGGTATCGGATCAACTCCAATGGCGGTGCGTTTAGCGCGTACCAGTTCGGTATCGCTGAGGATACGCCCGTGCCGGCTGACTACGATGGTGATGGAAAGAGTGATATCGCCGTATTTCGTCCAAGTACGAACATCTGGTACCGCGTGAATAGCACCGACGGCGGAGTTGCGATCCGCGAGTTCGGAGTCAACGGTGACCGGCCTTCGCCATCGTCGGTACAGCCTCAGTAGTAAGCACACGCTGAGTTGTTTTTGCGAAAAACCCGAAGTCAGACAATAGCTTGACTTTGGGTTTTTTGTTTTTATGATTGCCTTATGAAATTGCGTCTGACCGTCAACAGCGGCACGCTCGCCGGAAAGGTCTACGAGCTGCAGAGTGGCTTTTTGACGATCGGACGTGGTGAAAACTGCAGCATTCGATTTGATCCGCGAAGTGAACGCATAGCCTCGAAACAGCATGCTTTCATTGAGGCGAGAGCCGACGGCTTTTATATCACTGACAACAAGAGCCTCAACGGAACGCTGGTCAACGGTGCCCGAATCGACAGGGCAAAAATAAGATCCGGCGACACTATCCAGTTTGGGCGAAACGGGGCCACGGCATCCGTTGAGATAGCCGAGCCGTCGTCTTCACCGCCGGATCTCGCAGCCGCGCAGCTTCAGCAGATCCAGCAGGCGGCAAATCATCAACCGGATAACCTTCAAAATTCGATGTCGAATATCGGGCTCGGTCAGCTCGAAGCCATCCCCGAACCGAGCCGCACCGGGCGTTACGTCGGCATCGGCGTGACGATATTTGCGATCGTCTTTATGGCGCTGGTCGTCATCGCGATCATGTTTCTCAGCGTCGGTATCGTACCGGCCATCATCGCTTCGATCGTCGCATTCCTTCCGGCAATTATCTATCTTTTTCCGCTCGTATGGCTCGATCGTTACGACCCGGAACCCCTGTGGCTTTTGTCGCTCGCCTTTGCGTGGGGAGCACTCGTCGCGGTCATTTTTTCGATCGTAGTCAACTCAGTTGTCGCCGGCGTTGCCGAGGCAAGCTTCGGGGCCGACGCCGGCCAGATCGCTGGCGGTGTTATATCGGCTCCAGTTTTCGAGGAGGCCTCTAAAGGGGTTGGGCTTGTGATCCTGCTGGTGTTCTTCAGACGATATTTCGATGACATCCTGGACGGCATTGTTTTTGCCGGCGTGATAGCGCTCGGTTTCGCGACGGTTGAAAATGTTCAATACTACGGCAATGCTCTTGGCGAAGCGGGTCTGGCTGGGCTCGTGGTTCTCTTTTTTATGCGGGGCATACTCTCTCCGTTCGCACATGTCACCTTTACGGCGATGACCGGCATCGGCTGTGGGATCGCTCGTGAATCCCACAATACGGTTATCAGAATCTTAGCTCCGGTACTCGGTTATTTAGGGGCCGTGTTTCTTCACGCACTTTGGAACGGCATGGCAATCCTGGGTGGGTTCGAATCTTTTCTCCTCGGTTACCTCTTTATCGAGATACCGTTCTTTCTGATCTTCGTCGTCTTCGCGTTTTACATCATGCACCGGCAGAATAAGATTCTGCGGGAAATGCTGGCCATAGATATCGCACGCGGGCTTATTCCGAAAGAACACGGCGAGACTGCAGTATCAGCCTTTAAGAGTTCGGGTTGGTTGATAGGCGGACTGTTTAGCGGAAAGTTTCGTGCGCGAAGCCGGTATCTTCGTGCCATCGGCAAGCTCGGCCTCAGCTACTGGCACATTCAGCGAGCGACGGCGGCGCAAGGGGAGACAGGAAGTTTCCAGCAGAATCCGATCCTGCGGGAGGAAGTATTACGATGGAGGGATCAGGTTTAGGTAGAACTAGTCGTGGAAAGGGGGAAGGGTGGAAAGGTGAAAAGGTGAAAAGGTGGAAAGGGGAAAGGTAGAACGCAGAAGGCAGAAGGTATGCAGCCGATACGGCTGAACGCCTTCTGCCAACTAATCTGGTAGGCCGTGCAGGGATCGAACCTGCGACCCGCGGATTAAGAGTCCGCTGCTCTACCAACTGAGCTAACGACCCAGAGAAAGAGGATTATAGCAAGGCGTTTGCGCGGCTGTAAAATGTCGGTTCGTTTCGAATGGAATGAAAGAGTGCCCGAAATGTGATGTTTGTTATCCCGATGACGTTGCGGTCTGTCCGGACGATCAAACGCCCACTAGATTCTCATTGCCGGGGGATCTGGTTCTTGCCGATCGCTACCGGCTGGAGCGACGGATCGGGAAGGGAGCGATGGGTCAGGTCTACCTCGCAAGCGATACGAAATTCTCTTCGCGGAAGGTCGCCGTCAAGACTGTCCGCCAGGACATTCTAAGCAGTGACGATCTCCAGGAAGGTGAGGCGATCGCACGCTTCGAACGCGAAGCCCAAGCCGCCGCATCGATCCAGCATCCGAATACGGTTAGTGTTACGGATTTTGGTGAGTCTGGTGAAGGCGTCTTCTATCTCGTGATGGAATATGTCGAGGGTGAGACGCTGCATAAGCTTCTTCGCCGCGAAGGTACGCTGCCGGTAAAACGCGCGGTCGGTCTGCTCCGCCAGATCGCCGACGGCGTGGAAGCGGCTCATGAGATCGGCATCCTTCATCGCGATCTGAAACCCGCAAATATTTTTCTGATGCGGAAGGGGAAGGGTGACGGCTACATAAAGGTCGGCGATTTCGGCCTTGCAAAGATCGTGAGTGCAACCGTCACCGATTTTTCGTCTAGTGCAACGCCATCTTCGCGGGGAATAATCGGCACGCCAGAGTTCATGGCGCCGGAGCAGATGCAGCCCGAGGTCGGCGTCGATACGCGGGCAGACATCTATGCACTCGGAACGATCGGCTACCTCATGCTCGGTGGAAAGACCCCGTTCGTCGGTGACATGATGCAGCTGGTCATGCAGAAGATAATGCACCGGCCAGCTCCATTGTCCTCACTCCGTTCGGATATCCCGGTGGATGTTGATCGCGTGATCATGCGGTCGCTAGAGATCGAGCCCGCTAAACGACCGGCAACCGTTTCGGAATGGATCGCCGATCTGGAAGATGCAGTCGAAGACGTTCAGGAAGGACGACGAGCCGGGAGCTCACGTTTGGTCGTAATGGCACC